>JAFLDX010000115.1 GCA_017302215.1 Lysobacterales bacterium
ATGCGCGCCGCGCGGCCGACGCGCCGCTGCGCGTCGGTTTCGTCTCGAACGGCTTCGGCAACCATCCGACCGGGCTGCTGACCGTCGCCGTCCTCGAGGCCCTGCGCGCGCTTCCGCTCGAGGTGCAGTTGTTCGCCACCGCGCCACCCGACGGCAAGGCCATCGAGCGGCGCCTGCGCGCCGCGACGCACTGGCATGACGTGCACGGACTCGCGCCGCGCGCGCTGGCCGAACGCCTGCATGCGGTCGGCGCCGAAATTCTCGTCGACCTGCGCGTCTGGGGTGGCGGCAACGTCAGCGAGGCGTTCGCGTTGCGGCCCGCGCCGGTGCAGGTCAACTGGCTGGCTTATCCCGGCACGTCCGGTGCGGAATGGCTCGACTACGTGATCGCCGACCGCATCGTCCTGCCCGAGGCGCTGCGTTCGGCGTATTCCGAGCAGGTCGCGTGGCTGCCACGCTGCTTCCAGCCGTCCGACCCGACCCGCGTGGTCGGCACGCCGCCGTCGCGCGAGGCCTGCGGCCTGCCGGCGCAAGGCGTGGTCTACGTCTGCTTCAACAACAGCTACAAGCTCAATCCGCGCAGCGTCGCGCGCATGTTCGACATCCTGCGCGGCGTGCCGGACTCGGTGCTGTGGCTGCTGGCCGGTCCCGAGGGTGCCGACGAGGCCCTGCGTGTCCACGCACGCGCGCGCGGACTCGATCCGGCCCGCCTCGTTTTCATGCCGAAGCTCGCGCACGACGAGTACCTCGCGCGCTACCGCCACGCCGACCTGTTCCTCGACTGCAGTCCGTACAACGCGCACACCACGGCGTCGGATGCGATCTGGGCCGGCTGCCCGGTGCTGACCGTGGCCGGCGACACGTTTGCCGGACGCGTTGCCACCAGCCTCAACGTCCACCTCGGCATCGATGAGCTGGTGGTCGCCGACGATGAGGCCTTTGTCGCCGCGGCGGTCCGCCTCGGACGCGATGCGGAAGCACGGGCGCGCCTGCGCGTGCGCATCGCCAGCGCACGCGCCGAAAGCGGGCTGTTCGACATGCAGGGGTTCGCTGTCGATCTTTCCAGCCTGCTCTGGCGCATGGCGAGGCGCCACCGCGAAGGCCTCGAACCAAGCGCCATCGACGCCACCGCGCCTGCGCGCTAGTCTCGCGCCATGACCGCACAAGCCGAATTCGCAGCGCTCGACCTCTGCGTGCTGACCGTCTCCGACACGCGCACGGCCGAGGACGACACCTCGGGCGACTACCTCGCGCTCGCCCTCGGCCAGGCCGGGCACCACCTGCACGACCGCATGATCGTGCGCGACGATCGCTATCGCATGCGCGCGATCGTCTCGCAGTGGATCGCCGACCCGGCCGTGCACGGCATCCTCGTCACCGGCGGCACCGGGTTCACCGGGCGCGACTCGACGCCGGAGGCGCTCGAACCGCTGCTCGACAAGCCGATGCCGGGTTTCGGCGAGTTGTTCCGAGCACTCAGCTTCGACGAGATCGGCACCTCGACGCTGCAGTCACGCGCGTTCGCCGGGCTCGCCAACGAGACCTTCGTGTTCTGCCTGCCCGGCTCGACCTCGGCCTGTCGCACGGCATGGGAGAAGATCATCGTGCACCAGCTCGACGCGCGCACGCGCCCGTGCAACCTCGCCGGCCTGCGTTCGCGTCTCGGCGAGCGTTGACCGGACCCGATTCGCCACCCGCGGAGAGCACGATGGCCCACATGAAGCGCAAGGCATACGAGGAAAGCCTCGAGGCGCTGCAGGACGAGCTGATCGACCTGCAGCGCTGGGTCAGCAGCAACGGCAAGCGCATCGCGATCGTCTTCGAAGGCCGCGACGCGGCCGGCAAGGGCGGCGTGATCAAGGCGATCGAGGCACCGCTCAACGATCGCCTCGTGCGCCGCGTCGCGTTGCCGAAGCCGACCGAGCGCCAGCAGGGCCAGTGGTATTTCCAGCGCTACATCGAGCACCTGCCGGCGGCCGGCGAGATCGTGCTGTTCGACCGCAGCTGGTACAACCGCGCCGGCGTCGAACACGTCATGGGCTTCTGCACCGATGCGCAGTACCGCCAGTTCCTGCTCGACTGCCCGGAGTTCGAGCGCCTCGTCACGCGCGACGGCCTGATCCTGCTCAAGTACTGGCTGGCGGTCGACCAGGCCGAGCAGGAGCAGCGCTTCGCCGAGCGCGCCAGCGACCCGCGCAAGCGCTGGAAGCTGTCGCCGGTCGACGTCAAGGCACGCGCCGACTACGCGAAGTACGGCCAATCTCGCGATGCCATGCTCGAGGCCACGCATGCGCGCCAGGCACCGTGGTTCGTGGTCGACTTCAACGATCAGCGCCGTGGCCGCCTCAACCTCATTGCGCACCTGCTGAAGCAGCTGCCCGCGCGCGAACCGGCGCCGCCCGCCTTCGACCTGCCGAAGCTCGCGGGAAAGCCGCAGCGCGAACGGGTGCCGAAGAAGTACCTGATCCGCGAAACGTACTGATTCCATCCGCGCGGAATCGCGGCGGCCGCCCGGCGCTCCCCATCGGGGCAACCCCGGGCATGCGTGACCCGTGGAACCGCTATACTGCGCCGGTCCTCAGTCCGCGCCGGGAGAAGCAGCCGCAAGGCCGCTGCCGAAGGCGCAAACGCCCGTAATCGCTCAGGCCCTGTACCACGCGGACGGACACTCTGGAGAGACCGCCTGCCTTTCACGGGCAGAACCGGCGCCGAAGGGGCAAGAAGCGCGCTGCGCTTCCAAACTCTCAGGCAAAAGGACAGAGGGGCGAGCCGGATCCCCGCGGCGCGAGTCGCGCGGGTCCGGCGCCTTCGGACGCGCATGCAGGCGCGCCGCCCCTCAACCCGCCGGATGTCCGCCATGTCCACGCCTTCGCTCCGCGACCTCGAACACCGCTCGGCTTTCGTCGATCGCCACATTGGCCCCAATGACGCCGAGATCGCGACGATGCTCGGCGTGGTCGGCCACGCCTCGCTCGATGCCCTGACCGACGCCATCGTGCCGGCCAGCATCAAGTCGACCCGCCCATTGGCGCTGCCGGACCCGATCGACGAGGTCGAGGCGCTGGCGAAGATCCGCGCCGTCGCAGAGCGCAACCGCGTCCTGCGCAGCTTCATCGGCCAGGGCTACTACGGTACGCATACGCCGAACGTCATCCTGCGCAACATCCTCGAGAACCCGGCCTGGTACACCGCCTACACGCCGTACCAGGCCGAGATCTCGCAAGGCCGCATGGAAGCCCTGATCAACTTCCAGACCATGTGCGCCGACCTTGCCGGCATGGAGATCGCGAACGCCTCGCTGCTCGACGAGGCGACCGCTGCGGCCGAGGCGATGACCCTGGCCAGGCGCTCGGCCAAGTCCAGGTCGAACCGCTTCCTCGTGTTCGGCGACTGTCATCCGCAGACCATCGAAGTACTGCGTACGCGCGCGGAACCGCTCGGCATCGCCATCGAACTGGCGAACTCCGCCGAAGAATGGCAAGCCGCGATGGATCGCGGTGATTTCTTCGGCGTGCTGATCCAGTATCCGGCGTCGAGCGGTTGGCTGGCCGACTGGACCGAGGATTGCGCGACGATCCACGCGCACGGCGCACTCGTGGTGTTCGCCACCGACCTGCTCGCCCTCACGCTGCTCAAGCCGCCGGGCGAAATGGGTGCCGACATCGTCGTCGGCAACACGCAGCGTTTCGGCGTGCCGTTCGGCTTCGGCGGACCGCATGCCGCGTTCATGGCCTGCCGCGATGCCTACAAGCGTTCGATGCCGGGCCGGCTGATCGGCGTGTCGATCGATGCCGAGGGCAACAAGGCCTATCGCCTGACCCTGCAGACGCGCGAGCAGCACATCCGCCGCGAGAAGGCGACGTCCAACATCTGCACCGCCCAGGTGCTGCTCGCCGTGATGGCCTCGATGTACGCGGTCTACCACGGCCCAGAAGGCCTGGTCCGCATCGCCAGCCGCGTGCATCGGCTCGCCTCGATCCTGCGCGACGGCCTGCACCGGTTCGGCTACGTGCAGGGCCACCACGAGACCGCATTCGACACGATCTCGCTCAAGGTCGGCGACAGGGCCGATGCGCTCGTCGCACGCGCGCACTCGATGGGCGCGAACCTGCGCAAGGCCTGGGGCGAGTACATCTGCATCTCGGTGGACGAAACCACGACGCGTGCCGACATCGAACTGCTCTGGCGCATCTTCGGCGGCGACGACGCGGCACTGCCGGACATCGACGCGCTCGACGCGAGCGCCCCATCGCTGATTCCGGCCGCGCTGCGTCGCCGCTCGACGTTCCTGACCCATCCGGTGTTCAACACGCACCACAGCGAGCACGAGATGCTGCGCTACCTGCGCGCGCTGGCCGACAAGGACCTCGCGATGGATCGCACGATGATCCCGCTCGGTTCATGCACGATGAAACTCAACGCCACCGCCGAGATGATCCCGGTGACGTGGCCCGAATTCGCCAACGTGCACCCGTACGCCCCGGCCGGGCAGGTGCAGGGCTACAAGGCGCTGATCGACGAGCTCGAGGCGATGCTGGTCGAGTGCACCGGCTACGACGCCGTCAGCCTGCAACCGAATTCCGGCGCGCAGGGCGAGTACGCCGGCCTGCTCGCGATCCGCGCTTACCACGCTTCACGCGGAGAAGGTCATCGCGACATCTGCCTGATTCCCGATTCCGCGCACGGCACCAACCCGGCGTCCGCCCACCTGTGCGGCATGACCGTGGTCGTCACGCGCACCGACGCCAACGGCAACGTCGACGTCGAGGACATCCGGCGCAACGCGGCGAAGCATGCCGACCGTCTCGCCGCGATCATGATGACCTATCCGTCGACGCATGGCGTGTTCGAGGAGGACGTCGTCGAGATCTGCGACATCGTCCATCGCCACGGCGGACAGGTCTACACCGACGGCGCCAACATGAACGCGTTGGTCGGCGTGGCCAAGCCGGGCAAGTGGGGATCCGACGTCTCGCACCTCAACCTGCACAAGACGTTCTGCATCCCGCACGGCGGCGGCGGTCCCGGTGTCGGCCCGTGCGCGGTGAAGGCGCACCTGGCGCCGTTCCTGCCGAAAGCCCTCGGCACGGACGGGCTGCGCACCGAAGGAACCGGCGCCGGCGCGATGGTCTCCGCGGCGAGCTTCGGCAGCGCGAGCATCCTGCCGATCAGCTGGATGTACGTGACCCTGATGGGGGCGAGCGGCCTGCGCAAGGCGACCCAGGTCGCCCTGCTCAACGCGAACTACATCGCGCGGCGCCTCGCGCCGCACTTCGAGACGCTGTACACGGGACGCAACGGCCTCGTCGCGCACGAGTGCATCCTCGACCTGCGCCCGTTGAAGGATGCCACCGGCATCAGCGCTGAAGATGTCGCCAAGCGGCTGATCGACTTCGGCTTCCACGCGCCGACCCTGAGCTTCCCGGTCGCCGGCACGCTGATGGTCGAACCCACCGAGAGCGAGTCGCTGCACGAGCTCGATCGCTTCGTCGACGCGATGATCCAGATCCGCGAGGAGATTCGTGCCGTCGCGGACGGTCGCCTCGATCGCGAGGACAATCCGCTGAAGAACGCCCCGCACACGGCGTCGATGGTCGCGGCCGGCGAGTGGAAGCATGCCTATCCGCGCGAGCTCGCTGCCTTCCCGCTCGCGAGCCTGCGCCAGGCGAAATACTGGTCGCCGGTAGCGCGCGTCGACAACGTGCACGGCGACAAGAACGTGTTCTGCTCGTGCATTCCGGTCGAAGCGGATGCCGAGGCAGCAACCGCGGCCTGAGCACGGACGCGCCCTGCGCAGGCCGCGCAGCGGCCGACGTGGCAGCGACACAATTTGACAACGGCTGACGACGGGTTCCGGCACCATCGCGGCGGAGGACGCGTCGACGCCGATTTCAGCGATCGCGGCCTGCCCATGTTGTGGCGCGAACCTTGCTTGCGAACGGATTCAACCCCTGGAACCCCCTCATGGATCTGGTCGGCACCTACAACCCGGCACTCGTCGTGGTGTCCTACATCGTCGCTGCGCTCGCCTCGTTCGTCGCGCTCGACAGTGCCGGCCGCATCGCGGCCAGCGAGGGCCGTGCATCGCATGGCTGGCTGATCGCCGGCGGCGTCGCCATGGGCGTCGGCATCTGGTCGATGCACTTCATCGGCATGCTCGCGTTCAACCTGCCGATACCGCAGGGCTACGACCTCTTCATCACCCTGTATTCGCTCGTCATCGCCATCGCGGCCTCGCTGTACGCGCTGTATCTCGTGTCGCAGCCGCACCTCGGTCGTGCGCGCCTCGTCGCCGGCGCACTGATCATGGGCAGCGGCATCGCGTTCATGCACTACACCGGCATGGCAGCGATGCGCATGCAACCGGGCATCCACTACGACCCGTTCTGGTTCGGCCTATCGATCGTCATCGCCATCGCCGCAGCCGGTGCCGCGCTCTGGATAGCGCGGCGGCTGCGCCGCAACGACGGGCGCAACGGGCACATGCGCATCCTGGCCGCACTCGTCATGGGGTTCGCGATCGTCGGCATGCACTACACGGGCATGGCGGCCGCACAGTTCCCCGCCGGCAGCATCTGCGGCGCCGCGCTCGACGGCGGCGTCTCGCCGAAGTGGCTCGCGAGTCTGGTCGGCATCAGCAGCTTCGCGATCCTCGGCCTCGCCATCACGGTTTCGGTGCTCGATCGTCGCCTGCAGGACCGCACCGCCCGGCTGGCCGAGTCGCTGCGCATGGCGAACGAGAAACTCACCCATCTCGCGCTGCACGACGCGCTGACCGGATTGCCGAACCGCCTGCTGCTCGGCGACCGGCTCGATCTCGCCGCCGAGAAGGCCCAGCGCGAGTCCACGCATTTCGCCGTGCTGTTCCTCGACCTCGACGGCTTCAAGGCGATCAATGACGCATACGGCCACCCGTCCGGCGACCTCGTCCTCAAATCGGTGGGTTACGCGATCCGCTCGACCGTGCGCGCGCAGCACACGGTGGCGCGGCTCGGCGGCGACGAGTTCGTCATCCTCGCCGAGGTGGACACTCCGGAGGACGCCGCATCGATCGCCGCCTGCGTGCTCGACGTGCTCGAACGCCCGCTCTCGCTCGACTTCGGCGAACTGCGCCTGAGCGCGAGCATCGGCATCGCGCTGTATCCGGGCGACGGCCGCGACGGGCGCGACCTGATGGCGAGCGCCGATGCGGCGATGTACTACGTCAAGGATCGCGGACGCAACGGCTACGGATTCTTCGAGTCATCGATGGACGTCGGCGCGCGCGACCAGCTGCAACTCGTGCAGGAGCTGCGCATGGCCGCGACGCGCGGCGAGCTGATCCTGCACTACCAGCCGAAGCTGAAGGCGCCCGACGGCCCGCTGGTCGGGGTCGAGGCGCTGATGCGCTGGCAACACCCGCGCCTCGGCACGATCATGCCGGAACAGTTCATCCCGATGGCCGAGAAGAACGGGCTGATCATCGAACTGGGCCGCTGGGCCCTCGACGAGGCCTGTCGACAGTTCTCCGAGTGGCGCCGCGACGGCAGGTCGATCCCGGGCATCGCGGTCAATCTTTCGGCAACGCAGTTCCGCGCGCCGGGCCTCGTCGAGATCGTGCGCCTGATCCTCCAGAGCCACGACATTCCACGCGGCGCGCTGACCCTCGAGGTCACCGAATCGACGGCCATGCACGATCCGGAGGAGAGCCTCGCGATCCTGCACGACCTCGCCGACCTCGGCGTGCAGATATCGATCGACGATTTCGGCACCGGCTATTCGAGCCTGCTCTACCTCAAGCGGCTGCCCGCGCGCGAGCTCAAGATCGACCGCGCCTTCATCAAGGACCTCACCAGCGAGACCAGCGATGCCGCGATCGTTTCCGCGATCATCGCGCTCGGGCGCACGCTCAACCTCGAGATCATCGCCGAGGGAGTCGAGACCGAGCACCAGCAACGTTTGCTCACCGAACTGGGCTGCAGTTCACTGCAGGGGTTCCATCTCGGGCGGCCGGTCGACGCGAGAACCCTGATCGATCGCCACGCGTCGCGCCAGCCGGGGTGAGCGGCGCTGCCCGTCGGGCTCAGCGCATGAGGAAGCCGCGCAGCGGTTCATCGTGATTGCAGGCTTCGCGACGAAGCGAATCGACGCGCGCAGCGGGTGGCCCGTGCAGCAACCATGATCCGAGCGATTCGATCGCTGCCTCGTCACCGATCGCGACGACCTCGACATCGCCGTCGCGCAGGTTGCGCGCATGGCCGCTCAGTCCGAGCCGCAATGCCTCCGATCGCGCAGCGGCGCGGAACCCCACGCCCTGGACGCGGCCTGAAACGAGGAAGCGCGCCTGCTTCATCGATGCTTCACTTCTTCGCGGTCGACTTCGCGCGCGCGATCGCGTCGGAGAGATCCTTTCCGGTGATCGGGCCGAGGAAGTGCCGCGCAACGGTGCCGTCGGGGGCGATCAGGTAGGTCGTCGGCAGGCCGCGCGGCGTGGCGAAATCCTTCGGCGGATCGCCGACGTCGACCTGGGCGATCGGGTAGGACACCGGGCGCTCCTTGAGGAAATCGACGATTTCCTGGCGCTCGGTGTCCTCGTAGGCGAGGCCGATCGCGACGACGTCGTGGCGCGAGTCGGCGAAGGCGGACAGTTCCGGCATTTCGGCGATGCACGGCGCGCACCAGGTGGCCCAGAAATTGACGACGATCCACTGGCCACGATGCTCGGCCAGGGTAAACGGCTTGCCTTCGAGCGTCATGACCTCGAGCGCCGGCTTGGCAGCCTGCTCGGAGGCGGAGAGCGGCATTGCGGTCGGCAGGGCCACGAGGAAGATCAGCACGGCGAGCAGGTGGCGCGATCGGATCATGGGGGCGGGGTTCCGGGTTCGATGTCGCCTGCAGCCGGTGCAGGATCGGCGACGATGTCGGCCAATGGTACGTCGAGTCGTTCGCGCAATGCGCGGACCAGCGCGTGCAGCGCTGCCGGCGTCTCACGACCGCCATCGCCCGGCAGCGGCACGTCATCGACGGGCAGGTGGTAGTCGCCTTCCTCGTAGAGGTCGCGCAGGGTCACGCCGGCGAGGTCGCGCGCGAGGATCCACTCGCCGCTTTCGGTGCGCCGGATCACCGCGACGCGGTCGAGGTCGCACAGGTAGCGCTGCAGCAGATCGTCGGTGAGGTACGGCTCGCGGCTGCGCAGTTCGTCGCTGTGCAGGCCCTCGCCTCGTCGATGGGCATCGGCGAAGTGGCCGACGAGGCGCACGAGGCCGGCGAACTCCTGCGCGGGCGCGAGGCGCATGCTGGCCGGTCGATAGTCGAACGCACTGAGCGAGGCCGTGATCGACGCGCCGAGCAGGACGATGATCCACGACAGGTAGATCCAGAAGAAGAAGATCGGCACGATCGCCATCGCGCCGTAGACCTGCTGGTAGTTGGCGAGTCCGGTCGCGTACCAGGTGAAGCCGCGCCGCGCAGTCTCGAACAGCACGGTGGCGATGAAACCGCCGACGATCGCGTCGCGCACGCGCACGCTGCGGTTCGGTATGACGAGATAGCCGACCGCTAGCGCCGTCCACATGATGAAGAACGGCAGCACCGAGAGCACGCGTGCCTTGAGCGAATACTCGGTGGCCGCGGCGTCGAGCAGCGGCAGCGCGATCAGGTACGAACTCGTCGCCAGGGCGGCTGCCACCAGCAACGGGCCGAGGCTCAGTGCGGTCCAGTAGATGACGAAGCGCGACGCCGCGCGGCGATCGGTGGCGACGCGCCAGATCCGGTTGAACGCGTCCTCGATGCTCATCATCAGGGCGATCGCGCTGAAGATCAGCACGAGCACGCCGACCGCGGTGGCCTTGCTCGCGTTGGCCGCGAACTCGGTCAGGTAGCCCTGCACGACGTCGCCGGTGGCCGGCACGAAGTTCTTGAACACGAACGCGGTCAGCCGATCCTTCCATTCGTCGAACACCGGGAACGCCGCGAGGATGCCGAGCACGGCCGCGGTCAGCGGCACCAGCGCGAACAGGCTCGTGTAGGCGAGCGCGCCGGCCGTCTGCAGACAACGGTCCTCGAGGAAGCGCAGCCAGGTGAAACGGAAGAATGCGAGCGTCTGCTCACGATCGTAGCGGCGCGTGGCAAACTCGCGTAGTCCCATGCGGCCAGCGTAACCCAGGCCGCCCGGTGCCACCAATCCACCACGCGCCGGCCCGCGCTCGGCGCACGCAGCGGAATCCAGCGCATGCCGACCGCGGACGTGCTCGTCCTGTACTACAGCCGCACCGGCAAGGTCGCCCAGCTCGCCCGCCATGTCGCGCGCGGCGTCGAGGAAGTCGACGGCATGCGCGCACGCGTGCGCAGCGTGCCACCGGTGGCCGCGACGACCGAGACTGCGCGCCCGCCCGTGCCGGAAGACGGTGCCCCGTACGTCACCTCCGGCGACCTGCGCGAGTGCTGCGCGCTCCTGCTCGGCAGCCCGACGCGCTTCGGCAACATGGCCGCGCCGCTCAAGCATTTCCTCGACTCGACCGGTGCCGAATGGGCGTCCGGCACGCTCGCCGGCAAGCCGGCCGGCGTGTTCACCGCGACCAATACGATGCACGGCGGCCAGGAGAGCACCTTGCTGTCGATGCTGCTGCCATTGCTCCATCACGGCATGATCATCGTCGGCATCCCGTTCACCGAAGCCGCGCTCGGGCGCACGACCGGCGGCGGCACGCCGTACGGTGCAAGCCACGTCGGCGGCAGCGACGGCGAGCGACCGCTCAGCGAGGACGAACGCG
>JAFLDX010000116.1 GCA_017302215.1 Lysobacterales bacterium
TTCGCGCCGTCGCCGACCGGTCCGTTGCATTTCGGCTCGCTCGTCGCGGCGCTGGCCAGCTGGCTCGACGCGCGTGCCGCAGGCGGGCGCTGGCTCGTGCGCATCGAGGACGTCGACCGCGCGCGGACGGTCGAAGGAGCCGAGGCGCGCATCCTCGCCAGCCTGCGCGCGCATGGGCTCGAGGCGGACGAGCCGGTGATCCGGCAGAGCGAGCGCGGCGCCACGTATGCGGATGCGCTCGCCCGCCTGCGCGACGCCGGCCACGCCTACCCGTGCGCATGCAGCCGCAGCGATCTCGCCGGGTTCGACGGCATCCACCCGGACCACTGCCTGCAGCCCTGCGCACCCGATGCGGCGCATGCTTGGCGCGTGCGCGTTCCGGACGCGACGATCGGCTTCGTCGATCGCGTGCATGGCCCGTTCGCACAGGACCTGCGGCGCGAGGTCGGTGACTTCGTCGTGCGCCGCATCGACGGCGACTGGGCCTATCAGCTCGCCGTGGTCGTCGACGACGCCGCGCAGGGCATCACCGATGTCGTGCGTGGTGCCGACCTGCTCGATTCGACGCCGCGCCAGATCCTGCTGCAGCGCCTGCTCGCGCTGCCCGACACGAACTGGATGCATGTCCCGCTGGTCCTCGACGCGTCGGGACACAAGCTGTCGAAAGCCGACGCGGCGCGTGCGCTCGACGACGCCGATCCGCTGCCGGCGTTGCGCGCGGCGCTCGCCTTCCTCGGCCAGGCCGTGCCTGCGCACCGCGTGCCGGCGCGACTGCTCGCCGCGGCCACGCAGGCATTCGATCCCGCGCGCATCCGCCGACAATCGGGTCCGCTGCGCGTCGCAACGCGTGCCGCAATGCGGAAGGACTAATGCCTGCCCGGCCGGCACAATCGCGGCCACGGCATTCCACGCCGGCAATCCACCCGAGGGAAACGACATGACGGCACGCACAGCACTCGTCACCGGCGGCATCGGCGGCATTGGCACGGCAATCTGCCGCCATCTCGCCCAGGCCGGTCACAAGGTCGCGACCAACTACCGTGACGAGGCCAAGGCGCGCGCGTGGCGGGATGCGCAGAAGTCCGAAGGCTTCGACTTCGCCATCGTGCCGGGCGACGTGTCCGACACGACCAGCGCGGAAGCGATGGTCAAGGCCGCCGAAGACCTGATCGGTGGCATCGACATCCTGGTCAACAATGCCGGCATCACGCGCGACACGACGTTCCACAAGATGACCGCCCTGCAGTGGCAGGAGGTGATCAACACGAACCTCAACTCGTGCTTCAACGTGACGCGCCCGATCATCGACGGCATGCGCAACCGCAAGTGGGGCCGCATCATCCAGATCAGCTCGATCAACGGCCAGAAGGGCCAGTACGGCCAGGCCAACTACGCTGCGTCGAAGGCCGGCATGCACGGCTTCACGATCTCGCTGGCGCAGGAGAACGCGAAGTTCGGCATCACGGTCAACACCGTGTCGCCCGGTTACGTCCTGACCGAAATGGTGCGTGCGGTCCCGGAAGACGTGCGCGCCAAGATCGCCGCCCAGATCCCGGTCGGCCGTCTCGGCGAGCCGGACGAGATCGCCTACGCGGTCGGCTTCCTCGCCGACGAACGCGCCTCGTGGATCACCGGGGCCAACCTGTCCATCAACGGCGGCCATTACATGGGCTGGTGAGCGCCGGCCGGTCCGCCCGCCCTGCGGCAACGCGGGACCGCGGGCCCGCCCGACTTTTGCGGCGCGGCAGCCCGCCCCGGCCCGCCCCCGGGTCACCCTGGCCCCGCGATTGCTGCGCAGCATGAAACTGGTGCAGCGCGGCATGTTCTGCTAGCTTTGGCGGATGGCCCAGACCCGAATCATCAAGAAGTACCCCAATCGTCGCCTCTACGACACCGAAATCTCGAGCTACATCACGCTCGAGGAGGTCCGTCAGCTCGTGGTCGACGGCGAGGCGTTCGAAGTGCGCGACGCCAAGACCGGCGATGACCTGACCCGCTCGGTCCTGCTGCAGATCATTTCCGATCACGAGGAACGCGGGCAGCCGATGTTCACGACGCAGCTGCTCTCGCAGATCATCCGCTTCTACGGCGACTCGCTGCAGGGGTTCATGGGCAGCTACCTCGAGAAGAGCCTGCAGGTGTTCCTCGACCAGCAGCAGCAGTTCCGCAGCCAGCTCAACAACATCATGGGTCGCACGCCCTGGTCGATGCTCAACGACATGACCGAGCGCAACATGGATGCGTGGAAATCGCTCCAGCAGGGTTTCCTAAGCGCCGCCGCGAGCCGGGTGCGCGAGAGCGAAGGCAACGCGAAACCCAAGAAGGACGGCAAGTCCTGAGCGGACGGCCGGCGGCGCGCCGGCCGGATTGAAGAACCGCAACATCCGCATTGCCGCGCCCCGCGCGCCCGCGCCCACCCGTGCAGCCGACTCCCTCCATGGATCCAAGCCGATGAACCAGCGCGTCGCCGTCGTCACCGGAGGCATCGGTGGCCTCGGTACCGAGATCTGCCGTCAGCTCTCGCGTTCCGGGCACCGCGTCGTCGCCGCGGACCTCGGTGCGCGCAAGGAGCGCATCGAAGCCTTCCTCGCCGACACCGCCGCCGATGCGATCGCCTTCGAACCGATCGATGTCGCCGACTACGATGACTGCACGAGCACGTTCGCGCGCATCGAGGCGAGCCACGGGCCCGTGTCCGTGCTCGTCAACGCAGCCGGCATCACGCGCGACACGAGCCTGCGCAGGATGAGCCCGCAGCAGTGGAACGACGTGCTGCGCGTCAACCTCGACAGCGTGTTCAACACCTGCAAGACGGTCGTCGACGGCATGGTCGAGCGC
The DNA here is from genome assembly GCA_017302215.1 of Lysobacterales bacterium. GTDB lineage: Bacteria > Pseudomonadota > Gammaproteobacteria > Xanthomonadales > Rhodanobacteraceae > Dokdonella. Next base: position 2,839 of record JAFLDX010000116.1, read on the forward strand.
GGCTACGGCCGCATCGTCAACCTGTCGTCCGTCAACGGCCAGACCGGCCAGTTCGGGCAGGCCAACTACTCCGCGGCGAAGGCCGGCATGCACGGTTTCACGATGGCGCTCGCGCGCGAGGTCGCCCGCAAGGGCGTGACCGTCAACAGCGTTTCGCCCGGCTACTGCGCGACCGCCCTCGTCATGGCCGTGCCGGCGGACGTGCGCGCCGACATCGTCTCGCGGATCCCGGTCGGCCGCCTCGGAGAGCCGGCCGAGATCGCCCGTGCCGTCGACTTCCTGTGCGCCGAAGGCTCCGCCTACATCACCGGCGCGAACATCCCGGTGAACGGCGGGTATTTCATGGATTTCTGAGCGCGCGGGATGCCGGGATGCTCCAGTCGATGGAGGCGATGGACACGTTGATTGCCGCGCACGTTTCGCGCGACGCCGACCGGCACGTCCGGGCCTTCGCCGACGCGCTGCCGTTCCGCCACGTCGTCATCGATGACTTCCTTGCCCCGGGCTGCGCGGCTGCGCTCGATCGCGAGTTCCCCGACTTCGAGCGCGGCAATGCGCGCACCGAGGACGGCGATCTCGGCAACAAGTCGACGATCGAGAGGATCCGCGGGCTCGGTCACTCGTTCGCGAAGCTGGACGACCTGATCCAGTCGCGCGCATTCCTCGACCTCATCGGGCGCCTGACCGGCATCGACGACCTGCTCTACGATCCGTGGTACTTCGGTGGCGGCACGCACGAGAGTCGGCATGGCCAGGACCTCGATGCGCACGTCGATTTCAACCGGCACCCGATCGAGGAATGGCATCGGCGCCTGAACCTGATCGTGTACCTCAACCACGAATGGGACGACGCGTGGGGCGGTTCGCTCGAACTGCACTCCGATCCGCGCAGAGCGGACGACCGCATCCGGCGCATCACGCCGTTGTTCAACCGCTGCGTGATCTTCGAGACGACCGAGACGAGCTGGCACGGCTTCCCGCCGATCGTCCTGCCGAAGGACAAGCGCGGCCTGACGCGTCGATCCGTGGCCCTGTACTTCTACACGAAGGAACGGCCCGCGGCCGAACTCGCCGCGACCCATTCAACGATCTACGTCGACCGGCCGTTGCCCGAGCACTTTGCCGAAGGCGCAACCCTGAGCCGACACGACGTGCAGGAACTTGGCATCCTGCTCGAGCGCAGGGACCAGCACATCCGGCGCCTGTACGGCGAACTGGCCGAGGCGAACACGCGTCTCGAGTCCGCCCATGCCAGCCTCTCGGGCCTGGGCATGGCATGGATCCGTGCGACACTCGCGCGGCATCCGCGCCTGCGCAGCGCTGCCCACCGACTGCGCCGGATGTTGCGCGGGCGCTGAGCACGACCGCACCTACACCCGATCCATCGACATCGCAGCAGGACAGCCGCATGGACATCGCCGACCTCGCCCAACGCGCCCGCGCCTTCGAGCGCAGCCTGAGCGCCCGCAAGAAGGAGCTCGCGCCGGATGGATTCGGCTGGTACCCCTACGGGACACTGACCAATTTCCAGCACCTCGACCGCCTGCTGTCCGGGCCGAATCGCGACCTGCTCGCCGTCGCCGGCGGTGCACCGGTGGCCGACATCGGCGCGGCCGACGGCGACTCGGCGTTCTTCCTCGAATCGCTCGGTCTCGATGCGCACGTGGTCGACAATGCGCCGACCAACTACAACAGCTGCCGCGGCGTGCGCCTGCTCAAGCAGGCGCTTGAGTCGAAGGTGACGATCCATGAAGTCGACCTCGACGCGCGCTTCGACCTGCCGGGCGAGAATTACGGCCTCGCCCTGTTCCTCGGCATCCTCTACCACCTCAAGAACCCGTTCAACGCGCTCGAAAGCCTCGCGCGCAACGCACGCCATGCCGTGCTCAGCACGCGCATCACGCGCTACAACCGCCCGCGCGATCACGTCGGCAACAAGGATTCGATCAACCGCGAGCGCGTCGACCTGCAGGCCGTGCCGGCGGCGTATCTCGTCGCACCCGACGAAACGAACAACGACGCGACCAATTTCTGGATCTTCTCGGAAGCCGGCCTGCGCCGCCTGATCGACCGCACCGGCTGGGACGTGCTCGACTTCATGACGGTCGGCAACACGCGCGATTCCGATCCGGCCAGCAACGCGGGCGACGAGCGCGCGTTCTGCCTGTTGCGAAGCCGCCACGCCGTGTGATGCGCAACACGGCCCCTGAGCGGGCGGACTTCGAGGCCCTGTTCGCGGCGCACGGCGTCCCGGCGATCGAATACCTGCGCGCGCACTATCCGCGCTTTGTCGCGACGAAGCGCCATTTCCTCGAGACCCGGGGTCGCACAAAAGGCCATCGCGTGCTCGACATCGGCGCGCATTGGCTGCACCAGTCCCTGCTCTACGCCATCGACGGCTTCGAGGTCGTCGCGCTCGACCTCCCCTTCACGTTCGAACTCGAGAACGTGCGCAACCTTGCCGCGGCCCACGCAATCACCCTCGTTCCGGAACCCGATCTCGAGCACGCGCGCGCGTTCGCCGCGATACCGGATTCGAGCATCGACATCGTGCTTTTCACCGAGATCATCGAGCACATCACGTTCAATCCGGTCGCGATGTGGCGCGAGGTCCATCGCGTGATGAAACCCGGCGCGCGCATCGTGGTGACGACGCCGAACTACTACGCCCTGCGCGGACGCGCCTGGAACTGGCTGCGCTTCCTGCGTGGCTTCGGTGGCGGCCTGCCATCCCGCGACATCCTGACCATGCACACCGGTGCGCACCATTGGAAAGAGTTCGCGCTCGGCGAACTGCTCGCGTACTTCCGCGCACTGTCGCCGGATTTCGTCTTCACGAAGGCCTTGCGACTGCCACGCTTCGATCGCGGTCCGGCGAGCCGACGCGTGCCGGCGAAACGCATGATCGAGGCGCTCGTCCCTGTCCTGCGGCCAAACCTCCACGTCGAGATCGAACTGGCGACCAAGGAACACGGCATCGTCGTCTCGCCCCGCTGGTAGGCGCTGCCTCCGCACAAGGGAAGCGCAGATCCATCCCGATCGCGGCTGAAGCCGCTCCGAGAGGATATTGATTGCATGGGAGCAACTGTCTGTGGGAGCGGCTTCAGCCGCGATGACCCTTGTCCAGACGCTCCCCAAGTCCGCGCCGACCTCTCCGACAAGGCGAGACGCGCCGCGTCAGCCTTGCGCAACCACCGCGCGCTCGCTCGTCGTCAGCGCGACCTTGTCACGCAGGTAGACCGGCAAGGCCTGCTCGGGCGCGACGCCGTGGCCTGCGACGAAGCGCGGCGCCGCGAGCCGTGCGATCGACACGGCCAGCGGATAGCAGAGTCCTCGCGCCGAGCGCGGCGCCGCATCGAGGCGGGCGCGAATCGCGTCGGCGTGCGTGTCCCAGCCGGTGCCGACGATGTCCCAGCGACGCCCCGGCGGCACGCGCAACGCGTCGGCAGGGCCGACGGTTTCGGCGGCCAGCTCGTGGACGAGGCCGTCGTCGCCGCGGCGGAAAACGCCCGCGTAAAGCTCGCCCATGCGCGCATCGATCACCGCAAGGATCGAACCGGCATCCGCCGGCGCTTCAAGCGCGAGTGCGGCGAGCGAAGATACCGGCACCACCGGCACGTCGAGGGCGAGTGCGATGCCCTGCGCCGCCGAGATCGCGAGGCGCACGCCGGTGAAGGCGCCCGGTCCACGCCCGACCGCGATCGCATCGAGCTGCCGGCGGCGCAGGCCCGCCTCGGCCAGCACCGCCTCGCACATCGGCAACAGCAGCTCCGCATGCCGGCGCGGGGCGATCTCGCTGCGCGAGTACACCGCACCGGCTGCGAGCAGCGCGACCGAACACGCTTCTGTCGAAGTTTCGAGGGCGAGCAGGTTCATCGCGATCCCATCCCCGCGGGTACGTCGATGCGCGCGGGCCCGAGAGCGTACCAGTCCACACGGCGGGTGAGGTACATCAGCAGGCCGATCGAGGCGAGCAGCGCGATCGCGCCCATCAGCAGCGAGTACTGCTCGCTCACGACGAGGCCGTACAGCAGTGCATACACGAGCGCGAGCAGACCGCCGAGCGCGAGGCCGGCCGTGCGATTGCGCGCCGCGGCGGCCGCGTAGCCACCGATCATCGCCACGACCGCGATCGCGGCGGCGACATAGGCCGGGCCGAAGCCGATCTGCTCGGACAGCGCGAGCAGGACGACATAGAACGTGCACAGGGCCACTCCGACCAGCAGGTACTGCACGGGATGCACGCGCCAGCGGCCGAGCGCATCGAACAGGAACAGGGCGACGAAGCTCATCGCGACGAACAGGATCCCGTACTTGCCGGCGCGCTCGTTGCGCTGGTAGGTGCCGACCGGCTGGTACAGCTCGACGCCGAACGCCGACGACTGCAGCATCGGAACGTCGCCCCCGGCACTCCAGTGCTGCCCGAAAGGACGGTTGAGGTCGAGGACTTGCCAGTGCGCGCTGAATCCGCCTGCGCCGGCTTCGCGCGTCGCCGGCAGGAATGCACCGACGAAGCCGGGATCGGGCCAGGCGCTGCCGATCGAGACCTCGGTCTGTCGCGCCAGCGGCAGGAACTGCAGCACGGCCGTTCCGGCGAGACGCATCTCGAACGCGAACTCGGCGTTCGCGTCGCCAGCTTGCGCATCGAGCGGCCACGGCACCTCGGTGGACGTCATGTTCGAAACCGCGGCACCCGGGCCGAATGCAAGTTCGCGGCCGTCGATGCGCAGCGCACTCACGCTGCGGATGCCGCGCACGTCGGCGATCGGCACGCGCAGCACGGCTGCCTGCCACTGCACCTCGCCGCCGTCGGCGCGGATCGCCTCGAAGGCGGTTCGTGCGAAGCGACCGCTGATGCGCAGGTCGGCCGTGTAGACCGGTGTCTCGTAGATGCCGTAGCGACGCCGCTCGGTATCGAACGTTCCTTCGATGCGCAGTGACTCGGCCAGGACGAAATGATCGATGTCGACGTGGGTCAAGCCCTTGTCGTGATGCACCGCGGTGCGCACCGGAACGACCAGCACCGGCCCGCCGACGACCTGTTCGCCGCCCCAGCGCTCGCCGATCTTCGTGCGCGCCTCCTGCTCGAGGCCACGGCGCTCGACCACCAGCGACTGCACCTGCCACAACGGCACCAGCATCAGCAGGGCGAGAAAGCCGATGCCGAGCACGCGAAACGTCACACCCTGGGTCCAGCCTGTCGGCTGCATGAGGCCACTCCTCGCGGAAACTGCCGCGATCACAGCAGGCCTGTCGGGCGGAACGGCGGCGGAATGTGGCATCGCGCGGGCGAACGACGGCCAGCGTGGGCGGCCGGAGCGACGTGGGGAACCTCGGGGGAAGGAGCGGGAGAACCTCAGTCGCGCACGGGCGCGCCCGCGGCGCGCTCGTTGCGCTTGTGCACGGCCATCAGTTCGGCGACGAGCGGAGCGTACGGTCCTGCGGCGAAGTAGCCTTCGATGTCGTGCCAGCTCATGAAGCTGACGGTCTCGCGAGTGGCGTAGTCCGCCATCTCGATCGTCGCTGCGTTCTTGCCCTCGGCGCCGCGCACGAGCGTCCCGGCCCATACCAGGACGCCGCGCTCCCCGCGATCGTGCATCGTGATCGCGTGCAGGCTGCCGTCCTCGCGACGGCCAGGGTCGACGACATGGGCTACCGGATTGCGCATCATGGCATTCGCCTCCTGCCGGGTCGGTCATCGTCGCCGACGGCGGACGACAATGCAACGAGCGTGTGCAAAAGGAAGCGCCGTGGCCTTTGTGGAGAATTCCTCGCGGCGCTGCAGTTCGCGATGCGCCCGGTCACGCGGAAGTGGTGGGCCGTGATGGATTTGAACCATCGACCAATGGATTAAAAGTCCACTGCTCTACCGCTGAGCTAACGGCCCTGCTTCAGTCGAACGACGCGCTCGACGCGTCGAGGGTCGCGCAGTTTACCCGCGCCGGCGCATCAACGGTAGCGCGTGGGGTCGTCGAGGCCGGCGGCCGCAAAGCCGTCGGCGCGCAGTCGGCAGGCGTCGCAATGGCTACAGGCGCGCCCGTCCGCATCCGCCTGGTAGCACGAGACGGTCAAGGCGAAATCGACGCCGAGGCGCGCACCCTCGCGGGCGATGTCGGCTTTCGACAGCTGGATCAACGGGGCGTGCACACGCAGGCGCGCGCCCTCCACGCCGCTTTTCGTCGCGACGTTGGCCAGGCGCTCGAAGGCGTCGATGAACTCGGGGCGGCAATCCGGGTAGCCGGAGTAGTCGACCGCATTGACTCCGCAGAAGATGTCGCAGGCACCGAGCACTTCGGCCCAGCCGAGCGCGATCGACAGCATGATCGTGTTGCGTGCGGGGACATAGGTTACGGGGATGCCGGCGCCGCCCTGCTCCGGCACCTCGATGTCGGCCGTCAGTGCCGACCCGCCGATCGCACGCAGGTCGACCGCGACGGTCTTGTGTTCGATTGCCCCGAGCACGCCGGCGACGCGCGCGGCGGCGGCCAGTTCGGACGAATGACGCTGGCCATAGGCGACGCTGAGTGCATGACACGCGAAGCTTCGCTCGCGCGCGAGCGCGAGCGTGACGGCGGAATCCATGCCGCCGGAAACGAGCACCACGGCGCGCGGCGAAGTGTCGACGGCAGTCATGTTTGAGCGATCCTCCGGCACACGGTGTTCTCGTGGCACGCCTGTGGACAAACACATCACTTGCCGCGCGCATCGTCCCACAGCAGCTTGTGCAACTGCAGCTGGAAACGCACCGGCAGTCGGTCGGCGAGAATCCACTCGGCCAGATCGCGCGACGCGAGCGCGCCATGCACCGGGGAGAACAGCACGGCGCAGCGCGAATCGAGGGCATGCTCGCGCGCGACGGCGACCGCCCATTCGTAATCCGCGCGATCGGCGAGGACGAACTTGACCTGGTCGCGGGCGCGCAGCCCGGCGAGATTCTCCCAGCGATTGCGCGCGATCTCGCCCGAGCCCGGCGCCTTGAGGTCGACGACGCGACGCACGCGCGCGTCGACCGCACCGATGTCGAGTGCACCGGAGGTTTCCAGCGAGACCTCGTGACCGGCATCGCACAGGCGGGTCAGCAGGTCGAGGCAACGCTTCTGCGCGAGCGGCTCGCCACCCGTGACGCAAACATGGCGAGTGCCGTGACGCGCGACCTCGGCGAGGATGTCGTCGATCGATCGCCACCCGCCGCCGTGGAAGGCGTACTCGGTATCGCACCAGCTGCAGCGAAGCGGGCACCCGGTCAGGCGCACGAACACGGTGGGCCAACCGATGCTGTCGGCCTCGCCCTGCAGGGAATGGAAGATTTCGGTGATTCGGAGCCGGCCCGCGTCGGCGGCGGCCGGTTCGACGGCGAGTGGTGAGGTCATGCCGATGGCGCCGGTCCGGGCCGGACGCCGGATCAGCGCCGCGTCTCGAGCCTCAGCGCGCGCAGACGACCCTGGGCGAGGCGCGCGACGGTCGTCTCGGGATAGCGCGTGGTGACGTCGGTAAGCGTCCTTTCGGCCGCATCCCACTGCTTGAGCTCGTACTGGCAGTAACCCGTCTTGAGCAGCGCATCGGGCGCTTTCTGGTTGCTCGGGAAGCGCGCGAGGAGGGTATCGAACGTTTCGAGCGCGACGCGATAGTTCTGCGTGACGTAGTACGACTCGCCGAGCCAGTAGTACGCGTTGCCGGCGAGGTCGCTGTCGGGATACTGGCTGGTGAACGACTGGAACCTGCGCGCCGATTCGGCGTAGCGGCCGTCTTTCAGGGCCATGAACGCTTCGTCGTACGCGCGCTTCTCCGCGGCCGGGTCGGACGAGACCGCGGCACCGCCCTCGTCGCTGCCGGCCGGCGCGGCGCCGGTC
>JAFLDX010000117.1 GCA_017302215.1 Lysobacterales bacterium
CGCGACTTCGGCCTCGCCGCATCCGGCGCGAAGGCCGGCCTCGCTTCAGCCGAGGCCGCGCTGCGACTCGCCGAGGCGGAACACGAGCGTTACGAGGCGCTCTACGCGAAACGCTTCGTCAGCCAGTTCGAGCGCGACGCCAAGGTCAATGCGCTGGCCGCGGCGCGCGCGCGGGTCGACGAGGCCCGCGCGGAATTCGACACGGCACGCAACCAGACCGGATACGCGAGCCTGCGAGCCGATGCCGATGGCGTCATCACGGCCGTGTCCGCCGAACCCGGTCAGGTCGTCGCGCCCGGTCAGGCCGTCGTGACCCTCGCCCACGATGGTGCCAGCGAAGTCGAGATCAGCGTGCCGGAGCAACAGGTCGCGCAGTATCGTCCGGGCCAGCCGGCCGCGATCGAGTTGTGGGCCGAACCCGGGCGGCAAAGCGCCGCGCGCATCCGCGAGGTCGCCCCGGCGGCCGACCCGACCACCCGCACGTACCGCGTTCGCGTCGCCTTCGTCGACGAAGCCGCAGCGCCACGCCTCGGCCAGACGGCGCGCGTCCTGTTCGGCGGTGACAGCGACCGCGAGCGCTGGCTCGTGCCGCTCAGCGCGCTGCACGAGAAGGGCGGGCGTCCGGCGCTGTGGCGGGTCGATGCGGCGACGCGCGAGGTGCATCTGGTCGAGGTTGGCGTCGATCGCTACGGCGAGGACGGCATCGTCATCGAACACGGCATCGACGCCGGCAGCTGGATCGTCACCGCCGGCGTCCACCGCCTGCGCGAGGGCGAAGTGATCGACCCGATCGACGACGCCAACCGGCGCGTCACCTTCTGATCCTTCCTTGACGCCTCCCGCGCTGCCGGTGCCTCCCCCTCCCCCGGGCCCGGCAGCGCGGCGGGGCAACCCGAGCGGCGCACCGATGCCATCCTTCAACATCTCGGCCTGGGCCCTGCGCAATCCGGCGCTCGTGCTCTACGCGATCATCCTGCTCGGCGTGCTCGGCGTGTGGTCGTACCGCGGCCTCGGCCAGGCCGAGGATCCGCCGTTCACGTTCAAGGTCATGGTCGTGCAGACGCTGTGGCCCGGTGCGACGGCCGTCGAGGTCGCCGACAAGGTGACCGAGGCGGTCGAGAAGAAGCTGCAGGAAATTCCCGAACTCGACTACCTGCGCAGCTACTCGCGTCCCGGCGAGTCGCAGGTGTTCTTCGTCGTGCGCGACTCGCTCCCGGCCGCGCGCGTGCCGGAGGTCTGGTACCAGGTGCGCAAGAAGGTCGGCGACATCCGCCACCTGTTGCCGGCGGACGTGCGCGGGCCGTTCTTCAACGACGAGTTCGGCGACACGTTCGGCAACATCTACGCCCTGACCGGCGACGGCTTCGACTATGCGGACCTGCGCGACTACGCGGAGCGCGTCAAGCTGGACCTGCTGCGCGTTCCGAACGTCGCCAAGATCGAACTGATCGGCCGCCAGGACGAGAAGATCTACGTCGAAGTGTCGAACGCCAAGCTGGCCACGCTCGGTGTCGGCTTCGCCGAACTGAAGCGCACGCTCGAGGCGCAGAACGCGATCGCGCCGGCCGGCAGTTTCGAGACCGCGACCGACCGCATCTACCTGCGCACCAGCGGCGCGATCGACTCACCCGAGGCGATCGGCAACCTCAGCATCCGCGGCAGCAACGGTCGCCTGTTCCGGCTTTCCGACATCGCCGAGGTCAAGCGCGGCTTCGTCGACCCGCCGCAGCCGCGCATGCGCTTCGGTGGCGTCGAGACGATCGGAATCGCCGTGTCGATGCGTGCCGGCGGCGACATCATCGCGCTCGGGCATGATCTCGAAGCCGCCACCGCCAGGATTGGAACCACCTTGCCGGTCGGCCTCGACCTGCACAAGGTGTCCGACCAGCCGGCTGCGGTCAGCCGTTCGGTCGGCGAGTTCGTGCGCACGCTGGCCGAGGCGGTGGTGATCGTGCTGCTGGTCAGCTTCTTCTCGCTCGGCCTGCGCAGCGGCTTCGTCGTCGCGGTGTCGATTCCGCTCGTGCTGGCGATGACGTTCGCCGCGATGAACCATTTCGGGATCGGCCTGCACAAGATCTCGCTCGGCGCGCTCGTGCTCGGCCTCGGCCTGCTCGTCGACGACGCGATCATCGCGGTCGAGATGATGGCGATCAAGATGGAGCAGGGCATGGACCGCGTGAGCGCGGCGGCATTCGCCTACTCGTCGACCGCCTTCCCGATGCTGACCGGCACGCTGGTCACCGCGGCCGGCTTCCTGCCGATCGCCACCGCCCGGTCCGGCACCGGCGAGTACACGCGCGCCATCTTCGAGGTGGTGACGATCGCCCTGCTGCTGTCGTGGATCGCCGCGGTCGTGTTCATTCCATACCTCGGCTACAGGCTGCTGCCGGACCCGCATGCACCGGCACGCGTGCCACGCAGTGCGCTCGGCAGGCGCCTGCACGCGATCCGCGAGGCGCTGCCGAGCTGGCTCGGTGGCGGCACGGCGACGACCGCCGGCCGCGATCCGTACGCCACCGCGTTCTACCGCCGCTTCCGCGCGCTGGTCGATTGGTGCGTCCGGCATCGCGCCCTCGTGATCGGCACGACCGTGCTGCTGTTCGCCCTGTCGATCTTCGGCTTCCGCTTCGTGCAGCAGCAGTTCTTCCCGGATTCGACGCGCCCCGAACTGCTGGTCGACCTCAAGCTTGCCGAGGGCTCCTCTCTCGATGCCACCGAAGCCCAGGTGCAGAAGCTCGAGGCCTGGCTGCAGAAACGCGCGGAACTCGAGAACTACGTCAGCTACGTCGGTTCCGGCTCGCCGCGCTTCTACCTGCCGCTCGACCAGCAGTTGCCGCAGGCGAGTTTCGCCGAGTTCGTGCTGCTCACGCGCGGCCTGGCCGAACGCGAGGCGCTGCGCCGCGACCTGATCGCGCTGTTCGAGGTCGATTTCCCCGAGCTGCGCGCGCGCGTGATCCGCCTCGAGAACGGGCCGCCGGTCGGCTATCCGCTGCAGTTCCGCGTGTCCGGCGCAGACCTCGGCACGGTGCGCGGACTCGCGCGCAAGGTGGCGGACGTCGTGCGCGCGAACCCGCACGCGCGCAACGTCAACCTCGACTGGGAGGAGCCGAACAAGGTCGTGCGCCTGGCCATCGACCAGGATCGCGCGCGCGTGCTCGGGGTCAGTTCGGAAGACGTTTCGAACTTCCTGCAGAGTTCACTCAACGGCGTGCCGATCACGACCTACCGCGAGCGCGACCAGCTGATCGGCGTGCTCCTGCGCGGCACCGATGAAGAGCGCGCGCGCCTGAGCCTGCTGGCGAGCCTGTCGGTGCCGACCGCATCGGGCCGCAGCGTGCCGCTCTCGCACATCGCCACGCTCGAGTACGGCTTCGAGGAAGGCATCATCTGGCGGCGCAATCGGCTGCCGACGGTGACCGTGCGCGCCGATGTCGCGGGAAGCCTGCAGCCGGCGACGATCACCGCGCAGCTCGTGCCGCAACTCGACGGCCTGCGCACGCAGCTGCCTTCCGGCTATCTGCTCGAAGTGGGTGGCGCGGTCGAGGAATCGGCCAAGGGCCAGCATTCGGTGAATGCCGGCATCCCGCTGTTCCTCATCGTCGTGCTGACCCTGCTGATGCTGCAGCTGCGCAGCTTCCAGCGCGTGCTGATCGTGTTCCTGACCGCACCGCTCGGCCTGATCGGCGTCGTCCTGTTCCTGCTCGTGTTCGGCGTGCCGTTCGGCTTCGTCGCCATGCTCGGCACGATCGCGATGTTCGGCATGATCATGCGCAACTCGGTGATCCTGGTCGACCAGATCGAACACGACATCGCGGCCGGCAGCCGGCGCTGGGACGCGATCGTCGAGGCCACCGTGCGCCGCTTCCGGCCGATCGTGCTGACCGCGCTGGCCGCGATCCTCGCGATGATCCCGTTGTCGCGCAGCGCGTTCTTCGGGCCGATGGCCGTCGCGATCATGGGCGGCCTGACCGTCGCCACGGCGCTGACCCTGCTGTTCCTGCCGGCGCTGTACGCCGCGTGGTTCCGCGTGCGCCGCGATGAGCCGGCTGCGGCCTCGCGATTGCAAGCACCCGATTGAAGGTTTGTTGACCGGACTGCTGTCCCGGATGGCTTGAACCCCGCGCGCGGCGTCGACACTTCGCAAGCGCGCCAACGACGACGAGAGAGGCTGCCATGGGTGATCCCGCACTGGAACTGGCCGCGGCCGGTGTTGCACAAGGGCCGAGCTGGAATCTCCGGCTCGCGCAGCAGGTCTTTTCGAACCTGCTCGAACAGAGCCGCAGGCACAGCGGATTCCGCGCCGGAGCGCAGCGTCGGGCCGCGCGCGCGGGGTTGTCCGCATTGTCCGTGGACGACCGCGGACTGCTCGAACGCTGGCTGGCACTGCAGGTGCTGACCGCGCCTGCTGCAACCGTGGTCGACTCGCTCGACGTGCTCGCCACGGTCGAAGCGCAGCTGGCCGGCGGCGTGCGCGCGCACTTGCCGCGCCTGGCCGCTCGCCTCGACCCGGGCTGCGCTGCGATCGCCGCCTGAGCATGCCGGCGTTCCGGTGACTTCCGGCACTTCGGCGGCCCGCCGCACGCAGCCAAGGTAGATTGCCGGCGCACACCCGAAACCCTATGCTTTTCGCCCTTTTTCCCGCGCTGCAGACCCGACCATGACGATGAACCTCGAACTCGCACGGACCAACATGGTCGAGAACCAGGTGCGTACCTGGGACGTGCTCGATCCGCGCGTGCTCGACGTACTCGCGCGCGTGCGCCGCGAGGACTTCGTGCCCGAGCGTCACCGCGCGATGGCGTTCATCGATGCCGAGATACCGCTCGCCCACGGCGAGGTCATGCTCAAGCCGGTCATCGAGGGGCGCATCCTGCAGGCCGTCGTGCCCGGATCCGGACAGCGCGTGCTCGAAATCGGCACCGGTTCGGGCTTCCTGACCGCCTGCCTGGCCTCGCTCGCCGAGGCGGTCGTCAGCGTCGAGCAGCACGCCGACCTCGCCAACGCGGCGCGCGCGAAACTGGCCGCGACCGGCATCGGCAATGCGCGCGTCGAAACCGCCGAGGCCCTGCACGGGTTCGAATGCCGCGAGCGTTTCGACGTCGTCGTGCTGACTGGCGCGGTGCATGCATTGCCGGAGCGCGTGCGTGCCTGGGTCAAGCCCGGCGGCCGCCTGTTCGCGATCAGCGGCGATTCGCCGGCGATGCAGGCGCTGCTGCACACGCGCGCCGACGAAACCCACTGGACCACCGACAGCCTGTTCGAAACCGACATTCCCTACCTGACCCACGCGTCGCCGCCGAAGCGCTTCACGCTGTAACCGCTCCGGTGCGCGCGAGTCCAACCTTTCCGACGAGGACGAACCGAATGCTCCTTTCCCGCTCCCTGCAGGCCGCGCTTGCCCTGGCGTTCTTCGCCGCCGCGCCGCTCGCGCAGGCTGACGACCTCATGCAGATCTACAACGAGGCACGCACGTCGGATCCGCAGCTTGCCGGCGCCGAGGCGACCAACCTCGCCACCGCCGAGTACGTCGACCAGGCCCGCTCGGCGCTGCTGCCACAGATCGGCGCGAGCCTCGGCTACCAGCGCATCCGCGGCAGCAATGGCGGCACCGAGTTCATCACGAACCCGGACGGCACGCTGACCCCGGTAGACGTCACCACGTCGAGCACGACGTTCGGCCGCACGCTCGGCGGTCGCCTCGACCAGAGCATCCTCGACCTCTCGAAATGGACCGCGGTCAAGTCTGCCCGCGCGACGGCCAAGGCCGGCGACGCGACGTTCGAGGCGGCCCGGCAGGACCTCCTCGTGCGCGTCGCCAGCGCCTATTTCGCCGTGCTCACCGCCGAGGATGCGCTCAAGTTCGCCCAGTCGAACGAGCAGGCGCTGAACCGCCAGATGGAGCAGGCCCAGCAGCGCTTCGAGGTCGGCCTCTCGGCGATCACCGACGTCAACGACGCCAAGGCCCAGCACGACACTGCCGTGGCCAACGTCATCACCGCGCAGAACACGCTCGACGACAACCGCGAGGCGCTGCGCCAGCTGACCGACAAGCCGCCCGGCGAACTGCGCAAGCTGCGCGAGAAGCTGCCGCTCGACAAGCCGACGCCGGAAGACCCGGAGCAGTGGGTCGGCGTCGCGGTCGAACGCAATCCGGCGCTCGAATCGTATGCACACCAGCTCGAGGCGGCGAACGCGAACATCGGTACGGCGCGCGCCGGCCACCTGCCCACGCTGAACGGGGCGATCGTGTATTCGAAGAACCCGAGCTGGGGCGATTCGCGCTCGAGCTTCGACGACGAGGACTTCCACTCCAACAACGACCGCTGGAGCACGACCGTCGGCGTCACCCTCAACGTGCCGATCTTCTCGGGCGGCTACACGCAGTCGCGCGTGCGCCAGTCGATCTACAACCGCGATGCCGCGCAGGACCAGTACGAGCTGCAGAAGCGCCTGGTCGAACGCAGCACGCGCAACAGCTACCGCGCGGTGATCGCCGGCGCGAGCCAGGTCGAGGCAACCGGCCAGGCCGTCGTCTCGGCGCAAAGCTCGCTCGACGCGACCCAGGCCGGCTACGAGGTCGGCACGCGCACGATCGTGGACGTGCTGATCAGCCAGCAGCAGCTGCTGCAGGCGCAGTCGAGCTACTCGCAGGCGCGTCACGCGTTCGTGCTGAATGGCCTGCTGCTCAAGCAGGCCGCCGGCATCATCGAGGTCAGCGACCTCGAGGCGGTCAACGCCCTGCTCGAGTGACCTCGGCCGACCGCGCGGCGGCGCTCATGCCGCCTGCGCGCGGAGGGGCATTGGCCAGGACCTGCTCGACGATGCGCAGGGTGCGCTGCACGGCGCCGCGCTCGCGTTCGAGCACCGCCTGCGCGGCATCGCCCATGGCGATGCGCTCGTCGTCGTGGGCGAGCAGGCGGATCACCACGGCGCCGAGTTCGTCGGCATTCGCCACGCGCGCCACGGCATTCGCGTCGATCAGGCTGTCGGTGACTTCCTCGGTATTGAACGTGTACGGACCGACGATCACCGGACGCCCGAGCGCGGCCGGCTCGAGCAGGTTGTGCCCGCCGATCGGCTCGAGGCTGCCACCGACGAAGGCGATGTCGGCCGCCGCGTAGAACTGCATGAGCTCGCCCATCGTGTCGACGACGAAGCACTGGCAGCGTTCGTCGGCACGCACGTCCTCGCTGCGCGTGCGCGTGGCGAAACCGAGCGAGCGACAGGCCGCGGCAACCGCCCTGAAGCGTTCGGGATGGCGCGGCACGATCAGCAGCAGCGCGTCCGGAAAGCGCTGCAGGACCGCGGTGTGCGCCTTCAGCACCGGCATCTCCTCGCCCTCGTGCGTGCTCGCCGCGATCCAGACCGGCCGGCGCACGCCCCACGAATCGCGCAGCGCAGCACCGCTCGCGACGAGGCTGGCCGGTACCTCCATGTCGAACTTGAGGTTGCCGACCACGTCGAGGCGCGACACCGCCGCGCCGAGCGCGCGCAGGCGCTCGGCGTCGGTCGGCGACTGCGCGGCGACGAAGCTTGCGCAGCGGATCGCGCGTCGCGCGAGCGGTCGAACCGGTCCGTAGCCCTTGAGGCTGCGTTCGGACAGGCGCGCGTTCGTCACCACGATCGGGATGCCGCGCTCGCGGCATTCGATGAACAGGTTCGGCCAGATCTCGGTTTCCATGATCACGGCCAGGCGCGGTCGGATGCGATCGAAGAAGCGCTTCACCGATGCCGGCAGGTCATACGGCAGGTAGACGTGGAAGACGCGGTCGCCGAACAGCTTCTGCACGCGCTCCGAGCCCGTCGGCGTCACCGTGGTGACCACGAACCGCGATTCCGGATAGGCGCGCATCAGCGCCTCGACCAGCGGCACCGCGGCGTTGACCTCGCCGACCGAAACCGCGTGCACCCAGATGCTCTCCCGGATGCCGGGGTCGGGGAAGAAACCGAAGCGCTCGCGCCAGCGCGCGAAGTAGCGCCGGTACTTGAGTCCGCGTGCCGCGAGCCGGTACAGGATCACCGGCGTCAGCAGGTACATGGTCAAGGTGTAGAGGAAGCGCAGCACGCGGCGGATTCCGGCGGGGATCGCGCAGTATAGGGAACCCCGTGTGGGCCTGCTCCCGATCGTCACCCTCGCAGGTCGAACACGCACGCAGCGCGCCGAACGTCCGAGCGATGACCTCGAAGCGGCGAGTGTGGCGCGTCGCCTGGCGCCCTCGACTCCTTCAAGGCAAGCGGCCGGATTTCGGCTCGTCCCGCCTCACCATCGAGACTCGCTTCCGATTCCGGATCGCCTGAATCGATGAAGCGCTTCAACGGATCGATCGAATTGCCTTCCCGCCGGTTGCGGCCTATCGTCCGGTTTCAGCAGGAAAGCCCCGCTCCTTTTTGCACTTCTTGCCATTTCCATGGCAGGGAAGCTGCATGCCTACGTCAATCCGCCGGTTCTCGTTCCTGCGACGCCGGACGTCGGCGAGTCCGTCTCCGTACAGATCGTGGCTGGCGAATGCGACGGATTCATCGAGTTCGACGGATATCCAATCCTTGAACAAAGCGGCAACGAAGTACATTTGACGGTCTTCAGCTACAACTACGCCAATCAGTCCCCATATCCATGTGATTTTCCTGAGGGAACCGATTCGTACGCACTCGGCTCGTTGCCCCAGGGAAACTACACCGTGAAGGTGGACAGGGTGTACCCGACACTCGGCGGCAATGTCACGGAGACGCTGGCTGTACTCCCCCTGGTGGTGGGCGGGGGCGGGCCGTCGGCAGCAGCGTTACCCGTACTCGGGTCCGGATCGATGATCGCGCTGATCGTCTTTCTCGCGCTCATTGGATGCTTGCTGCTCAAGCATCCAAGAGGTCGTGCGTTACCTCTGCTCTGGATTGTTGGCGCATTGAATCTGGCGCATGCCCCTGAGGCAGCCGCACACGATGATGAGATCCATATTGAAGCATTGTTGTCGACGGAGTCCGATGCATCTACTCCGCAAGGGATGCTCTGATCAACCTCGATCGCGGCTGAAGCCGCTCCCACGGAATCGATATCTTGTGGGAGCGGCTTCAGCCGCGATGCTCCTTGTTCGGACCTCCAAGGATGTTTTCGGGTGTGTCGATGAGCCCGGCAGCGAATTGCCCTTGTCCAGCCTGACGATCCGCTCAGCCCGTGCCGCGAGTTGCCTGCGTCGATTCAGGACATCAGGCGACAACCGGTGCGCCACCGGGGTCCGGGCCGGTCGCGCCGCGTAGGCAGTTGCGCGACGGCGCCGCATAATCGGCCCGATGGCCGATGCCCCACCCCCGTTCCACGCCACCCTGCTGTCGCCGCGCCACTGGCCTGCCTGGCTCGGCCTCGGCCTGATCCGCCTGCTGGCGGTGCTGCCGCCGGCGCTGCGCCTCGGAGTGGGCCGTTTCCTCGGCGAGGTCTTCGCACGCCTGCCCGGTGCGCGCCGACGCATCGCCGCGCGCAACCTCGAGCTGTGCTTCCCGGAGCTGGGGCCGGCTGAGCGCGCGCGCATGCTCGAGGCAAACCTGCGCGATGTCGGCCTGATGCTCGTCGAGTTCGCGCTCGGCTGGTTCGGCGGCGCGCGTGCGATCCAGCGCGTCGCGGTCTCGATCGAAGGCCTCGAACACCTGCAGCGCGCGCGCGCCGAGGGTCGCGGCGTGCTGCTGACCGGCGCGCATTTCTCGCACCTCGAACTCGCCGGCCGCCTGCTCGTCGAACACGGCGGCCAATGCGTGGCCGGCATGTACCGCGTCCACGGCGATGCCGCGTTCGAATGGGCGATACGCCGCGCGCGCGCACGCTACGCCGACCGCATGTTCCGCAAGGACGAGATCCGTGCCACCGTGCGCTACCTGCGTGACGGCGGCTGCGTCTGGTACGCCCCGGACCAGGACATGCGCGGCAAGGACGCCGTGTTCGTGCCGTTCTTCGGCGTGCCCGCGGCGACGATCACCGCGACCCACCACCTCGCGCGCCTGTCCGGCGCCTGCGTCATCCCGTTCTTCCACCGCCGCCTCGACGACGGAAGCTACGTGCTGCGCCTCGAGGCGCCGCTCGCCGGTTTCCCGGGCGATGACGTGGTCGCCGATACCGCGCGCGTCAACGCGGCGATCGAACGCATGGTCGGCGAGGCGCCGACGCAGTACCTTTGGATCCATCAGCGCTTCAAGACGCGGCCGGCCGGGGAGCCGCGGGTCTACTGATCCGTCCGAGAGAGGGGATAGCGCATGGCCTTCGTGTGGGGACTGGCCGGGGCCTTCATCGGCCTCGTCGCGGGCAGCCTGTTCGGCGACGGCGGCATCCTGCTCGGCCTCGTCGGCGGTGCCGCCGGCGGCCTGCTGTGGTCACGCCAGGGCAGGCTCGCGGCGCGCCTCGAGCGCGCCGAGCATCAACTGGCCGACCTGTGGGCGTCGCGAGCCCAGGAGACGACGCGCGCAGCGGCGCCGAAGTCGGCCATCGATCCTGCAGCGGCGGTGCGTGCCGCGATGCCGGACGCACCAGCGCATCCCGCACCGGCGGTGCCCGGCGAAGCCGCCGCGCCGGCATCCGGCGTGCTCGACCTGCGCGCCTTGCCGACCGCGCCGGACGTGCCTGCCGTCCCGGCGGCCGTGCCGCGCCCGCTGTTCCCCGACATGCCGGCGGCCGCGCCG
>JAFLDX010000118.1 GCA_017302215.1 Lysobacterales bacterium
GCATCTTCCCGAACGAAGCGGCCATCTATCGACTCGTCGGGGCATTGCTGCTGGAGCAGACCGACGAATGGACCATCCAGCGCCGCTACCTGACGCTGGAAACCCTGGCCAACGTCGGCGACACTGAGCTCGTCAGCGTTCCCGCCGTGGCACGCTGACCAAACACCGACGCCCAAGCGCGTCGCGATGGCCGACTGCTACACCACGGGTTGGGACACGATCGCGACCGAAGCATCGCGACGGGCTTTCAACAGCCGGAGGGCTGGTCAGTCGCTCCCACAGGCTTGGTCAGGAGCCGCATTCCGTGGGAGCGGCTTCAGCCGCGATGTTCCACGCACGCGCCCGCTTGCGACCGAAGCATCGCGACGGGCTTTCAACAGCCGCAGGGCTGGCCAGTCGCTCCCACAACGGGCACTGTCGGTCGCGACAACCTAGAACCACCGCCTCGCTTCGCCCTGCCCTTCGACGTTCTCGACGCAGCGACCACACAGTTCGGGGTCGTCGGCGTGGCTACCGACATCGGCGCGATAGTGCCAGCAGCGGACGCACTTGGCGGCATCGCTGGCGCGCGCGGTGATGCGCATCTCGCAGCCTTCGACGGCGGCGCGCACGGCGTCGTCGGGACTGTCGGCGAGGTCGCGCCAGGCGAGTGTCGAGGTGATGAAGAAGAAACGCAGCTCGTCGTCGAAGCCGGCGAAACGCTGGCGCGTGGCGGCATCGGCGTACAGGGTCACGTCGGCCTGCAGCGAGGCGCCGATCGTTCCGGCCGCGCGCATGCCTTCGAGGACCTTGGCGACGGCGGCGCGGACGGCGAGCAGATCGGCCCACAGCGCGCGCTGGTCGGGCGTTCCCTGGGTCGCGACGAGGCCGTCGTACCAGGTCTCGAACAGCACCGACTCGCCGCGCCGGCCGGGCAGGTGCTGCCAGATCTCCTCGGCGGTGAAGCTCGCGATCGGCGCGAGCCAGCGTACGAGCGCCTCGACGATATGCGCCATCGCGGTCTGCGCGCTGCGCCGGCCATGGCTGTCGGTCGGCATCGTGTACAGGCGATCCTTGGTGATGTCGAGGTAGAGCGAACCCATCTCGTTGGTGCAGAAGTTCTGCACGCGCTGCACGATCTCCGGGTAGTCGTAGCGTTCGTAGGCGGCGATGACGGCGGTCTGCACGTCATGCGCCTGCTGCACGGCCCACTGGTCGAGCAGCAGGCAGTTGGCGATCGGCAGCGACTGCGTGGCCGGATCGAAACCGTCGAGGTTGCCGAGCAGGAAGCGCGCGGTGTTGCGGATGCGCCGGTAGGCGTCGGCGACGCGCTTCAGGATCTCGTCGGAGACGGCGATCTCGTTGCGGTAGTCGGTCGACGCCACCCACAGGCGCAGCACGTCGGCGCCGAGCGAATCGACGACCTTCTGCGGCGCGATGACGTTGCCGAGCGACTTCGACATCTTGCGGCCGTGCTGGTCGACGGTGAAGCCATGCGTGAGCACCTCGTCGTACGGTGCGCGACCGTGCATCGCCGCCGAGGTCAGCAGCGAGGAATGGAACCAGCCGCGATGCTGGTCCGAACCTTCGAGATACATGACCTTGTCGCCCGGCTTGCGCGCGAGTTCGGGGCGCTGGTCGAGCACGCAGAAATGCGTGGTGCCCGAGTCGAACCAGACGTCGAGCACGTCGCCGACCTTCTCGTACTGCGCGGCGTCGTCGCCGAGCAGGTCGGCTGCATCGAGCGCCTCCCAGGCATCGATGCCGTCCTTCTCGACGCGCTGCGCAACCTGCTCGAACAGTTCGACGCTGCGCGGATGCGGCAGCTGGGTCACCTTGTCGACGAACAGCGCGATCGGCACGCCCCAGGTGCGCTGGCGCGAGATGCACCAGTCCGGGCGCCCGGCGATCATGCCGGTGATGCGCTCTTCGCCCCAGGCCGGAATCCAGCGCACGGCCTTGATCGATTCGAGTGCCGCGCTGCGCAGGCCTTCCTTCTCCATGCTCATGAACCACTGCGGCGTGGCGCGGAACGCGACCGGCGTCTTGTGGCGCCAGCAGTGCGGATAGCTGTGCTCGAACTTCGCATGCGCGAGCAGGTGGCCGTTGCCGCGCAGCAGCTCGATCACCGCGTCGTTGGCCTTCCAGATGAACTGGCCCTCGAAGATCGGCGTGCCGGCGAGGTAGACGCCGTTGCCGCCGACCGGATTGAGCACGGCCGCGCTGTTCGCATCGACGAGCCCGTACTTCGATCCGACCGCGAAGTCCTCGACGCCGTGGCCCGGCGCGGTGTGGACGGCGCCGGTGCCGTCCTCGGCAGTGACGTGGTCGCCGACCAGGATCGGGATGTCGCGGTCGTAGAACGGATGACGCAGGTACAGGCCCGAGCCCTCGCCTTCCGCGCCGGCCGGACGAAAGCTCTCGAGCACGCTGCCGCGCAGCCGGCCGAGCACGCGCGTCGAATCGATACCGTAGCGGGCGAGTGCCTTCGCGGCGAGTGCCTCGGCCAGCACGAGCAGCACGCGTCGACCGTCGCGTGCGGGGCCTTCGACGAGCACGTACTCGAGCTCCGGACCGAGCGAGACCGCGAGGCTGGCCGGCAGCGTCCACGGGGTGGTCGTCCAGATCGGCACGGCGACGATCGCGTCGTCGTCGACCTCGACGCCGAAGCGGCCGGCGAACGCACGCGGTTCGAGCGCGTCGTAGGCGACGTCGACGGCCGGCGAGACCTTGTCGGCGTACTCGATCTCGGCTTCGGCCAGCGCCGAGCCGCAATCGAAGCACCAGTGCACGGGCTTGAAGCCGCGCGTGACGTGGCCGTTGGCGTAGATCTTCGCCAGCGCGCGCAGCATGTCGGCCTCGAAGCGCGCGTCCATCGTGCGGTACGGCCGATCCCAGTCGCCGAGCACGCCGAGGCGCTTGAAGTCGGCGCGCTGCAGGTCGATCTGCCTGGCGGCGTACTCGCGGCACTTCTGGCGGAACGTGGCCGCGTCGATCTTCTGGCCGACCTTGCCGAACTCCTTCTCGACCGCGATCTCGATCGGCAGGCCGTGGCAGTCCCAGCCCGGCACGTACGGCGCGCGCAGGCCGGCCATGAGCTTGGACTTGACGACGATGTCCTTGAGCACCTTGTTGACCGCATGGCCGATGTGGATCGCGCCGTTCGCGTACGGTGGTCCGTCGTGCAGGATGAAGGCCTGCGCACGCTGCGCGGTCTTCTCCTGGATGCGCGCGTAGCGGTCGTTCGCGTACCACTCGGCGAGCATCGCCGGCTCGCGCCGGGCGAGGTCCGCCTTCATCGCGAACTCGGTCTTCGGCAGGTTGATGGTGCTCTTGTAGTCCTTGCTCACGCGACGACTCCGGCCTTCGCGGCCTGTGGCAAACCGAGGATGTAACGGGCCGCGCGCGCATCGTCGTCGATCTGACGGACCAGGGCGTCGAGGTCGCTGAACCTGATTTCGTCGCGCAGCCTGGCGACGAACTCGACGTCGATGCGGCGACCGTAGAGGTCGCCGTCGAAATCGAAAAGATGGGCCTCGAGCAGGGGCTCGGTGCCGTCGATCGTCGGGCGGATGCCGAGGCTCGCGACGCCCGGCAACGGTGCCGGACCGATGCCGTGCACGCGCACGGCGAAAATGCCGTTCACCGGCGAGGTGCGCCGGCCGAGCGGGATGTTGGCGGTCGGATAGCCGAGCTTGCGGCCGAGCTGGAGGCCATGCACGACGTGGCCGCCGATCGTGAAACGTCGCCCGAGCAGGCACGCGGCGGCATCGAAGTCGCCATCGACCAGCAACTGCCGGATCGTGCTGCTGCGAACGCGCTGGCCGTCGACGCTGAACTCGCCGAACACCTCGGCGCGGAAGCCGTGGCGCGCGCCAAGCCTGCGCAGGACCTCGACATCGCCGGCGCGCGCATGGCCGAAACGGAAGTCGGCGCCGGTCCAGACCTCGCGCACCGAACACCGCTCGACGAGGATGCGCTCGACGAAGGCATCGGCCGTCATCGCCGCGAGTGCGGCATTGAAGCGCAGCAGCAACAGGCGGTCGCAGCCGCTCGCGGCGATCGTGGCAATCTTTCCGCGCGCATCGTCGATGCGCGGCACCGGCGTGCCGCGCGCGAAGTATTCGCGCGGGATCGGCTCGAAGCTGACCGCGACGGCGGCGAGCCCGAGCGCATCGGCGCGCTCGCGCACGCGCGCGAACAGCGCACGATGGCCACGGTGCATGCCGTCGAAGGCGCCGATGCAGGCAACACTGCCTTGCGGCGCCAGCGAAGCACCCTGTCGATCACGGAGGAGCCGGAACATCGCGCGAGTATAGCGGCTCGAACCGCGCGCCGAGCCTCGGAGAGCATCGCGGCTGAAGCCGCTCCCACAGACAGTTGCTCCCGCAGGATGGCGCAGCCTTTGGACGAAGCCTGTGGGAGCGACTTCAGTCGCGATGCTGTGGCCAGACTGCGCGGAAGTTCGCTCGCGACGAAAAATCGCGGCTGAAGCCGCTCCCACAGACAGTTGCTCCCGCAGGGTGGCGCAGCCTTTGGACGAAGCCTGTGGGAGCGACTTCAGTCGCGATGCTGTGGCCAGACTGTGCGGAAGTTCGCTCGCGACGAAAAATCGCGGCTGAAGCCGCTCCCACAGACAGTTGCTCCCGCAGGGTGGCGCAGCCTTTGGACGAAGCCTGTGGGAGCGACTTCAGTCGCGATTCCGCGGGAGCAGTTCGGCCGCGATCCGGGCCGCAGTGCCTCACGGCCCGCGCAGGTCGCGCGGGCGGAAGCCGGTGGCGACGAGGACGAGGGCGTAGCCGGCGGCACCGGCGCCGACCAGGACCGCGAGGCGCCAGGCGCGAGCCGTCTCGCCCCAGGTCGTCCAGCCGTCCCAGGCGTGCAGGCCGGCGAGCAGGATCGCCGCCATCACGGCGCAGCCGAGACCGAGCTGCACGAGATGGCGCGCCCAGCCGGGCCGTGCCGCGTAGACGCCGTCGCGACGCAGCGCGCGCCACAGCAGGGCGACGTTGAGATAGCTCGCGCACGCACTCGACAGGGCGAGCCCGACGTGCAGGCCCGGAATCGCCGCGAGCGCATCGGCCCAGCCCATCGCAAGATGCTCCGGGCGGTGCCACAGCCAGAACAGCAAGGCGATGAAGACGCCGTTGAGCAGCATGCTGGCGACCATCGCGGCGATGCCGGCGCGTACCGGCGTGACCGTGTCCTGGCGCGAAAAGAACGCCGGCGCGAGGGTCTTGACGAGGGTGAAGGCCGGCAGGCCGAACGAAAGCGCAGCGAGCGACATCGCCGCCATCTCGACGTCGTGCGCGCCGAAGCGGCCGCGCTGGAACAGCGTGGCGAGGATCGGTTCGGCGAGCAGGACGAGGCCGATCGTGGCGGGCAACGCGATCAGCAGGGTCGTGCGCAGGCCCCAGTCGAGCGCTTTCGAAAACCCTTCCGGGTCGGCATCGACGTGGTGGCGCGACAGCGACGGCAGGATGACGGTGCCGAGCGCGACGCCGAACAGGCCGAGCGGGAACTCGAGCAGGCGATCGGTGTAGCCGAGCCAACTCTGCGAGCCGACGATCAGGAACGAGGCGATCAGCGTGTCGAGCAGCAGGTTGATCTGCGCGACCGACGAACCGAACAGGGTCGGCACCATCAGCTTGAGCACGCGGCGCACGCCGCTGTCGCGCCAGCCCCAGCGCGGCCACGAAAGCAGGCCGAGGCGCCGGAGTGCCGGCAACTGCACGGCGAGCTGCAGGACGCCGGCCGCGAGCACGGCCCAGCCAAGCGCCATGATCGGCACCTCGAGGCGCGGCGCGAGGAACAGCGCGGCCGCGATCATGCACAGGTTGAGGATGACCGGCGTCAGCGCGGCCAGGCCGAAGCGGTCGAAACTGTTCAGTGCGGCGCCCGACAGCGCGGTCAGCGAGACGAACAGAAGGAACGGAAAGGTCAGGCGCAGCAGGTCGGTGGTCAGGCCGAAGCGGGCGGGTTCGTCGAGCGTGCCGGGCGCAAAGCCGCCGACCAGCAGGTCGGCGAAGACGACGCCGAGCGCGGTGACCACGAGCAGGATCGCGCCGAGCGTGCCGGCCGTGCGCGCGAGCAGCTCGCGTACTTCCGCGTGGCTGCGCGTCTGCCGGTATTCGCTCAGCACCGGCACGAAGGCCATCGAGAACGAGCCCTCGGCGAACAGCCGGCGCATGAAGTTCGGGATGCGGAACGCGACGAGGAAGGCGTCGGTCGCAGCGCTGGCGCCGAACGTGGCTGCGATGACGATCTCGCGGACCAGGCCGAGCAGGCGCGAGACGAAGGTGCCGCCGCTGAAGGCGAGCATCGAGCGCAGCAGGCTGCGGCGGGTCATGGCGGGCACCCCGGATTGACCCTGCGGCGCGGCGTCGGCATAATCCCCCGCCTTTTTACATCCCCCCCGATTCCCGGAGTCATCCCTTGGCCAACATCAAGTCTGCGAAGAAGCGTGCCCGTCAGTCCGAGAAGGCGCGCCAGCGCAATGCCAGCGCCCGCTCGATGGTGCGCACCGCGATCAAGAAGGTGGTCAAGGCCATCGACGCGAAGGACAAGTCCGCCGCCGAAGCCGCGCTGAAGAGCGCCGAGCCGATCGTCGACCGTTACGCCGCGCGCGGCCTGATCCACAAGAACAAGGCCGCCCGCCACAAGAGCCGCCTGACCGCGAGCATCCGCGCGCTGGGCTGAGTCCTGCCCGCCCGCGTGCGCGAAAAAGCCGGCGCAAGCCGGCTTTTTTGTTGCCCGATGCCGGCGCCGCAGCGTCGCCGCCATGCTCAGCCTGCCGCTTCGGCCGCCGCGCGTTCCGCGGCGTCGCGCTTCTGCTCGTCGAAGAAACGCTGGATGTCGAGGCAGATCGGCCAAGTGTTCTCGCGCGCAAGCGCCGAAACCACGTACCAGGGCTTCTTCCACTTGAGCCGGCGCACCAGCGCCCTGGCCGCCTTGTCGCGCTCGCCTTCGGGCAGCAGGTCGGCCTTGTTGAACACGAGCCAGCGCTCGCGCTCGAGCAGGGCCGGATCGAAGCGTGCGAGTTCACCTTCGATCGTGCGCACCTGCGCAACCGGATCGACCGCGTCGTCGAGCGGGGCGAGGTCGACCATGTGCAGCAGCAGGCGCGTGCGCGAGACGTGCTTGAGGAACTGCACGCCGAGTCCGGCGCCTTCGGCGGCGCCCTCGATCAGGCCCGGGATGTCGGCGATCACGAAGCTCTTGTCGGTTTCGATGCGCACGACGCCGAGGTGCGGCTGCAGCGTCGTGAACGGATAGTCGGCGACCTTCGGCGTCGCCGCGGAAACGGCGCGGATGAAGGTCGACTTGCCGGCGTTCGGGAATCCGAGCATGCCGACGTCGGCCAGCACCTTGAGCTCGAGGCGCAGTTCGCGGTCCTCGCCGGGGGTGCCCTGGGTGGCCTTGCGCGGCGCGCGGTTGGTCGAACTCTTGAAGTGGATGTTGCCCTGCCCGCCGCGCCCGCCCTGGGCGACCAGCAGGCGCTGTCCGTCGACGGTCAGGTCGCCGATGATCTCGTCGGTCTCGACATTGCTGACGACCGTGCCGACCGGGACGCGCACGACGGTATCGGCGCCACTCTTGCCGGCCATCTGCCGGCCCATGCCGTTCTCGCCGCGCTCGGCGCGGAAGCTGCGCTGGTGGCGGAAGTCGACGAGCGTATTGAGCCCTTCGTCGGCGACCAGCCAGACGCTGCCACCGGCGGCACCGTCACCACCGTCCGGTCCGCCGAACGGAATGAACTTCTCGCGGCGGAAACTCACGCAGCCGTTGCCGCCGTTGCCGGCCTGGACGCGAATGGTGGCTTCGTCGACGAATTGCATGGAATCGAAGGGAATCCCGAATCTGGAAAAGCGTACAGGAAGAACCTGATGTTGTCGGAAAAACCGCCGCGGACATATCGCGGCCCGCGGGTGGACAACGGCGGCCATGGTCCGAGCCTGCGCATGACCCGCCACGCGCGCACAAATGAAAAGCCCCGCACGAGGCGGGGCCCTGTCCATGCGCTGGCGTGATGCGGTCAGTTCGCGACCGGAACCACGTTGACCGTGCGGCGACGATCGGCGCCCTTGGTCTTGAACTCGACCACGCCGTCGACGATCGCGAAGATCGTGTAGTCGCGGCCGAGACCGACGCCGGCGCCCGGATGGAAGCGCGTGCCGCGCTGGCGCACGATGATGTTGCCGGCATTGACCGCCTGGCCGCCGTACACCTTCACGCCGAGGTACTTCGGGTTCGAGTCGCGACCGTTGCGGGTCGAGCCACCTGCCTTCTTGTGTGCCATGACTTACTCCTTCCCCGCCTTCTTCTTGTCGGAGGAACCGGTGATGCCGGTGATCTCGATCTCGGTGTAGTGCTGCCGGTGGCCCTGCGACTTCATGTGGTGCTTGCGGCGGCGGAACTTGATGATGCGGACCTTCTCGCCGCGGCCGTGCGACTTGATCTTCGCCGCGACGCTGGCGCCGGAGACGAGCGGCGCGCCGATGTCGATGCCTTCGCCGGTGCCGACCATCAGCACCTGGTCGAAGTCGACGGCGCTGTCGACGTCGCCCGAGAGTTTTTCGACGCGCAGCGTTTCGCCCTGCGCGACCCGGTACTGCTTACCGGCAATGAGTACGACTGCGTACATGGTGGCAATGCCTCTGTAGTTATTCTGGAATCTGCAACCTGGAGATGCACCCGGCCCCGCGCGAGCACGCTCGCGGGCGCAAGGAACCGCGGATGATAGCGATGGATTCCTTTGCGGTCAAATACCTGCGGGCAATGGGCTGCCCCGATACCGGGGCGATGCGGAGGTGCCTTGCCGGGAACTCCGGTCAACTTGGATCGCGGCTGAAGCCGCTCCCACAGAATCAACATCTTGTGGGAGCGGCTTCAGCCGCGATGCCCCTCGTTCAGACCTTCAGGCAAATGTCCACGGGTACGCCCCGCCCGGCACCGCCATGGGCATTTGCTACACTCCGCCGTTCCGCCCCTGCGGGCATGCCGCGTCGATCGATGAGCGAGGAACCCCCCAGTAGCCAGCCGCAGCGTTCGTGGTTCGGCCGTCTCACCCATGCGCTCTCCGGCGAGCTGAGCAGCCGCGAGGAGCTGATCGAGGAATTGCGCCACGCCCAGGCCAACGGCCTGCTCTCGAACGACACCCTGTCGATGATCGAGGGCGCGATCGAGGTCACCGACCAGACCGTCGGCGACATCATGGTGCCGCGCTCGCAGATGGTCTCGCTGCCGGTCGACTCGTCATTCGAGGACGTGCTCGACATCGTGATCGAATCCGGCCACTCGCGCTTCCCGGTGCACGGCGCCGGGCGCGACGAGATCCTCGGCATCCTGCTCGCGAAAGACCTGCTGCGCTGCTTCACCGGCGAGGGCAAGCGCGATTTCCGGCCGCTGCTGCGCCCGGTTGCGCTGATTCCCGAATCCAAGCGGCTCAACATCCTGCTCAAGGAGTTCCGCCTGTCGCACCACCACATGGCGATCGTGGTCGACGAGTACGGTGGTGTCGGCGGCCTCGTCACGATCGAGGACGTGCTCGAGCAGATCGTCGGCGACATCGACGACGAACACGACGACGAGGAAACCCCGAACCTGATCCAGCCGCAGGCGGACGGACGCTTCCTCGTCAATGCGATGACGCCGATCGCCGACTTCAACGACCGCTTCGAGTCGCGCTTCCCGGTCGAGGACTACGACACGATCGGTGCGATGGTCGCCTCGGCCTTCGGCCACCTGCCTCAGCCCGGCGAGGAAACCGCGCTCGGCGGCTTCCTGTTCCGCGTCACCAAGGGCGACACGCGGCGCGTGCAGCAGTTCGCCGTGCGGATCCACGAGGCGTGAGCCCGGCCGGCTGCGCGCGCTGGGCAGGCGCGCTGCTCGCCTCGATCCTCGGCCTGAGCGCCCCCCTGCGCGCGCAGCCGGCAGCGACCGGCGACTACACCGTCAGCCTCGTCACGTTCGGACCCGGTGAAATCTACTGGGAACGCTTCGGCCACAACGCGATCGTCGTGCGCGACCGGGCCAGCGGCGAGGCGACCAGCTACAACTACGGCATGTTCGACTTCGGCGAGGACGACTTCCTCCTCAACTTCGCGCGCGGGCGCATGACCTACCAGGCGGTGGCCGCACGCGCCGACGAAGACATCGCCTGGTACGTCGGCGACGGCCGCTCGGTCACCGAACAGGAACTTCGCCTGACCCAGGCGCAGGCGCTCGCGCTGAAGCGTTTCCTCGACTGGAACGTGCAGCCCGCTAACGCGCGCTATCGTTACGACTACTACACGTCGAACTGCTCGACGCGCGTGCGCGACGCGCTCGACGAGGTGCTCGGTGGCGCGCTGAAGGCGCAACTCGTCTCGCCCTCGCGCGGTTACACGTACCGCCTGCTGACCGACGCGCTGATGCGCCCGCAGCCGCTGCTGATGGGCGCGCTCGATGCCGGGCTCGGGCCGTTCGCCGATCGCCGGCTGTCATTCTGGGACGACAGCTTCGTGCCGATGCAGCTGATGGCGCACCTGCGCGAGGTGAACGTCGCCGACGCCGACGGCCGAGCGCTGCCGCTGGTCGTCGCCGAACGCGCGCTCGCGCCGGCGCGCATCG
>JAFLDX010000119.1 GCA_017302215.1 Lysobacterales bacterium
GCCGCCGACAGCGACGATCGCGCGCTGCTGCTCGAGCGCGCCGCGCGCGTCGCGCGTGACGTCGGCGATCGCGAGGAAGCGCTGCGCCGCGCGCGCGCCGCGTTGGCGATCCGCGAGCGCGCGGGGATTGGCAGTGCCGATGCCGTGCAGGCGTTGCGCGGCCTGATCGACGAGATCGATGCGCCCGACAGACCCGTCGCGGGGCAGGCTGCCGCTACCATGCCGCGATGACCGCTCCCGCCATCGACGACCCGACCGGCAACGCGCAGGCGCTGGCGAGCGTGCACACGCAGAATCTCGCGCCACTGCTGCACCGGCTCGGCGTGAGCGTGCTGGTCAGCACGTACCAGGCCGGCAAGCTCGTCGTGTTGCGCGCCGACGGCGGGGTCGTCAACACGCACTTCCGCTCGTTCAACCGTCCGATGGGCCTGGCCGCCGATCGCGAGCGGCTCGCGGTCGGTGCGTTCGCCGAGATCGCCGAGTTGCGCAACATGCCCGCGACCGCGCCGCGCCTGGCCGATCCGCCGCGCCACGACGCGGTCTTCATCATGCGGCGCGCACAGGTCACCGGCGCTATCGACGTGCACGAGATGGCGTACGCCGGCGATGGCAGCCTGTGGTTCGCAAACACCTTGTTCTCGTGCCTGTGCACGCTCGACGACCGCTCGAGCTTCGTTCCGCGCTGGCGCCCGCCGTGGATCAGCCACTACGCGCCGGAGGATCGTTGCCATCTGAACGGCTTCGGCCTGCGCGACGGCGAGCCACGCTATGCAACCGCGCTCGGCACGACCAATACGCCGCAGGGATGGCGCGCGAACAAGCGCGACGGCGGCGTGCTCGTCGACATCGCCGACGGGCGCGTGGTCGCCGACGGACTGTCGATGCCGCACTCGCCGCGCTGGCATGCCGGCCGCCTGTGGGTGCTCGAATCGGGCCGTGGCGCGCTGGTGGAAATCGATCCGCGCAGCGGGCGACGTCGCGACGTCGCCCGCGTGCCGGGGTTCGCGCGTGGCCTCGATTTCGCTGGCTCGATCGCGTTCGTCGGCCTGTCGCAGCTGCGCGAGTCGAACGCATTCACCGACATTCCGATCACCGAGGACAACAGCGAACGTCTTTCCGGCGTCTGGGTCGTCGACATCGAACGCGGCGCCACGGTCGCCCTGCTCAAGTTCACCGGCGGCGTGCAGGAGATCTTCGCCGTGCAGGTGCTCGCCGGCATGCGTTTCCCCGACATCGTGACCGAAGGCGAACTGCTCGCGTCTGCGTACGCGCTGCCCGACGACGCGCTGCGCGAGGTGCGCTTCACGCCGTGACGGCCGCGCGCCGTCGCAGGGCGACCGAAGGAACGGCTGCAGACATCGGCCGTACGAACCTGCCGTGGCAACCGACCGTACGACGCCCTGTCCATGCCACGTCGCAACGAAGACGCATCACGGCTGAAGCCGTTCCTGCAACAACGCCCTGGCCGTACAACCACGCGAGGAAGCCGCATCACTCCCGAAGCCGGTGCGGCTGGATCGGCCCGCCGGCGGCGGGCATCGCCCGCGGTCAGTCGCGGGCAACCGCGGCCGGCTTGCCGCGCAGGCGACGAAACACGCGCGCAAACAGGCGGAACAGCTTCGGCAGCAGCCAGGCGACGACCGCGAGGAACAGCACGAGCACGACGAGGAATGCCCACGGGTGCGCGATCGCGAGCCACAACCCGGCCAGCAGCAGGCCGTCCTCGCTGAAACTCGCGGTCCAGTTCGACACCGGTTCCGGCGAGCTGTTGAGCAGCACGCGACCGCCGCTCTTGAATACGTGCGTGCCGCCGCTGATGAAGCCACCGACCAGCGCGGCGGCGAACTGCGCCGCCGGCGTCGCGTCACCGAGTGCGCCCCAGGCGAGGAAGGCTCCGGCCGGGATGCGGATGAAGGTGTTGAGCGCGTCCCATACCGAGTCGAAGGCCGGGATCTTGTCGGCGAGGAACTCGCCGCACAGCATGATGCCCGACGCGATCAGAACCCACGGATGTTCGACCACCGCCAGTGCGGCCGGCAACTCGAGGACGTCGTAGCGGCCGAGCAGGCCGACGATGAAGACCGCCGCGTACAGGCGGAAGCCGCTGGCCCAGGCCAGGCCGGCCGCGAGCGCCCACTGCGAGACGATGTCCATGTCGCCGAGTCTGCGGTTTCGGCGCGGCCGCGTCGAGTCGTGGCCGGCAGCAGAGCGCCGATCGGCGGCGGCGCCGCCCGCGACCGGCTTCTGGTAGCTTGGCCGCGCGGCGGTGGCGCCGTTCCTCGAGGGTTCCCGGCATGACGCGCTGGATCATGATTGCCCTGCTGGTCATCGGCATGGGGATGGCGTTCCTCACCCACAGTCCCGGCGTGCTCGGCCTCGGGCTCGTGCTGGCGGTCGTCGGCGCGTTCGGCACGGTCATGTCGATCGCCGCGGAGCGGATCGCGGCGCGCTCGCGGCCCGAAGCGGCCATGCTGCAGCCCGACGTGATTGCCGCGTTGCGCGAACGCGCACGCGCGAACGGGGCGCCCGCGGCACCGCCGCGCGACCGGACTGGCTGAACGGGCACCGCAGCGCACGATGCATTGACCCGATGCCCGGAGCACAATCGGCCGCGTCGCGCCGTGCGACGCATCGGGAGGGGTCTACATGAGTGCGGAATCGTTGATCGTCTGGCTGATCGTGGGTGGCGTCGCCGGCTGGTTGGCCGGATTGATCATGCGCGGCTTCGGCTTCGGCCTCATCGGCAACATCGTCGTCGGCATCGTCGGCGCGTTCCTCGCCGGCTGGTTGCTGCCGATGGCCGGTGTCAGCATCGGCAGCGGCATCGTCGGCGCGATCATCCACGCCCTGATCGGCGCGATCATCCTGCTGGCCATCATCGGCCTGATCAAACGCGCCTAGCGGTGACGAAAAAAAAGGGGCCGGGCGCAAGGCCCGGCCCCTGCATCGCGCCACCGGGGAGGTCGGCGGCGCGATGGCGAGCGATCTCACTTCGAGATGTCGACGTCCTTCGTTTCCGGCAGGAACAGCGTGCCGATGACGAGGGTCATGACCGCGATGACGATCGGATACCACAGGCCCTGGTAGATGTTGCCCGTCGCGGCGACGAGGGCGAACGCGATCGTCGGCAGGAAGCCGCCGAACCAGCCATTGCCGATGTGGTACGGCAACGACATCGACGTGTAGCGGATGCGCGTCGGGAACATCTCGACGAGCCAGGCCGCGATCGGTCCGTATACCATCGTCACGTAGATGACGAGCAGGGTGAGCAGCAGCAGCACCATCGGCTTGTTGATGCGCGCCGGATCGGCCTTCTCCGGATAGCCCGCCGTGGCCAGTGCGGTCTTGACCTCGCCGGCGAAGCGCGTCGACTGGGCCTTGGCCGCGTCGGCGTCGAGTCCGGTGCCCTCGTAGGACGCGACGACCGTGCTGCCGACCTTGATGCTGGCGACCGTGCCGGCCGGAGCCGCTTCGTTCGAGTACGGCGTGCCGCTGCGGGCGAGCGAGCTCTTGGCGATGTCGCATGAGCTGGTGAACTTCGCCGTGCCCACCGGATTGAACTGGAAGCTGCACGTGTCCGGATCGGCCACCACCACGACCGGGCTCGTCGCCGCGGCGGTCTCGATCGCCGGGTTGCCGTAGTGGGTCAGCGCCTTGAAGATCGGGAAGTAGGTCAGCGCCGCGATCAGGCAGCCGGCCATGATGATCGCCTTGCGGCCGATCCTGTCCGACAACCAGCCGAAGATGATGAAGAACGGCGTGCCGATGACGAGCGCACCGGCGATCAGCAGGTTCGCCGTCGTGGCATCGATCTTGAGCGTCTGCGTGATGAAGAACAGCGCGTAGAACTGGCCGGCATACCAGACCACGGCCTGGCCGGCGGTCGCACCGAGCAGGGCGAGCAGGACGATCCTGCCGTTCTTGGTCAGGAAGCTTTCGGTCAGCGGCGCCTTCGAGGTCTTGCCCTGGGCCTTCATCTCCTGGAACAGCGGGGATTCGTTGAGCTGCAGTCGGATCCACACCGAGATCAGCAGCAGCAGGAACGAAACGAGGAACGGGATGCGCCAGCCCCAGGCCTCGAACGCCTCGGTGCCGAGGTAGTAGCGGCAGCCGAGGATCACGAGCAGGGACAGGAACAGGCCGAGCGTGGCCGTGGTCTGGATGAAGCTCGTGTACAGGCCGCGCTTGCCCATCGGCGCATGCTCGGCGACGTAGGTTGCCGCGCCGCCGTACTCGCCGCCGAGGGCGAGGCCCTGCAGCAGGCGCAACGTGATCAGGATGATCGGTGCGGCGATGCCTATCGACGTGTACGTCGGCAGGACACCGACGAGGAAGGTCGAAAGACCCATGATCACGATCGTGACGAGGAAGGTGTACTTGCGGCCGATCATGTCGCCGAGGCGACCGAACAGCAGGGCGCCGAACGGTCGCACGGCGAAGCCGGCCGCGAACGCGAGCAGGGCGAAGATGAATCCGCTGGTCGGGTTCAGCGCGGTGAAGAACTGCTTGGCGATGATCGCCGCGAGCGAGCCGTACAGGTAGAAGTCGTACCACTCGAACACGGTGCCGAGGCTCGACGCGAAAATGACCTTCTTGTGCCCCTGGCTAAGCGGGGCCGACGATGCGGGAACGGATGCCATGCTGGTTTCCCCTTTCTCAGAATGAGTACTTGGTGGTGAACTGCAGGCGCGTGATCCTGCCGTCGGCCCCGCTCTCGAGCTCACGCTCGCCGACCATCAGTTCGGCGCCGACGTCGACCTTCGGGAACGGCGAGTAGAAGATGTTGGCACGCAGGCTCTGCACCGCCTCGGTGGCCCCGCCACCGGTCAGCGAGATCGGGTTGTCGTACTGGCTGCGCGCGTAGATCAGGTTCGAGCGCGTGCTCGGCGACCACACGTGGCGCCAGCCGACGAACCCGGCGACGCCGCCGAGCGAGTCGAGGTCACCGGCCGAATCGACTGCGGTATCGGCCGTGATGCCGAGGCCGATGTAGCGGCTGAAGCCGCTGCCGGCCGTGACCTGGTATCGCAGGTCGTCGTTCTTGCCGAGCACCCACTTGCCGCCAACCGTCAGCGCACCGGCCAGTTCGGAGTCGTCGATCGCCGAAACGGTCGACGTGCCTGCACGCTGCACCTTGAGGTTGCGCAGCAACGCGCCGACACCGAAGGTGCCCCAGTCGCCCTTCCAGCCGTAACGCGCGGTCAGGTCGGGCAGGGCACCGCGATCCGACGCGGTCACCGCCCCACCGCCGTTCTGGATGTAGAGCGTTTCGGGATTCTCGATCGCCACCGAGAACCCGCCGGTCGTGTAGCGCACCTGCGCCTGGCGCACGAAGATCACGCCGTCGGTCGGTCCGATGAAATCGACCGAGTCGGGCAGCGCGCCGACGTCCATGAAGTTCGACCAGGTCTGGCCGGCCAGCCACTTGTTCCAGTAGGCGTAGGCGTGACGCAGGGTGACGCCGTAGGTGTTGGTCGCGTTCTGCGTACCGAGTGCATTGCCGAAGAAATCCATCTCGACGAACGCGCCGCCCTTGCTGCCCGATTCGGTGACCGTGTCGACACCGATGCCGAAACGCGAGAACTTGGCATGCGCATCGTAGTCGACGTCCGACGCACTGCCGCCGACCGGGGTCTGGCTCGGCACGTAGAGCGCGCGCCCGACCGCCGAATCGGCGAACTGGCCATCGTGCGCCTTGGTCGCCATGAAGTCGGCCTTGATGAAGCCGCCGTAACGCAGGGTCGTGCCGGCCGGCGAGCCCGGCGTGAGCGAGACGAGCTGGATCGGCTGCTTGCCGGCCGGCACGGCCGGTGCAGGCGCGGGTGCCGCGGCATGCTGCGTCTTGACCTCGGCGATGAGGTCCTTGAGCTGGCGCTCGAGATCGGCCACGCGTTGTTCGAGCGCGGCTTCGCGCGCGGGATCGGCGTGGGCAATGCCCGGCAGTGCAAGCGCACAGGAGAACGCGAGCGCGACGAAACGCAAGCGACCGTTGTTCTTGTCGGTAACCATGGAAGCCCCTCCCGGAATGTAGGCCGGGCGAGCATGCACGCGTCACGCGGCGCGCTTCCATTCACCAAAGGTCGTGGGTCGACGAAAGTCGTAGCCGGCGATCCGCGTCGCGACCCCGGGCGTATCATGCCCCGGCCATTTTCCAGCCGGAGTCGCGCATGGCCCAGATCCATCCCGTTCCGGCCGCCTTCGCGGCCGCGGCACGCTACGACAGGGCGAAGTACGACACGCTCTACGCGGAATCGATCGACGATCCGGAAGGTTTCTGGTCGCGCATCGGCCAGCGCCTCGACTGGATCACCCCGTATTCGCGCGTGAAGGACGTCTCCTTCGACGCCAGCGACCTGCACATCCGCTGGTACGACGACGGCACGCTCAACGTGTCCGCGAACTGCCTCGACCGCCATCTCGCCACGCGCGGCGACAAGACCGCGATCATCTGGGAAGGCGACGATCCGTCGGAGTCGCGCCGGATCAGCTATCGCGAACTGCACGCCGAGGTGTGCAAGGCCGCCAATCTGCTGACCAGCCTCGGCGTCGGCAAGGGCGACCGCGTCGCGATCTATCTGCCGATGATCCCCGAGGCGGCCATCGCGATGCTTGCCTGCACGCGCATCGGCGCCGTGCACACGATCGTGTTCGCCGGCTTCTCGCCGGACTCGCTGGCCAGCCGCATCGCCGACAGCCGCTGCAAGCTCGTCATCACCGCCGACGAAGGCCTGCGCGGCCGCAAGCGTGTTCCGCTCAAGGCCAACGTCGACGAAGCGCTCGAGCGGCCGAGCACGAACAGCGTCGAAACCGTCCTCGTCGTGCGTCGCACCGATGGCGCGGTCGACATGCAGACCCCGCGCGACCGCTGGTGGCATGCCCTGATCGAGGGTCAGCCGACGACGCACGAGCCGGTTGCCTGCGAAGCCGAGCACCCGTTGTTCATCCTCTACACGTCCGGCTCGACCGGAACGCCGAAGGGCGTGCTGCACACGACCGGCGGCTACCTCGTGTTCGCGAGCTTCACCCACGAGGCTGTCTTCGACCTGCGCGAGGACGATGTGTACTGGTGCACGGCCGACATCGGCTGGGTGACCGGCCACAGCTACCTCGTCTACGGGCCGCTCGCCAACGGCGCGACGACGCTGATGTTCGAAGGCGTGCCGAACTACCCCGACTCGTCGCGCTTCTGGCAGGTCATCGACAAGCACAAGGTCACCCTGTTCTACACCGCTCCGACCGCGATCCGCGCGTTGATGCGCGAAGGCGAGGAGCTCGTGAAGAAGACCTCGCGCGCGAGCCTGCGCCTGCTCGGTTCGGTCGGCGAGCCGATCAACCCCGAAGCCTGGGAGTGGTACTGGCGCGTGGTCGGTGACGGTCGCTGCCCGATCGTCGACACCTGGTGGCAGACCGAGACCGGCGGCATCCTGATCTCGCCGCTGGCCGGCGCGATCGACCTCAAGCCCGGGTCGGCGACACGGCCGTTCTTCGGCATCAGGCCCGCGATCGTCGATGCCAACGGCAACGTGCTCGACGGCGCGGTCGAGGGCAACCTCGTGCTGACCGATTCGTGGCCCGGCCAGATGCGCACGGTCTACGGCGACCATCCGCGCTTCATCGACACCTATTTCCGCACGTATCCGGGCACCTACTTCACTGGTGACGGCGCGCGCCGCGACGAGGACGGCTACTACTGGATCACCGGCCGCGTCGACGATGTCATCAACGTCTCGGGCCACCGTCTCGGCACCGCCGAAGTCGAGAGCGCGCTGGTCGCCCATGCGCAGGTCGCCGAGGCGGCCGTGGTCGGCTGCCCGCACGACATCAAGGGGCAGGGCATCTACGCCTACGTCACGTTGAAGGCCGGCGTCGAGCCGACCGAGGCACTGCGCAAGGAACTCGTGGCCTGGGTGCGCAAGGAGATCGGGCCGATCGCCACGCCCGATCACCTGCAGTGGGCACCGGGATTACCGAAGACGCGTTCGGGAAAGATCATGCGTCGCATCCTGCGCAAGATCGCCGAGAACCAACCCGAAGCCCTCGGCGACACCTCGACGCTGGCCGATCCGTCGGTCGTCGCCAGCCTCGTCAACGAGCGCCTGGTGCGGTGAAAAGCAAAGGGGGGCGAGGGGCGAGGGCGCGAAAATCGGGGCTTGCGCAAACGCGCAAAGTGGCATCGATGGCGGAATCGGTACCATGACACAGCCCCTCATCCATGCACCCTAACCCCCGGCCCCCAGCCACTCCCCGATGCGCGAAGTCCTGATCGCCGACGATCATCCGCTGTTCCGCGACGCGTTGCGGCGCGCCGTGCTGCGCGCGGTGCCCGATGCAAGCCTGCACGAGGCCGACAGCGTCGCCTCGGTGCAGGGCCTCGTCGACGCGCACCCCGACGCCGACCTGTTGCTGCTCGACCTGCACATGCCGGGCGCACGCGGGTTCTCCACCCTCGTCCACATCCGCGGGCACTATCCGGGCCTGCCGATCATCGTCGTCTCGGCGCACGAGGAAAGCCTCGTCATGCGCAGGGCCATCGCACACGGTGCGTCGGGCTACATCCCGAAGTCGGTATCGATCGACACGATCGTCGGCGCCGTGCAGAGCGTGCTCGACGGCGACGTCTGGCTGCCTGACACGTGCGGCAGCGTCGAGGCCGACCTGCCACCCGGCGAGCTGCGCATCGCCGCGCGCATCGCCGAGCTCACGCCGCAGCAGTTCCGCGTGCTGTCGATGATCGCCGAAGGCCTGCTCAACAAGCAGATCGCGTACGAACTGAATGTCTCGGAGGCGACGGTCAAGGCGCACATGACCGCGATCATGCGCAAGCTCGGCGTCAGCAACCGCACCCAGGTCGCGCTGCTCGCCAACCACCTGGCGGTCGACCAGGACGCGGTGCGCGACGCGCCGGCCATCGACGAGGTGCACCCGGGTCGCTGATCGGAAGTCCCTCGCCACCTCGGGCGGTGGCGGCAGCGCGCTTCGCGATCGTGTGATGGCGCTCACGCTCGCGATTGCCGCATCCGAGCGTTATGGCTATCGTGAAGCGCTCAGCGGGTGACAGGTCCGGAACACCCCGAGGCGCGCATGGCGGCAAGATTGCGCTACGTATTCCTCACGCTCGTGATGGCGCTCGCCGCGCTCGCGCTCGCGCTGCATTTCGCCGCGCGCGGCGAGGCGCGGCGAATGGCCGCCGCGCTGGCGCCGTTCGCCAGCCTGCAGTACGACGGCAGCGGATTCACCTGGAACGGCGGCCTGCGTCTCGACGCGCCTCGCCTGGAGATCCGCGAGGGCCCGTGGCGCGGCACGCTGCAGGCGCGTGTCGCGACGTTGCGTTCCGGTGGCGGGTGGTGGCTGCTCGCGCGCAGCATCGGCGACGCGACGGACCTGCCCTCCGACGCTCGCATCGACATCCGCGGCCTGACCCTGGCGACCGCGGCCGGGATACCCGGATTGGAGCAATGGCTGCGTGTGCCCGGCACCGCCCTGTTCGAGATGCAGGGTTGTCCCGGCCCCGCGCTCGGCGTGCCGGAGCGCGCCGGCGCCGGGGTGCACGGCGGCGAACGCGTCGACCGTGTCGACTACCGGCGCGATGACGCCACTGCCACGCTCGATGTCGATTTCACGCTCGAGCAACCGGGCATCGCCTCGGTGCAGGGTTCGTTCGAACTCGCCTCGTTCGATCGGCGTGCCGCGGGATTCCCGGCTGGCGCACGCCTGAGCCGAGGCGAGGTGGACTATGTCGACCTTGGCTATCTGGCGGCCCGCAACAGGCTCTGTGCGCGGCGGCTCGACATCGACATCGCGCACTTCATCGAACGGCACATGACGGCCGTCGATGCCTTGCTCGCGACCCATCGCATCGGCCTCGGCGACGGCGTGCGCACGGTCTATCGCCGGCTTGTTACCGACGGTGGAATGCTGAGGTTCACCGTCTTGCCCGATGCGGGCTGGCGGCCGGCGCAGTGGGCTGAAACGACGCGCGGCGAGCTGTTGCGCGAGCTCAACGTCACTGCCCGCCACGACGACGCGCCGCCGGTCATGTTGCAGCTCGTATTCGACGAGCCCGGTGAACCGCTGCTCGCCGCACCGCAGGAAAGCGCGATCCCGGCCACGACAGCCGCCGTCGAAGCAGGCACCGACGCAGCACGCCCGGAAACCTCGCCCGCGGCATCCGACACGCCGCTCGTCGACATCGCGCCACCCCTCGTTTCGGCAGCGCAGGCGGCGCCGCCTCCGAGCCCCGTGCCGGCGGCGCCGGCCCCCGTCATCGATACACCTGTGGCGGCGGCGCCAATGGCGGTGGCGGTCGAACCGGCGACAGCGACGGCCGGGCCCGACGGAACCGAACCTGCGGGCATCGCACGCGCCGACCAGCCGATGGCCGATGCCGTGATTGCCGTTAACGTGGCAGCGCCATCTTCAAGGATCATACCCTCGACCAGCGCAGTTGTGAAATGGTTGCGATCCAGCGACCGCG
>JAFLDX010000120.1 GCA_017302215.1 Lysobacterales bacterium
GCCCCCGGGCCTGGGCCGCGCGCTACGGCGACCTGCTCGAGCCGCTGGCCACACGGCTCGCGGCGGCGTCGGGCCGGATCGGCTGACGCGCCCGCGCGAAAATCGCGGGTGAAAACACGCGTAAACCCCGCCTTCCGTGCGTTGCCGCGCTCACGCCCCGATGCTATAACTCGGGAACTCAGGCGCGATTCACCTTCTGCGTGGTCCGCCATCGACGAAACCCCCGGGCCGCCTCGCGTGGCCCGGTCCTTGGGGACCTGATCTTGGGAGCTGACATGCGCAATCCGGTACGTTTGAATACCCTCGCCGTGCTCGTCGCGGCAAGCCTCGGTGGCGGGCTCGCCACGCCCGTCGCGTGGTCGCAGGTGACGGTCAGCGACGCGCCGACCGCCAGCCCGGCGGCATCCGAACATGCGCTGTACATGATCTACTTCGGCGAGCCCGGCGCGCTCGAGTACCGCGGTGGCGTCGGCAATCTCGAAGGCACGGCGGGCGCGACCGACGGCAGCACGCGCTTCGACGCGAACAGCGCGGCCTCGCGCGCGTACCGCGAGCACCTCGAACAGGTCCAGGCGCAATACGTCGCCGGCCTGCGCGAGCGCCTCGGCCGCCAGGTCGAGGTGCCGCACACCTTCCAGATCACCCACAGCGGCATCTCGGCGCGCCTGACCGAGGCCGAGGCCGCGGCCGCCGCCACGCTTCCGGGCGTCGTGCGCATCGAGCGCGACCGCGAGTACCCGGTCGACACGTTCCGCGGCCCCTCGTTCATCGGCGCGCAGACCATCTGGGGTGCCGCCGTGCCGACCCCGGCGACGGCGACGAACTTCGGCAAGGGCATCGTCGTCGGCGTCATCGACTCGGGCGTTCTTGCGACGCATCCTTCGTTCGCCAACGACGCGCGTTGCGGGTTCAGCGTCGCCGATCCGAAGCTGCGCAGCACGCGCGACTGTTCGACCAGTGCGGGCGGCGTCTGCACCGGTCCGAACGGCGCGACCGATGCGAGCGGCCACGGCTCGCACACGGCCAGCACGTCGGCCGGCAACGTCGTCAACGGCACGGCCGTGCCGGCGCCGACCATTCCGGCGCCGTATTCGCAGATCAGCGGCGTCGCGCCGTGCGCCTCGCTGCGCACCTACCGCGTCTGCGAATCGAGCACCTGCAGCGGTGCGGCAATCGCGGCCGGCATGGCCAATGTTCTCACCGACGGCGACGTCGACGTCGTCAACTACTCGATCTCGGGCGGCACCTCGCCGTGGTCGTCCGGTGACGGCGACCGCAACTTCCTCGAGTTCGTCAACGCCGACATTTTCGTGTCGGCCTCGGCCGGCAACACGCGCGCCGAAACGCCGGACCCGGTCGGCAACGTCAACCACATCGGCCCGTGGGTCATGTCGGTTGCCTCGGCGACGCACGACGAGAACCCGTCGGGCGGCTCGATCTCGGCCGCGGGCCCCGGCACGCCGCCGGCGAACACGCAGAACATCGCGCTCAACATCGCCGGCGTCAACGTCGGCACGGCCGGCGTCTACCCGATCCGCTACAACGCGGCGAACGACATCGGCTGTACCGCGACCGGCGGTTTCCCGGCCAATTTCTTCACCGGTGCGATCGCGCTGATCCCGCGCGGCACGTGCTCGTTCGAGGAGAAGCTCAACAACGCGGCCGCCCAGGGCGCGGTCGCCGGCATCATCTACAACAACGCCGCCGGCGCGCTGAACATGGCGATCGGCACGGCCACGCTGCCGTCGTACAGCATCCTGCAGGCCGACGGCCTGGCCCTGCGTGCCTTCATCGACGCGAACGGCGCGACGCCGACCACGGCCAACTTCACCCCGGCGACCAAGATCGGCGACCTGCTGTCGTCGTTCAGCCTGCGTGGCCCGACGCGCGCGATCGCGGCCGACATCACCAAGCCGGACATCGTCGGTCCGGGTGACAACATCTACGCGGCGTACAACGTCACCCCGTTCTATGCCTACCTCGGCGGTACCTCGATGTCGAGCCCGCACGTGGCCGGCTCGGGTGCGCTGGTGCGCGCGATGCGCCCGACCTGGTCGCCGATGGCGGTCAAGTCGGCCCTGCAGATGACGGCCAAGTCGAACGGCGTCAAGGAAGACGGCGTGTCGCCGTGGAACATCGACGATGTCGGCAGCGGTCGCGTCCAGGTCGACAAGGCGATCGCCGCCGGCCTCGTCATGGAGGAAACGTATGCGCGCTTCCTAGCGGCGAACCCGAGCGGCGGCTCCATCAACATGAAGGAGCTCAACATCCCGTCGATGCGCAACATGAACTGCGTGCCGAACTGCACGTTCACGCGCACCTTCACGAGCAAGCTGGCGGCGTCGGCGACCTGGAACATCACCTCGCAGTCGGACTACGGCGTCAACGTCACGGCGTCGCCGTCGAACTTCACGATCGCCGCCGGCGGAACCCAGGCCGTCACGTTCACGATCGCGCTCGCCGACTACGGCCCGGGCACGCAGCTGCCGAACACGCCGGCGTTCGCGAACGTCATCCTGACCCCGACGGTTCCGTCCGCTTCGCCGGTCGAGCACCTGACGGTCGCGGTACGCGGCACGCGCGACGGCATCTTCAAGGACGGCTTCGATCCCGCGGTGGTGGTCAACCCGAACCACGTCACGTTCGAGCTGAACCACCTCGTGCACGACAGCCTGAATGGCACGTGCATCAAGTGGCTCACCGGAGTCGTTCGCGACAACCTCGCCTCCTGCACGGGTGATGATTTCAATCCGTACACCGTGACGGGAACTCCGCGCCTGCTGTCGTTCTACTGGCTCTACACGGGCGCCACCGCCAATCGCGGCGGCTCGGCGTCGGGTTCTGCCTACGTGGTCGCCGCGCCCGGTACCGAAATCGGTCCGTCGACGACCTTCATCGACACGGCGGGTTCCACCCCGACTTCGGCGTGGCGCGTAGCGGGTGGCTTGGACGGCTACCTCGGTTTCCGCTTCCTCAACACCACGACCAGCGCGATCAACTACGGTTACGTGCGCATAAACAACGTCGGCGCGGTTGGAACGAGCGGAATGCCGGCCACCGTGGTGAGCTACACCTTCGACAACTCGGGCGCGCCGATCACGGTTCCGACACCGTGATCCGGCATCGGCTCATGCCTCCGCGCATGAGCCACGCGAGAACCGGGAGGCGGGGGAAACCCCGCCTCCTTTTTTTGCCCGACTTGATCGGTGCGGGGACTGGTTGCCCGCGAGCACCTGGACGGCGGATACATCCACATGAACGGCCGCGTCTTTGATCCGAAGGTCGGTCGCTTCCTCAGCGTCGACCCGATCATCCAGTTCCCGGACAACAGCCAGAGCCTCAATCCCTACAGCTACGTGCTCAACAACCCGTTCGCGGGAACCGATCCCAGCGGGTTCGCCGCCAGCCTCCTCAGCAGCTACATGCAGGAACGGATCGCGGCGCAGCAGGGCGGCTGCATGGGAGATCCGGAGTGCCAAGAGGTCAGTGACAGACTCTTTCTGATGGGGCCGACGGCGAGTCTCCGTGCGGGATTACAAGCAGGCGGCGCCCCTCCCGGAAAAGGGCCAAAGAATGGTAAAGAGGAGCAGCGCACCAAGGCTCGCGTGATGACAGAAGCAGCTGCGGACACTATCAATTCAGTTTCGGATAGGGGACTTGTTGAGCCCCTATCGATCACTGGCATGGGCGGCGGAAGGGAGGTGGCGGAGTTGACTGAGCTCGTCCGCAAGAACAACGTCAACGTAACATCAATTGATTCGAAGACTGGCGAAAGTTTTGCCGACTTCATCGTCAGGGTAGGCGATTATCTTCGCGGAAAGACCAAAAGTACTGGAGACGAGTATAGAACCGCTTTTGGTGCGCGCGCCGACCCGAATGTGCCTGGGGAAACTATCTATCGAGCGAAGGTCTACACCGCGAACTCACCCTTCGCTAGTGGGGCGCCTAACAGCTTTGATCCGGGCTATCACAGAATGGCAATCTACGACCAACATACTCACGGTTATCTTAAGGCCGGGCGGCGGATTAGCAGTGTCGATGTAGCTTTTTCGAAAGCGTCTGGTATAACCATGCGCTTTCAGGTTGGCGATTTGGTCAAGCGCAGATTCGAATTTTCTGGAATTGATGATTTCTCACCGTTTGACCTGAAGTTGACTGGCGGGATTCTCGTTACGGACCGCAACATGTTTTTTAATGACAATGGTAAAAAGTACGATATTACAAATTTGAATGAGCGGTGAACCACTATGAAGTATGTGCTTGCATTCTTGCTTGTCCAGTGGTGTCTCGGGTCTGCCGAGACACAGGCATCGTCCGCATTCGAGGATGGCGCTACGAAGATCGAAAAAAGCTACTTTAACGGCAATTCGATATCGCTTGAGTGCGGAACCGAGGTTGATGCGTGCCAAGTTAAGGCGAAAGTTTTCGAGAAGATCATTAGTTTTGTTATCAATTTCCAGAAAGAGGGATTTAAGCCAGACTTTTCGCAAATAACCTTAAACACGTCGAATGGGATAAGCGATAGCGTAATGATGTCATTTTCAGTGGACTGCGACGAGGCTGGTTTGAATTACTACAGATCCTTGAAAGCGGATTCTGTTATCTGCAATGCGGTCATCCGTGTTAAGGACGGATCAAGTTACTCATGGCTCGGTGTACAAGCAATTCCAACCTATGAGCCACAGTACAATCATCGAAGTTCGCAGTGAGGGATGCAGTTGCAGCTCCGAGTATCGAGCTGACTCCAGTCCTTTGACCAACAGAGTTCTTCGCGACGGCTGTGCGATGTTTTCGCAAGAGCCGAAGAGTTGGTTCAACATTCGATGACGTTGACCGCGAGCCCGCCGCGCGAGGTTTCCTTGTACTTGTCCTGCATGTCGCGGCCGGTGTCGCGCATGGTCCTGATGACCTTGTCGAGCGAGACGCGGTGCTTGCCGTCGCCGCGCATGGCCATGCGCTGGGCGTTGATCGCCTTGACCGAGCCCATCGCGTTGCGTTCGATGCACGGGATCTGCACGAGGCCGCCGATCGGGTCGCAGGTGAGCCCGAGGTTGTGCTCCATGCCGATCTC
Organism: Lysobacterales bacterium; assembly: GCA_017302215.1. Taxonomy (GTDB): domain Bacteria; phylum Pseudomonadota; class Gammaproteobacteria; order Xanthomonadales; family Rhodanobacteraceae; genus Dokdonella. The sequence goes on from JAFLDX010000120.1 coordinate 5,072, forward strand.
GGCGGCATTCTCGACCTGGTAGATGCTGCCGCCGAGCGCGGCGGTAAGGCCGCCGGCGGCCATCGAGCAGGCCACGCCGACCTCGCCCTGGCAGCCGACCTCGGCGCCCGAGATCGAGGCGTTTTCCTTGTACAGGATGCCGATTGCGCCCGAGGTCAGCAGGAAGTCGACGATGCCGTTCTCGCTCGCGTTGGGCGCGAAGCGGTCGTAGTAGTGCATGACCGCCGGCATGATGCCGGCCGCGCCATTGGTCGGCGCGGTGACGACGCGGCCGCCGGCGGCATTCTCCTCGTTGACCGCGAGCGCGTAGAGGTTGACCCAGTCGAGGATCGTCAGCGGGTCGCGCAGCGCGATCTCGGGACGCGAGCACAGTTCGGCGTACATCGCCGGCGCTCGCCGCTGCACCTTGAGCCCGCCCGGCAGCACGCCGGGCTGGCGCAGCCCGCGTGCGACGCAGCCCTTCATCGCTTCCCAGATCGTGAGCAGGTTCGCGCGCACCTCGGCCTCCGGGCGCCAGACCTTCTCGTTCTCGAGCATGAGCCCGGCGATCGACAGGCCGGAGGCTTCGCAGCGCGCGAGCAGGTCGTCGCCCGAGTGGAACGGGTGCGGCAGCGGCGTGGTATCCGGCACGATGCGGTTGTCGGCCGCCTCGTCGTGGTTGACCACGAAGCCGCCGCCGACCGAGTAGTAGTCGCGCGTGGCCAGCTCGTTGCCGTCGGCATCGTAGGCGGTGAAGCGCATGCCGTTGGTATGGAACGGCAGCTTCTGACGCTTGTTGAAGACGAGGTCGGCCTTCTCGTCGAACGCGATCTCGTGGCGGCCGCCGAGCAGCAGGCGCCTGCTCTTGCGGATGCGCGCGAGCTTGCCATCGACGATGTCCGGGTCGATGCGGTCGGGCCATTCGCCCTCGAGTCCGCACAGCACGGCCTTGTCGGTGCCGTGACCGCGCCCGGTCAGGGCCAGCGAGCCGTACAGGTCGGCGCGTATGCGCGCGGTCTTCTCGAGCACGCCGCGCTCGTCGAGCCAGCGCTGCACGAAGCGCGCGGCCGCGCGCATCGGCCCGATCGTATGCGACGAGGACGGACCGATGCCGATCTTGAAGATGTCGAAGACGCTGATGGACATGGCGCACGCCGTGGAATACCCGCCGCCGATTCTACGTCGACGCGCGCACGCGCGCCGCCGGGCGGTGACGCGCCGGGGGCACGCCGGTACGATCGTGCCCCGCGATGCCGCGTCGCGCACGCGCCGGAGCGACATGACCGAACCACGAACGGGCGCCACGCTGGTGCTCTACGTCACCGACGACTGCGGGCTCTGCGACCGTGCCGTCGACGTGCTCGCGCAGGTGCGCGCACCCGACTTCGAATGCATCGGCATCGATGGCGATCGCGGGCTCGAGGCGCGCTACGGCGTGCGCGTGCCGGTGCTGGTCGATGCGGTCGACGGACGCGAGCTCGGCTGGCCATTCGATGCCGCGGCCGTCGCGTCGTTTCTCGCGCTTCGCTGATCGAGGTCAGCGCCGCGCGTCGGTCCCGCGCAGGCGCGCGAGGATCTCGTCGCGCGCCTCGCGCAGGATCGAGTCGCGGTCGAGGCTCTCGACGATGTCGCGCACGACCCGCTTGGCGCCGCGCTCGCCCCACGACTTGCCGGCGGCGAGATAGCGCTCGGCAGCGCGGCCGACCAGTTCGGTCGCATACCAGGCGAGTGCACCTTGCGCACCGGCCGTGAGCACGGTCGAGACGCCGGCGCTGAGGCCCTTCAGCGCGGACGCAACGAGGTGCACGCCCCAGATCGCGCCCATCAAGGCGGCGAGCTGCGCGCAGATCGTGGCGATCAGGCCGCCGGCTTCGCGCTGGGTCAGCGGCAGGCCGTACACGCGGGCGAGATGCATGACGAGGGCCGCATCGAGCGCGCCGGCGGCGAGCAGGTCGGCGACCGGCACCGGATTGAGCGCGACCGCGAGGCTCTTGGCGATGCAGTACTGGCGAATGACCCTCGCCGCGAGTTCGCGCCGTGCCTCGACGATGCGCGCGCCGATGTCGTCGCTGACGCGCCCGGCGAACAGGCTCGCGTTGAGCGCGGCCAGCGTGCGCCCCTCGCGCTCGACGATCGCGCCGAGGCGGTCGCGCAGGGCCGTGATGTCGGCCTCGCGCCCGACTGCTTCCTCGTGCTCGTGGCCGGCGGCGTCGCGGCGCAGCCGGCGCATCGGCGCGGGATGCGCGCTGACCGCGACCACGTCGTTCGCGGCGACGAAACCGGCGGCGTGCTCGCGCAGGCGCGCGAGCAGGCGCTCGCGTTCGTCGTCGCCGTAGCGGTCGGCTTTGTTGAGCACGAGCAGGATTGGCCGCTCGGTGCGCGCGAGCACGGCGAGCGCGTCGCGCTCGCGCGAGGTCATGTCGCCGTCGACCACGAAGACGACCAGGTCGCTGACCGAGGCGACCTCGAAGGCGAGCCTCTCGCGGGCCTCGCCGTCCAGTTCGTCGATGCCGGGCGTGTCGATCAGGTGCACGCCGTTGCCGGCGAACTCGCGCCAGGGTCGCGGTCGTGCCTCGCGGGTCGTGCCGTGGAGCACGCCGACCTCGAACACCGGCTCGCCGACCAGGGCGTTCGCCAGCGCCGACTTGCCGACGCTTACGCGGCCGAACACGGCGATGTGCAACTCGTCGCGCTCGAGCTTGCGCAGCATCGCCTCGAGGCGCTCGAAATCGGTGCCGAGCGCGCGGCGCACCGTGGCGGGGATGCGATCGTCGTCGAGCAGCGCGCGCAGGCTGTCGGTCGCCTGCGCGTGATGGCGTCCGCCCGCGTCGGCGGATGCGGATGACCGCGAATCGGGCGCCGCGTCGCGCTGCCAACGGCGCCTGAGGCGCGCCCAGAGTGTCGGTTCGTCCACGCAGACCCGGCGCGCGCGCGACTACTTCGCGACGAGCACGAGGTGGCCGTTCACGGCGACCTCGTTGCCGATCGTCGAGGTATCGGCGTACTCGCCGGCACCGACGTCGAAGTCGAGGCGCTTGAGCGTGGTCGTCACGTCGAGGAAGGTGGCGTCGCTGCCCGAATGGAAGCGCACGGCGAGGCTGACCGGCTTGCTCTTGCCCTTCAGCGTGAGCGTGCCGTCGGCGATGACCTTGTCGCCGTCCTTGCGGAAGCCGGTGGTCGTGTAGCGCGCCTTCGGCGTTCTCGCGACATCGAAGAAGTCGGCACCCGGCAAGGCATCGTCGCGGTCGCTGTCGCCGGTGACGACGCTGGCAAGGTCGACCTCGACGTCGAACTTCGAGCTCGCGAGGTCGGCCGGGTCGTAGCGGATCGTCGCCTCGAATGTCTTGAACTGGCCGCTGAACTTCTCGCCCTGGAAGTCGGCGAGGAAGCCGAGCGTGCTACCGGCGCCGACGCGGTAGTCGGCGGCGGCGGCGGGCAACGCGACGGTGATGGCGAGGACGAGCGCGAGCATGCGCATCATGGGGCATCTCCTTCAGGGGGATTGCGCAGGCGGCCGAACGGCAGCATGCGGCGCAGGGTGTCGTCGCGCTCGAGGAAATGGTGGAGCAGGGCACCGCCAACGTGCGCGACGAGCACCGCGGCGAGGATCCAGAACAGGGCGACATGCACGTCGATCGCGAGCTCGGCGAGGCCTTCGTTCTTTTCGACCAGCGCCGGCAGGTTGAACAGCTTGAACCACTGCAGCGGGTAGCCGCGCGCCGAATTGAAGATCCAGCCGGACAGCGGAATCGCCAGCATGAACAGGTAGAGCAGGCCATGCACGGCGTGCGCGGCGATGCGCTGGAGACGCGGCATCGGCAGGTCGGTCGGGCGCCGGTCGAGGAATCGCCAGGCCAGGCGCAGCGCGAACAGGGCGAGCACGGTCAGGCCGATCGACTTGTGGATGGCGTAGGCGTCGAGCTTGGCCATGCCCCTGTCCATGCCGGTCATGACGAGGCCGAGCACGCCGGCGCCGACGATGCCGAGCGCCATCAGCCAGTGGAATGCCTTTGCCACGCTACCCCACCGCCCTGCATCACTTCGCAGCGCCATCACCGGTCTCCTTGTCGTCGTTCGCGCGCACGCGCATCGCCTCGATCTCGATGCGCAGTTCGACGTCGGCACCGACGACGTCACGGTAGCGCTCGAGGCCGAAGGCGAAGCGGTCGAGGGTCGCGTGCGCGCTGAATCCGGCCTTGGTGCGGAACACGTACGGATCGCGGCCGACCCGGTTCAGCGAGGCATCCAGGGTGAGCGGCTGCTCCTTGCCGTGCAGGTCCAGCCGTCCATGCACGCGCAGCGTATCCGCGCCGGTCCTTTCGACCGAGCTGCTGCGGAAGCGTGCCAGCGGCCAGCGCGCGGTGTCGAGGAACTGCGAGGACCTGACCGTCGCGGTCCACTTCTCCTCACCCATGTCGAGCGTGTCGAGCGCCACGCTGACATCGACCGAGGCCGTGCTCCAGTCCTCCGGGTCGAACACGAGCTCGCCGCCGGTCACGTGGGCACGGCCGATCGCCTTCGAGAAGCCGAGGTGGTCGACGAAGAACACGACCTGGCTGTGCACGGGATCGAAGGTCCAGTGCGGCGAATCGCCCGCCTGCACGCCGGTGGCCGACGCGAGCGCGACGCAGCATGCGGGCAGGAACGTGGCGGTGCGGGAACGCATGGCGCGAGCTTGGCAAAAACACCGGTGGCCCGCCAGCCGCGTCATCGCGATGGATTGTGTCCGTCGCGTGATCAATCCTCGCGCGCGGCGTCGTCGCGTGCGCGCAGGCTGTCGAGCGCGAGGCGCGCCACGCGTTCGACGCGCTCGCGCGCCGGTTCGGCGAGCAGCCGCTTCACGTGCGCCTCGGCGCTGGCCTGGTCGAGTCGAGCGTGCTCGGCCAGGGTCAATGCGATCGCGCGGCCGAGGCTGTCGAACACGAGACCGTAGGCGACGGCGTGCAGCAGACCCCCGCCGAGCGTGCCGAGGCCCGGAAACGCCTTCAGTGCATTGCCGGCGATCGCCAGCACGATCGCGCTCGCATTGCGCACGCTGAGGCCGAGACGCGCAAGCAGGGCTTCGACATCGAGTTCGCGCACCGGCACGTCGTGGATGCGCGCGAGTTCGCGCACCAGCGCCGTGCCGAGCGCACCCTGGATCAGGATGTCGCTGCCCGGCGCGACCGCGGCGAGTGCACCGACCACGGCGCGGCGCGTATAGCGCGCCACGGTCGCTTCCGACTCGCGCGCGGCGATGCTGCGTGCCAGTTCGCCGGCGCGTTCGTCGACGCGCGCGAGCACGGCCGCCTCGCGCGCCGGTTCGAGCGCGTCGGCACCGCCGGCGGTCAGCTCGAGCAGCGCTGCGCGCACGTCGTCGACCTCGGCGGCGCGCTCG
>JAFLDX010000012.1 GCA_017302215.1 Lysobacterales bacterium
AGATGCGCTTGACCGTGTTGCGCGCGTGCTTGGCCAGGAATTCGGGCAGCACGCGGCGGATCTTCAGGTTGCTGACCTCGTCGGCGTAGCGCGCTTCCATCGGCACGTCGACGACCACGGCGCGCATCGGCACGGCCGGCACGCCGGCGCCGCAGCTGTTCAATCCGGACGGTTCCCTGCGCATGCCGGAGGTGAGGCCGCGCATCGGCGCGGAGCGCATCGACAACCCGCAGGAGGCGGCCAAGGCGCGCTGGGCCGAGATCGAGCGACGTGGTGAGAATCCGCTCGACTGCGAGCGCACCCGCTTCGCCGGCGCGTTCCGACCCGACATGAGTGTCGGCGACGCCGTGGCCTCGAAGTATCTTTCGTGGATCGGCCTTGCCGACCCCGAGGCGATCGCCGAACGTGCGCGTCAGCGCGCCGAGCGCGCGGCGGCAGGCTGCGATCCGCCACCGCGGTGAAGGGTGCGTCGCGTTCACGCGACGGCGAAGCGCGCCGACGCCTGCTGTTCTCGCTGGCGATCGCCGTGCTCGTGCATGGCGTGCTCGCCCTGGTCCTGTTGCAGGTCACGCGCGTGCGGCGCATCGCGCCGGTGCACGACGCGCCGGCGATCCGCCTGCGCTTGATCGAGCGGCCTGCGCCGGAGCAGGCGCAGGCCGCGGCGCCCGTGCGTGCCGGCGACACGGTGCAGGGTGATGCGTCGACGCGCCAAGCGGCACCCCGGATGCAGGTTCCGAAGCGCCCGCGGGAGCCGAACGAGCCGCTCGAAGCGAGGACGTCGACCGCAGCTGCCGCGCGCACTCGAACACCCGCGGCGGCCGAGGCGGCGGCGCAGACGGCCGCGTTGCCGCTGCGTGTGTTCAATCGCGATGGCAGCGTGAACCTGCCCGACGCCGACAGTACGGCGGTTGCCGCGGATCCCACGGCATTCGGTCGCCGCCAGCGCACGCCGGCCTACACGCCCGATCCGATGGCGCATCGTTCCCCGCTGCCGTACGAGCCGACGCGCTTCGAACGAGACTGGGCGCCGCGTGACGAGAGCCTGCTCGGCGAATGGCTGCGGCGCTCGACGCGCACCACGAGCCGGGACACCCGGGGCGGTACGCGCATCACCTGCAGCGCCTTCCTGTTCTTCGGCGGCTGCGGCTGGGGTCCCGCACCGCGCGTCACGATCGAGGAACTCAAGCGCATGCGCGCCGATCCGCCGCTGCCGCGACCATCGCCGCCGCGTCCCGAGACCGAGGCCGACGAGTGAGCTTGCGTCGCCGTGGCATCGCGGCGACGGTGGTTCACAACATTCGCAACAGCTCCGGCATCAACGGCAGCTTGCGCACGCGCACGGTGGTCGTGGCGAAGATCGCGTTGGCGAGGGCCGGGGCGACGCTGTTGAAGGCGAGGTCGCCTGCCGGGACCGGGTCGGACGCCGATTCCACGATGTGCACCTCGACGCGCGCGGGGGCCTGTGCCATCGCCATGATCCGGTAGTCCTGCAGGTTGCGCTGCTGGACCTGGCCGTCGCGCGTCGTGATGGCGAGATGCAGCGCGGTCGCGATGCCGTCCACGGTGGCGGCGGCGACTTCGCCCTCGAGGCCGAGCGGGTTGACGACGCGGCCGGCATCGATCACGCAGACCGCGCGCTCGATGCGCAGCCTGTCGCCGTCCATCGCCGTCTCGAAGGCATGCGCGACGCAGCCGCCGGCCCAGGCATGACACGCGATGCCGACGCCGCGGCCGTCCCGGCGCCGCGAGTTCCACTGGATCGCCTCGGCGCAGCGTTTCAGCACGCTCGCCATGCGCGCCGTGTCGAGCCCCGGTGCGCCCCCGTTCGCACCGACGACGCGCGCTTCGCCGAGCAGTTCGAGACGCAGCGCCACCGCGTCACGACGGACCTCGAACGCGATCTCGTCGATGAAGCATTGCGTCGCGAAAGCCTGCGCGGTGTCGGCGGTCGCGCGCCAGGCGCCGCGCGGCAGCGTCGAGTCGAGAGGATGGAAATGCTGCTCGAAATGGGCCACGAGGCCGGCCGGAAATGCATCGGCGTCGAGGCAACCGTCCCATGCCGGCACGCTGTCCTGGCTCTTGCCACGGTCGTTGCGCGGCGTGCCGGCACAGTCGTGCGACCAACCCGCGATGCGGTTGCCGCGATCGAGTGTCGCCGACAGCGCGTGCACCGAGAGCGGGCGAAGGAAGTCGTGGCCGAGATCGTCGGCCTGCGTCCACATGAGGCGCACCGGCTTGCCGGCCAGCTTGGCGATGATGATCGCTTCGGCGACGAAGTCGTTGGCAAGGCGGCGTCCGAAACTGCCGCCCCCGCGTGGCAGGCGGATGTCGATCGCGCCGCGCGGGAGGCCGGTGAGGTCGCTGACAAGGCGCGAGGTCGCATCGGGGTCCTGCACGGCGGCGATCACGACCGCACCATCCTGGCGCAGTTCGACCGCGACGGCCGGCGCCTCGAGCATCGCGTGGGCGAGAAACGGCAGCTCGTAGCGCGCCTTGACCTGGTGGCGTGCGCGCTTGCGCGAAGCGGCCAGATCGCCGTCCTTGCGCACGACGAGGCCTGCGTCCTCGCCGTCGAGCCGCTCGTGCGCACGCGCGACGAGACGCGCGCTCGATTCGCTGGTCGCCTCCGCGGGCTTCCACGTCGGCGCGAGGCGCGCGCGAGCCTCGAGCGCTGCCCACGTCGTGTCGGCCAGCACGGCGATCCCTGCTGCGAGCGGAGCGAGCGGCGACACGCCGGACGCCGAGCCGTCGAAACGGACCACGTCGCGCACGCCCGGCACCTTGCGCGCCGCGGCTTCGTCGGCGCCTTCGAGCGTGCCGCCGGGGTGCGGGCAGCGCGCGACGACCGCGACGAGCATGCCGGTGAGGAACTCATCGCTTGCATAGCGCGTGCGCCCACGCACGATGTCGGCGGCATCCGACGTGCGCGCCGGCTTGCCGACGAGGCGGAAATCGGCGGGTTCCTTCAGCGTGACCGCGTCGGCCGGCTGCAGCGAGGCCGCGCTGCGTGCGAGCGCGCCGTAGCTGAGGCGGCGGTCGCTGCCATCGATCACGTAGCCCGATTGCGTGCGCAGCGATTCGACCGGGACCTGCCAGACGTCGGCGGCCGAACGAAGCAGCAGCGCGCGCGCGCGCGCGCCGGCCATGCGCAGGTCGCTCCAGTCGCGCGCGGCATCCGCGGGCAGGCCACCCGATTGCGCGCCGTAGCGATCGTCCGGCCGGCCGTCGACCTCGTCGTAGCCGTAGCCGAGCTGGATCACGCGCACCTGCGACCAGTCGACGTCGAGTTCCTCGGCGACCAGCATCGGTCCGCTCGTGCGCACGCCCTGGCCGACCTCGCAGGCGCGCGCTCCGATCACGACGCGATTGTCGCGCTCGATCATCACGAACGGACCGAGGCGCATCAGTTCGTCGCCGATCAACTCGGACGGAAGACTCGACTCGGCGGCCGCCGCATGGCGGCCGCCGAGACCGATCACGAGCGCGCCGCCCGCGGAAACGGCGACGCGCAGGAAGTGGCGGCGCGAGGGATCGCGTGGCGTCGTCACGGCTTGCGAGCCCGGACCAGTTCGGACGCACGCAGGATCGCCGCGCGGATGTGCGGATACGTACCGCAGCGACACAGGTTGCCGATCGCGGCGATGTCGGATTCGGCCGGATTCGGCGTGCGCTCGACGAGGGCCACCGCCGCCATGATCTGGCCGGCCTGGCAATAGCCGCACTGGATGACATCGAGCTCGATCCAGGCCTGCTGCACCGGGTGCAGGCCGTTCGCGTCGAGGCCTTCGATCGTCGTGATCGCATGGCCGGCCGCATCGAGCATCGCGAGCCGGCACGAAGCCGAGGCCTTGCCGTCGACGAGCACGGTGCATGCACCGCTGCAGCCGCCTTCGCAGGCGAACTTGGTTCCGGTCAGTCGCAAGGTGTCGCGCAGGTACCAGACCAGCGGCATCGCGGGATCACCGCGGTGGTAGAACGGCTTGCCGTTGATCGTGAGCTGGAGGGTGCCGGCGGGCAGGGCGCGCGCAGGAAGCACCGGCAAGGCAGCACGCGTTTCGGGGTTGTCCTGCATGCGAACTCCGGGCCGGTGCGGCCTGGCAGTGGCCGCAGCGCGGCGATTGTCGCATCGGTGGCGCGATTCGCCAAAGGACCGGAATGCACATGCCCCGAAGCCTCGCGGCTGAAGCCGGTTCCTGCAGGGCTGACTTTCGTGGAAGCGGCCTTAGCCGCGGTGCCTTGTCTCCACCACGCGAGCGCCGGGCTCGCACGCCACCCGCACGGCATCGGGCAGCGCCACCGGCCGGCCATTGCGCGGATCGATCCATACCAGCACGACATGGCCTTCCGAATGGAGGAGGGCGTCATCCGCACTGCCGATGCGATGGCCGATCGTCAGCGAGCTCGTGCCGACGCGCAGGCACGACAACGTGACCACGACGCGCCCGGGCCAGCCGATCTGGGCCCGGTAGTCGACCTGGGTCGCGGCGATCACCGGGGCGCGCTCCGCATCGATCCACGCGCCGCCGATGCCGGCGAGCCAGTGCAGGCGCGCCTCCTCGAGGTAGGTCAGGAACACCGAGTTGTTGACGTGGTTGAACGCGTCGAGATCGCGCCAGCGCACATCGATCTCGACGCGGGCGAGCGCGACCGCTGCGCCTACGTCAGGAATGATCATGCGGCGCGCTTCTTCTTCGCCTCGGTCAGCGCGCGCGCGAGGAATCGGCCGGTATGCGAGCCTTTCGTGCGCGCGATCGCCTCGGGCGTTCCGGCCGCGAGGATCGTGCCGCCGCGGTCGCCGCCCTCGGGGCCGAGGTCGACGACCCAGTCGGCGGTCTTGATGACGTCGAGGTTGTGCTCGATGACGACCACGGTGTTGCCGTCATCGGCGAGGCGGTGCAGCACCTTGAGCAGCTGCTCGATGTCGTGGAAATGCAGGCCCGTGGTCGGTTCGTCGAGGATGTACAGGGTGCGCCCGGTATCGCGCTTGCTCAGTTCGCGCGAGAGCTTGACGCGCTGCGCCTCGCCGCCCGACAGGGTGGTCGCGCTCTGGCCGAGCGTGATGTACCCGAGGCCGACGTCGAGCAGGGTCTCGAGCTTGCGCGCGAGCATCGGCACCGGCTTGAACAGCGCGTGCGCGTCCTCGACCGTCATGCCGAGCACGTCGGCGATCGTGTGCCCCTTGTAGGCCACCTCGAGCGTTTCGCGGTTGTAGCGCTTGCCCTGGCAGACGTCGCACGGCACGTACACGTCGGGCAGGAAGTGCATCTCGACCTTGATCAGGCCATCGCCCTCGCAGGCTTCGCAGCGCCCGCCCTTGACGTTGAAGCTGAAGCGACCGGGACCGTAGCCGCGCGCGCGCGCCTCGGGCACCTGCGCGAACAGTTCGCGCAGCGGAGTGAACAGGCCGGTATACGTGGCCGGGTTCGAGCGCGGCGTGCGCCCGATCGGCGACTGGTCGATGTCGACGACCTTGTCGAACTGGCCGAGGCCCTCGACCGCGTCGAACGGGGCCGGCTTTTCGTTGGCGCTGTTCAGCACGACCGCGGTCTGGCGGTACAGGGTGTCGTTGACGAGGGTCGACTTGCCCGATCCGGACACGCCGGTCACGCAGGTCAGCAGGCCGACCGGGATTTCGAGGTCGACCTGCTTGAGGTTGTTGCCGCTCGCGCCGCGCACGCGCAGCACGCGCTCGGGATCGGCCTTGCGACGCTGTTTCGGCACCTCGACGCGGCGCGCGCCGGACAGGTATTGCCCGGTCAGCGAGCGCTTCGACGCGAGGATGTCCTTGAGCCTGCCCTGGGCGACGATCTCGCCGCCGTGCACGCCGGCGCCGGGACCGATGTCGACGATGTGGTCGGCGGCGCGGATCGCGTCCTCGTCGTGTTCGACCACGATGACCGTGTTGCCGAGCCCGCGCAGGCGCTCGAGCGTGCCGAGCAGGCGCTCGTTGTCGCGCTGGTGCAAGCCGATCGACGGCTCGTCGAGCACGTACATGACGCCGACCAGGCCCGCGCCGATCTGGCTGGCGAGGCGGATGCGTTGCGCTTCGCCGCCGGAGAGCGAATCGGCCTGGCGGTCGAGGGTCAGGTAGTCGAGGCCCACGTCGACGAGGAAACGCAGGCGCTCGCGGATCTCCTTGACGATCTTGACCGCGATCTCGCCGCGCCAACCCGGCAGCACCAGCTGCTCGAACCAGCCGAGCGACTGCCCGATCGGCAGCGCCGAAAGCGCCGGCAGGTTGCTGTCGCCGACGAAGACGTTGCGCGCGCTCGGATTGAGGCGCTGCCCGCCGCAGTCGGGACAGGCGCGCGGGCTGATGAACTTCGCGATCTCCTCGCGCACCGCCGGCGACTCGGTCTCGCGGTAGCGGCGTTCGAGGTTCGGGATGATGCCCTCGAAGCGGTGCTTGCGCGTGACCTTGCCACCGTTCTCCATCACGTAGTTGAACGCGACCACCTCGTCGCCCGAGCCGTACAGGATGCGCTCGCGCGTCTTCGCAGGCAGTTCGTCCCATGGCGTCTCGACGTCGAAGCGGTAGTGCTTCGCCAGCGACAGGATCATCTGGAAGTAGTACATGTTGCGCCGGTCCCAGCCGCGCACGGCGCCGGCCGACAGCGCGCGATCCGGATGCACGACGACGCGCTTCGGATCGAAGAACTGGGTCACGCCCAGGCCGTCGCAGGCGGCGCAGGCACCGATCGGCGAGTTGAACGAGAACAGGCGCGGTTCGAGCTCGGGCAGCGAGTAGTCGCAGACCGGACACGAGTAGCGCGACGAGAACGTCGTCGCGACGCCCTTGTCATCCCCGAGGTCGACGAGCAGGACGATGCCGTCGCCGAGGCGAAGCGCGGTCTCGAACGACTCGGCGAGGCGCTGCTTCAAGTCGGCGCGCGCGCGGAAGCGGTCGACGACGACCTCGATCGTGTGCTTCTGGCGCAGGGCGAGCGCAGGTACCGCGTCGAGTTCGTGGATCGTCCCGTCGACGCGCGCGCGCACGAACCCCTGGGCGCGCAACTGCTCGAACACCTGCACGTGCTCGCCCTTGCGCTCGCGCACCACGGGCGCCATCAGGGCCCAGCGCTTGTCCGGGTCGAGCGCGAGCGCGGCATCGACCATCTGGCTGACCGTCTGTGCCTCGAGTGCAATGCCGTGGTCGGGACAGCGCGGCGTGCCGACCCGCGCGAACAGCAGGCGCAGGTAGTCGTGGACTTCGGTGATCGTGCCGACGGTCGAGCGCGGGTTGTGCGAGGTGGACTTCTGCTCGATCGAGATGGCCGGGCTGAGACCCTCGATGTGGTCGAGGTCGGGCTTCTCCATCATCGACAGGAACTGGCGTGCATACGAGGACAGCGATTCGACGTAGCGGCGCTGTCCTTCTGCATAGATCGTGTCGAAGGCGAGCGACGACTTGCCGGAGCCTGAAAGCCCGGTGATGACGATCAGCGCGTCGCGCGGCAGGTCGAGGTCGATGTTCTTCAGGTTGTGCGTGCGGGCGCCGCGTATGCGGATCGTGTCCATGGGAAGTCGGTCGAGGAGGGGAGGGGACCGGACGCGGAACTATAGCGTGGCGGTCTCGCGGACCGAGATGGGGGCGGCCGGCGCGATCCACAGGGGCGGCGCGCGCACGCCCGGCGGAGCGCGTTCATGGGCGCGCGGTTTGCGTCGTCCGCGAGCGTGGTTCGTTTCACTTGACATCAAAGGTCGGGCGCGACTAGCGTCAGGGTCGGGGTCGGTCAGGGTGGCTCGCACCCCGCTCTTTCCACTTTCCGGGGCAGAAACATGCGAAGGATTTCGTTGCTGGCTGCGGCGATCGCAGCCACCCTCTCGGCTGCGCACGCGGCCGATACCGCCAAGATCGTCCTTCCGGCCGGCGTCAGTGCGCCGTCCGGCTACCAGAAGCTCGCCGACTACGGCACGTTCGCGCTGTATCGCGGCGATCCGGCGGCGATGCCGCGCGGCATGGTCGGTGCACAGGTGCTGGCCGAGGCCGACCTGCTGCAGTTCGACCGCCTGCGCATCGACACGCAGACCTCGGCGATCGTCGCGCCGGCCGGATTCTCGTTGCACAACCCGAGCGGTGCCGCCCTGCATCTCGTGCAGTTCGTCGGCCCGCTCAAGGACGCCTGGCTCGACCAGGTGCGCGCCACCGGCGCGGTTCCCGTGCACTACATCGAGAGCAACGGCTACCTGGTCTGGGCGGACGCCTCGGCGCGCAGCGCGCTGGCCGGCCTCGCTTCGCAGAAGACCACGTTGCAGTTCAGCGAGCCTCTGCCCTCGTTCGTCAAGCTCGGTGATTCGCTGTTCGCGCGCCTGCAGGGTTCGCAGGCGACCGCGGCCGGCACGCTGATTCCGATCACCGTGCAGATGTACCGACACGCCGGCGGCGGCGCGACCAAGCAGGCGCTGGCCGCGATCGGCTTGAAGCCGACCGTCGAATGGAACCCGATCCTCGGCTACGAATCCGCGCGTTTCGATGCGACCCTCGACCAGGTCCGCCAGATCATCGAGCGCCCCGACGTGTACTGGGTCGGCGAGGTGCATCCGCGCACGCTCAACGACGAGGTGCAGGCGCAGATCATCCGTGGCTACTTCAACACCGGCAACGTCGGCCCGCAGGCCGAGGGCTACCTGCCGTGGCTGAACGCGCTCGGCTTCCCGACCGATCCGGCCCAGTATCCGGTCGTCGACGTGTCCGACGATGGCGTGGGCAACCGCACGGTCAACACCGGCGACCCGACCCTGCACGTGCTCGGCAGCACGGCCAATCCGACGCGCATGGTCTTCAACCAGACCTGTGGTGCGGCCGGACTCAACGGCAACATCGACGGCCACGGCCACATCAACACGAACATCGTCGGTGGTTACGACGTGCGCACCAATGCGGCCACGCCGGGCGCGCGCTTCCCGGGCGAGTACCAGCGCGGCCAGGGCATGAATCCGTATGCACGCCTCGGCAGCACGCGCATCTTCAACTCGAACGGCTCGTTCGACCAGAGCGGCTGCGGCGGCACCGACACCGGCGTGATCAAGGCCGTGTACACGGCCGGCGGGCGCATCTCGTCGAACTCGTGGGGCTGCTCGGGTTGCGCCTCGCAGTACGACGACAGTTCCCAAGCCTATGATGCAGGCACGCGCGATGCCGATGCGACGCTGGCCGGCAACCAGCAGCTCATCACGATCTTCGCGGCCGGCAACGCCGGTTCCGGCGCCGGCACGGTCGGCACGCCGAGCAACGGCAAGAACATGATCACGGTCGGCGCCTCGGAGAACTACCGTCCGGTCGACGAGAACGGCAACTGGACCGATGGCTGCAGCACCGGCCCGACCGGTGCCGACAACGCGATGGACATCATCGCCTTCTCGTCGCGCGGCCCGTCGCCAGGCCAGCGCATCAAGCCCGAAGTCATCGCGCCCGGCACGCACATCACCGGCACGCGCGGCAACCCGAGCGACGGCACCACGGTGTGCGACTCCGCGCGTCCGCTCGGCAACGTGACCTATGCGGCCTCGTCCGGCACGAGCCACTCGACGCCGGCGGTGTCGGGCGTGGCCTCGCTGGCCTGGTGGTGGATTGCGAACGGCGAGGGCGCGCTCGCGTTCGACGGCGGCTCGCCGTCCGCGCCGTCGCCGGCGCTGATGAAGGCCTACCTGATCGCGCACCCGACCTACCTGACCGGCGTGTCGGGCAACGGCAACCTGCCGACCAACGCGCAGGGCTACGGCATGCCGAACCTGCAGGCGATGTTCAGCGAGACGCCGACCTACCTCGTCAACCAGACGCGCGTGCTCGGTGCGACCGGCGAAACCTGGACCTGGGTCGGCTCGGCGGTCGATCCGGCCAAGCCCGTGCGCATCGCCCTGGTCTGGACCGATGCAGCCGGTGCGATCGGCACGAGCCCGCAGGTCAACAACCTCGATCTCAAGGTCGAGTACGGTGCGGCCACCTACCTTGGCAACGTGTTCAACGGCCAGTGGAGCGCGACCGGCGGCAGCGCCGACATCCGCAACAACTACGAGGCCGTGTTCATCCAGCCCGGCTCGCCCAACGCGATCAACATCACGGTGACCGGTTTCAACATCGCCGGCGACGGCGTGCCGGGCAATGCCGACACGACCGACCAGGACTTCGCGATCGTGTGCAGCAACTGCGCGCAGACGCCGACCTTCACGCTCGGCGTCGATCCGGCCGAGCTCAGCGTCTGCACCCAGGACACCACGTCGGTTCCGTTCAACATCACGGCTGGTTCGATCCTCGGGTTCAGCACGCCGCCGACCCTCTCGGCCGCCGGCAATCCGGCCGGCACGACGACCGCTTTCAGCGTGAATCCGGTGCCGTTGCCGGGCAACAGCGTGCTGACGGTCGCCAACCTCGGCACCGCCGCGGCCGGCACGTCGACGATCACGATCACCGGCACGGCCGGCAGCGAGGTCAAGACGCGTGACGTCGACCTGACCCTGTTCACGGCCGATCCGGCCGCATTCACGCTGACCACGCCGGCCACCGGTGCGCAGAACGTGGCCTTGAGCCCCGTCCTGACCTGGGCGGCCTCCGCGCAGGCGGCGACCTACTTCGTGGAAGTGGCGACCGATGCAGGCTTCACGAACGTGGTCTGGTCGGGTTCTGCGACGGGCACGACGATCACGGTCGGCACCGCGCTGAACAGTGCGGCGACCTACTACTGGCGCGTGACGGCCGAGAACGAATGCGGCGAAACGGCCGTTTCGCAGGCGTTCTCGTTCACCACGCTCCCGCTGCCGGGGGATTGCCCGGTCGGCGTGACCCCGACGAACGTCTACACGACCGATTTCGAGGGTGACAACGCGGCTTGGGTCGCGACGGTGGGCTCGGGCACGGCAAACTGGGCGATCTCGGGTGCACGCACGCACAGCGGCACGAAGGCCTTCCTCGCCCAGGACGTGACCGTCGTGTCCGACCAGCTGCTGACCTCGCCGGCCGTCGCCCTGCCGACCGGCCAGAATCCGCTCGCGCTGCTGTTCTGGAACCACCAGACGATCGAGGACCAGAGCGCGACGGCCTGCTTCGACGGTGCCCAGCTGCAGATCTCGACCGACAACGGCGGAACCTGGACCCAGGTGCCGAACGCCTTGCTGCAAGTCGGCGCATACAACGGGCCGATCAGCACGAGCTACAGCAACCCGGCCGGCGGTCAGCCCGCCTGGTGCGCCGATCCGCAGGACTGGACGCGTTACGTGGTCAACCTCGACAGCTATGCGGGACAGACCGTCAAGTTCCGCTTCCGCATGACCAGCGATTCGTCGGTCGGCCGCCTTCCGGACGGCTTCTACCTCGACGACGTCAAGGTGCAGGCCTGCGGCTCGGTGTCGGACGTGATCTACAAGGACGGCTTCGATCCGGCCGTGCCGTAAGCGCTTCGAGCGTCCTCGATCGATCCCGCGGTTCGCGCCGCGGGGTCGACAAACCGGAGCCCGCGACGGCAAGGTCGCGGGCTTTTTCCTGTCCGGGCACGGCGTCGACCTTCGCTGGCGGCGAGTGGGCAAGGTCGCGCGCGTCCGGCGAGCGCCGCGGGCTTGCTATGCTCGCCGGCGTGCACGCCGCATGACCCGGATCGATGTCCGCTTCCTTCGACGCCACCGAGATCACGAGCCTGCTGGAACGCTGCAGTCACGGCGATGGCGCCGCGCGTGATCGCCTCACGCCGATCGTCTACGCCGAACTGAAGGCGCTCGCCGCGCGTGCGCTGCGCGGCGAGCGCGACGGCCACACGCTGCAGACCACTGCGCTCGTCAACGAGGCCTGCCTGCGCCTCCTCGGCGACCAGTCGGCGGCCTCGGCGAACCGCGCCCAGTTCGCCGCGCTCGCCGCGCAGGCGATGCGCCGCGTGCTGGTCGATCACGCGCGTCGTCGCCTCGCGGGCAAGCGGCCCGATCCGGCGTTGCGCGTCGACATCGAGGAAATCGACCTGCCGGGCGACGAGCTCGATCTGATCGGCCTCGACGCCGCCCTCGACCGCCTGGCCGGGATCAGCCCGCGCCAGGCCCATGTCGTCGACCTCAAGTTCTTCGGCGGCCTCGAACTCGAGCAGATCGCCGACATGCTCGATGTCGCGCGCCCGACCGTCGTGCGCGACTGGCGAATGGCGCGGGCGTGGCTGCAGCGTGAACTGCAGTGATCGTCCGCGGCGCCGGGGAGGCCCGCGCCGCGGCACCGCTTTTCGCGTCGTCACTCGCCGTTCTCGAACCTGGCGGCGAAAATCGAGTCTTCGACCCAGGACAGCGCGAGGTATCGGGCGAAGCTGTCGACGCCATTGGCATTGACGTAGACCCGATACACGCCCGCCATGAGTGAGGCCGGATCGAAGGCGTCGTGGCGATTCATGACGCTGGTCCTGTAGGCCAGATCGGACCAGGGTACCGAGGGATCCGGTGTGAGGTGGACCACCTGCTGGTTGTCCAGGCGTTGCAGACGCACCGCCGGCGCATTGGTCGGCGCACTGCGGCTGCCGCCACTCGATCCTTCGCTGCCCGCCACGCTTTCGTTCGGGAAGCGGTTCCCGCCGCGCAGTCCGAATCCGTTGATGTCGAAGGCTCCGGGCAAGCCGAGCGCGGTCGGCGATACCGTGAACGATGGGCGCGGATCGCTTCCCAGATTGATGAACGCGCCGCGCAGGTGTGTTTCCGCACTTGCCACGGTGGTCTGGCTCGGATCGCGTCCGCCGGCCACGAGGACTCGTCCCGTCGTGGTCAAGGCGATGTTGACCCGGTCACGGCCACTTGTCATGTTCGGTCCGGACTGGAATCTCGACGTCGCGGGATCGAAGACTTCCGTCGTGTTCTGGGCCACGTCGGCGTTGCCGATGCCGCCGACCAGCAGGGCGACGCCGCCCGGAAGCAGGGTGATTCCGGCGTCACCGCGCGCATTCACCATCGGACTCGCCGTGCCGCTGAACACACTGCAGGACGGTGGCATCGAGTCGCATTGCGGGTCGAACAGTTCGGCACTGCCGAGCACTTCGCCCGCGGAATCGTAACCGCCTGCGATCAGCACCTTGCCATTCGGCAGCAGCGTCGCCGCGGCACGTTGCCGTGCCGTGGCGAGGGAGCCGTTGACCGCGACGAACTCGCGCGTGGCAGGGTCGTACCGTTCGGCAGTCGCCAGCACGCTCCCGGCGCCACGCCCGCCGACGACGAGCACCGATCCGTCCGCAAGCGTGATCGTGCTCGCGTCACTGCGCGGCGTGATCATGGGGCCGGTTTGCGTGAAGGTGCGGGTGTAACTGTCGAAGACCTCGGCGCGGGCTATCGGCCCGCTCGCCCCGCGACCGCCGGCGATCAACAGCCGACCGTTGGCGAGCATTGCCGTTCCGGCCGCGTATCGCGCTTGCCAGAGCGGCTGCGGATTGGTCGAGAACGTCTGTGCCTGCATATCGAAGCGTTCCGCGCTGGCAAGTGGCTGGCCGGTCGCCGAACGACCGCCGAAGATGTAGAAGCTGCCATCGGGGAATAGCGCCGAACCGGCCGCTTCGCGCGCCTGCGCCATCGCTCCGACAGCGGAGAACGTTCCGTTCGCTTCGTTGTAGACCTCGGCCGAAGCGACCACGGTCGACCCGTTGTGGCCACCGGCGAACAGCACGCGGCCGTTGGTGAGGACGCCGGTCGACGCACCTGCGCGCGCAGACACCATCGCGCCGGTCGTCGGTGCCGAGGTCCAGACCGACTGGTCGAGCACCTCGGCACTGGCGAGGATCGTTCCGCCCTGGTTGATGTTGGGCGGTGGCACGTAGCCGCCGGCAACGAGGATGCGCCCATTGGGCATGAGGCTGACCGAGGCCGAGGTCCGAGCCGTGGCGAGCGGCGCCTCGGTCGAGAACGAGTTGGTCGGAGGAAAGAAGTTCTCGATCGTTGCCGTTGCGGCGAACTGCGCGCTCTGCCCGCCGATGACGAGCACTCGACCGTCCGGCAGCAGGACCGCCCCGGCGCCCGCACGCGCCACCGCCATCGATCCGGCGGTCGACCATGTGTTGTTGGGATTGAACACCACTGCCGAAGAGGTGAAGGCGTTGGTTCCCGTGGAACCTCCGGCAACCAGCACCCTCTGGTCCGTCAGCAAGGTCAGCGTTGCGTTCTGCCGTCCCGGTCCGGGCATGGCGGAGGCTGCCGAGAACTGACCCGTGCCCGGATCGTAGATCTCCGCCGTGTTGTGGGTGGCGCCGGTGGTGGTGTCGTAGCCGCCCACGATCAGGACATTCCCGTCGGCGAGCAGCGCTGCGCTCGCATTCTGGCGACGCGTGCCCATCGAGCCGGTGGCCGTGAACGTGGCCGCTGCCGGATCGTAGATTTCTGCGCTGGCGAGCGTACCCGCGCCCGGATCCCCGCCCACGCCACCGCCGTCACCGCCGTCGAATCCGCCGGCGACGAGCACGCGTCCGTCGGCGAGCAGGGTGGCTGTCGCCCACTGTCTGCGTACGCCCATCGCGCTGGTCGTCGAGGATTGCAGCGTCACGGGGTCGAACAGCTCGGCCGTGCGCAGGCTCGAGGCATTGCCGACCGCCTCGCGGCCACCGGCGATCAGCACCTTGCCGGTCGGCAACGTCACCGCGACCGCATCCTGGCGCGGCTCGGTCAACTGCAGGAGGCCGGCGCCGGTGAATGCGCCACGGGCAGGATCGTAGATCTCGATCGCCGATGATGTCGTCGGTGAGCCGAGGCCGCCAGCCACGAGGATGCGTCCGTCGGGCAGGACCGCCGTGGTCGCGTTGTAGCGGCGCGCGGCGAGTTCGCCGGTCGGCGCGACGGTGAGCGCGGTTGCGAGCGTCGGCACGACGGCAAGCAACGCGAGCGCATGCGCGGCGTGACGTCCAAACCGCATGCAGGCCGGCCGCGAGCGGACCCGCAACGCGATCGGGCTCACGAATCGATGGAAGTCGCGCAGGTTCATGGCCACCTCACTCGAAGCTGTCGGCGAAGATGCGGTCGCCGAAGCACTGCGTCGGCACGTTGGCGCGCGTCCAGAATCCCGTCGAGCCTTCCTGGACTACATAGTCGACTGCATAGGCTTCGTGCAGGTATCCGGTATCCGACCGATCCGGCAGCGTGTACGCGAACGGGCGCGGCCGATATCGACAAGGCTGGTTCAGTGCGGCGTTTGCAAAACCCCCGATTTCTCCGCCGATCTCCAGGCCGGTGCCCCAGTACGTCGAACTCTGCGTTTCCCGGTTGATGCCCTTGGTGTATTCGTACGCCACGCCGGCGATCACCTTGGCGATGAACCCGGCCTTGAAGTCGAACTGCGCACCGACGCGATACGAGTTGTCGATGCTCGTATAGGCCCCCGTCATCGTTCCGGTTTCGGAGCTGAGGTTCCATGTATGCGATGCCGTGCCGCCGACTCCGATCGTCGACCAGATGTCTCTCATCGGCACCTGACCGTGATTGCTGCAGGCCGAGTACGTGTCGCCGCTTTGCGGGGCGCGCCACGTGCCCGCACCGCTCCACAGCAGGTCGCCGCGCATCTGGATCTCGGCAAACCTGCCGGCCGCCGCATTCCACACCAGAGCCTTGAACTGCCCGTCATTGGCGACTGGATCACAGACGGACTGGGGGTAGAACGGTGGATCGACGTGAACGTCGCCGAACACCTGGATCTCGGAAATGCGCAGATTGACTGCGGAAGCTCCCGGATGCTGCACGCGTATGAAGCGTGTGCGCAGCATGCTCGACGGTTCCAGCGGGTCGCGCGTCCAGATGTTCCAGCGATCGTAGGAAACCTGGTCCTCGGTCTCATGGCCGAACTGCGTGATCCCGGCGCCGCTTGGCACGCCGGTCGTCGGCATCGGGGAGCGTGACGCGTAGACCCGGAATCCTTGCAGATCGATGGCATCGCCGGTAGCAGGGAATACGCGAATGTTCGCGACATCGCGAACTTGCCCCAGATCGATCTCGACGTAGGGTTGGACGCGCGGTGCGCCGGCGAGTGCTTCCGTGTCAAAGCGACCGTCGGTGAGTTTGTCGGCGCCACTGTTCGCCGCGAATGCGACGTTCGTCGTGGCGGTCTTGAAGAGCGCCACGCTCGCCCAGTCCCGATTCACCGGAAACCATTGGGCCGGCTTGTGCCCCTGCAGCTGAACCGATGCAGCCGGCAGATAGGTGTCCCAGCCGCGTGCGTCGCCGCCGCTGACGATGCGGCTGTCGGGGACAGGGTCACACATGCGCAGACCACTCTCGGGATACGCGTTGTTCGTCGAGAAGCGATTCACGTTGTAGGAATAGCAGTTGAACGCATTTTCCTCGGTGATCAGCAAGGCCTCTCCCTGCTCCAGGTAGTAACCCTCATCGACGGTGAGCGAGCTCTCTTCCCCGTGGATCTCACCGGACGCCTTCTGCCAGTTGCGGCCTGCAGTGAAGGCAAGCGAGGCCTCGACCGTGTACGGCAGGTTGTCGGGCGTGCCGACTTCGATGCCGATGTAGCCGGAGACGTCGTTCGACGTGTAGCTTCCGGACTGTCTCTCCGTGCTCGTCGATCCGGTCGTCGACTGACCCCAGGAGGCGAGTTTTGTCGCACTCGCCTGTTCGACGCCGAAGTAAGGCGGCATCCAGACGATCTGGCGAACCTGTGGCTCGAACACCATCAGGCACTCACTTCCGATCGTTCCGTAGATCGAATCGCCATCGAAATCGCTGCCGACGAGCTCCATCGCCGACATCGCGTTGAACGCGCCGTTCGACTCCTCGGCGTGGGTCCCGGCGAACGAGGCAGGATTGGCCGGATCGCCGAGCTGCCAGCGCGAACGCAACACCTTGCCGGTCGTGTTGCGCGCCATCGTCAGCACCTCGTAGGTGCCGTCGCGGTTCATGTCGCCGGCCGCCACGTTGACGAAGGACAGATCGTTGTGGCTCGGCACGGCATACGAGGCGGCGTACGTCGCACTGCCGAGGCCGTAGCTGTAGGTTGGCGTGACGCCACCGCTGCTCGTTGATGGAATCGTTATCGGTGTCGCGTAGGTGCGCGTGACATTGCCGGGGTACGTGGCGGTCAGGGTCGTCGTGAACGTCCCGTTCGTGGGGTACTGGTGGGTCACGTCGACGCCGCTCAGCGCGCCGGTGCCGTCACCGAAGTTCCAGCTGTAGCCGGTGGCTCCTCCGGTCGAGGAGTTGCGGTAGTTGACGGTGGTGCCGGTCGCGACGTAGGTGAAGCCGGCTTTCGCGTCGACGGTTGGCGCGAAGGCCTCAACCGTCAGGCTCTCGGTGCCCGGATTCGAGCGCGCGAGGACGATCTCGCGCTTGAGGCTGCCGCCGACCTGGGCGAGAGTCGCCTCGAAGCTCGCCACGCCATTCTCGTTCTGGCCTTGGGCCTGTCGGCTCGCGTCGTAGTGGCTGTCGTCGCCGGCGGTGCCTGGCGTGCGATCGTAGAGCGCGATGCCGGTGATGTGGTTGTTCTCGTCGCGCGCCGTCGTGAAGTGGGTCAGGCGCTGGGTGATGTAGTCGAAGCTCGACTGGCGGTGCTGGATGTGCAGGACCAACTCGGCGGTGGCGCTGTCGACCACGTCGCCGGCATCGGCTTCGATGCGGATGATGCCGTCGCTGCTGTTGCCGAAGGTGCCACCGACGTCGGACACGAACAGCGCGCTGCCGATGTTGCTGCTGCTGCCGCTGACGGGAAGCGCGCTCGTCGTCGGCTCGTATTCGAGCACGTCGAAATGCAGGTCGCGATTGCTGCCCGGATTGATCTCGCTGACCACGACGAGCTGGTCGTGGCCGTCGAGCAGCACGTCGCCGGCGGTGAAGCCGACCGAGGCACCGACCGGCCCGGCCTTCTGCCAGGAGCCGGCTGCAAGCGTGTCGGGCTGGGCGATGTTGCCGTTGACGTCTCCCTGCAGCACGTAGACCTGCACTGCGCCCGCCATCGTGCGCAGCATGACGCCGATCTCCTCGCGTCCGTTGGCCGAGCCGTTGAGATCGCCTGCGGCGAGATCGACCTGGCTGAAAGTCTGGTTCAATGACCAGGTATCGGCGAGCTGCACCGCGGCGCCGTTGCGCTTGTAGACCGCCAGGCGCAGGCTGCCGTCGCCCATGCGGTAGGCGGCCACGACCTCGTCGCGCCCGTTGCCGTCGAGATCGGCCCCCACCGCGCGCTGCAGGGAAGCTCCGTTCAGGGCGGTCGGCCGAGCCGCACGGAACGTGCGCACGAACGGTGGCGTCTCGTTGCCCGACGTGGCACGGTATTCGTCGATGAAGTTGCTGTTGGTCGACTCGACCAGATTCACGCCCTCGATGTCCTGGGCGAGCGGGACGCTCAGGCCAAACGGCGTCGCGCTGCAATCGATGCTCAGCGGGCCCGCAACGAACCTGGGCAGGGTTGGCATTTCGTCAGCCTGCGCGCCGAGACTGCCGACGCCGACCGCCAGAGCGAGCGACACGAGCGCCGATTGCGTCCAGTTCCCCAGCGGCCGGTGTCGTGGTGCATCCGATTCGATTCGCTTGCTCATCGTGGCATCCCCTGTGGACATGAACGGTCTGGAGTTCGTCAGCCCGCGAAGTGCTGGCGACGGTCCAGTACGCGCGAAAGGCCGGCGGGAAGGATCATCGATGACTGCGCTGCTATCCTCGGCGCATGTACTCCGTTCGACTTCCGTCTCCGGCGCCCCCCGGGGCCCTGCAGCGTTCCGGTCCGGAGGCAGTCCCGCCATGCGCGCGCGGCAGTCGCGCATGAGCGATGGTGCGGACGAGCGCTATCGCCGCGCTCAGGCGATCGTGCACGACCTGCTCGAGCGCGGACCCGGACAACGTGCGGTCGCAATCGAGGCGGCCTGTGGCGCAGACGCCGCGCTGCGCCGCGAGGTCGACTGGCTGCTGGCCTCGGTCGACGGAACGCTTGTCGAGGGTCGGGCCGGCGCGCTGCTCGACGGCGGCGCGGCATCGATCGCCGGCACGCTGCTTGCCGATGGGCGCCTTGAATCGGTTGCTCCTTCGCGCTATCGGCTGATCGAGCGCATCGGCGAGGGCGGCATGGGCCAGGTCTGGATGGCCGAGCGCGAGCAGGGCCGCGCGCGCCAGCTCGTCGCCCTCAAGCTGCTGCGCGGCACGGGCGCGATCGATGAGGCCGCGCTCGCGCGCTTCCTCGAGGAAGGCCGCATCCTCGCCGCGCTCAACCACCCGAACATCGCCCACCTCGTCGAAGCCGCGCAGGGTGCCGACGGTGTGCCGTTCCTCGCCATGGAGTACGTCGACGGCCGGCCGGTCGACCGCTGGTGCGAGGTGAACAACGCGAACGTGAGGTCTCGGGTGGAGTTGTTCGTGAAGGTCTGCACGGCCGTCGAGTACGCGCATGCGCACCTCGTCATCCATCGCGACATCAAGCCGGCCAACATCCTCGTCAACGCGGCCGGCGAGCCGAAGCTGCTCGATTTCGGCATCGCGCGCCTGCTCGATGCCGATCGCGAAGGCACGCGCGCGGTGACCGCGACGCGCGCGATGACGCTTGCCTACGCGAGCCCGGAGCAGATCGAGGGTCGTCGACTCGGCACGGCGACCGACGTGTACTCGCTCGGCGTGGTCCTGTTCGAGCTGCTGGCGGGTCGACGTCCGTTCGACCATCTCGATACCGACCACGCGCGTTCCAACGCCATCGTTTCCGGCGACGTCGCGCCGCCGAGCGAAATCCTGCGCCGGACCGATCCGGACGCTCGGCGCCGCGCGACCCCGCGGCGCATACCGGCCGATCTCGATGCGATCGTGATGAAGGCGCTGCGGCGCGAGCCGAACCAGCGCTATTCGTCGGTTGCCGACTTCGCCGACGACCTGCGCGCCTTCCTCGCGTCGCGACCCGTGCAGGCGCGTCGGGGCCGCACCGGCTACCGCGTGCGTCGCTTCGTCTGGCGCAACCGATGGCTGCTCGCGGTGGCGTCGCTGGTGGTCGTGCTGGCCTCGGGCTTCACCTGGCGCACCGTGCTGGCCGAACGCGAGGCACTCACCCAGGCCGCGATTTCGGACCGTGTCTCGCAGTTCCTCGTTTCGGTGTTCGCCGCGTCCGACTCCAACGTCAACATGACCTTGACGCACGAACTGACCGCCGGCGAAGTGCTCGACAACGGCGCCGCGCGCATCGATGCCGAGCTGGCCGACCAGCCGCGCATCCGTGCGCGCCTGTACGAGGCGATCGGCAATGCCTATCGGCACATGAACGCTAATGCGAAGGGTGTGGCCTTGCTGCGCAAGGCGGCCGACATCCACCTCGATCCGTCCATCGACCAGCCGCTCGACGCGGCCCGTGTGCTCGAAGCGATGGCCAATGCGATGGCGAACGGCCAGTTTCCGGCCCGCGATGCGGAAGCTGCCGCGCGCGAATCGCTCGACCTCGCACAACGACTGACTGCGCCCGGTTCGCAGCAGATCGCCAACGCGTGGATGGTGCTTTCGCTCGCGCTCAACCGCGGCGGCAACCTCGTCGCGGCCGAGCAGGCCGCGCGCACGACCTATGCGATGAACGAGGAACTCGGCGACGGCAAGGACAACCGGTTTGTCGCAGCCAATGCGAACCTGTGCATCATCCTGGTCAATCGCGGCCTGCTCGACGCCGCCGAACCGTATTGCCGGCGCAGTCTCGAGATGCGCCTGTCGGAGGGACGACAGATCGTCCTCGCGATGACCCAGAGCCGGTTCGCGCAGTGGCTCGCGGCGGCGGGCGACCTCGACGGCGCGCTCGTCGCGTCGGATGACGCGATCGCACTGGCCCGCGAGCTGAAGGGCGACGTGAGTGCATTCGGCACCGCGTTCACGCTGCGCCGCGCCGTGATCCTCGACGATGCCGGTCGCCACGAAGAGGCCCGGCCGCTGTTCGAGAAGGTGTCGGCGGATGCGCTGGCCGTCGACGGATCCGGCAGCGGCGAGTATCTCGAAGCGCGCGTGCAGTTCGCGCGACACCAGGCACGCAGCGGTCGACCTGCGGCCGCGGTCGCGGCCTTGCGCGAGCTCGTGCCGGTCGTCACCGCGCGTTACGGAAGTGACGATCCGCGTTCGCTGGTCGTGCGGACCGTGCTCGCGCAGGCCCTGCTCGACAGCGGTGTCGCCGATGCACACGTGCGCGGCCTGCTCGACGAGGCGAGCGCGGGCTGGAACGCGAAGGACGATCCCGATGCCGTGCAGCCGTGCTACACGCGACTGGCGATGGCACAGTGGTATTCGATGAATGGCGAGACCGGCGCTGCACGAACCCTGCTCGATCGACTCGAAGCTCCCGGTTCGCGCGCCGATCGCGTCGTGCGCGCCGGCGCAGCCGCGTTGCGCACGCGCCTGCCGCCATAGGCGCCATCTGGCGCAGGAGGGTCCTGTTGCGGCGTGCAGACGAAGTGCCCGGTTCCCGTGTGTGTCAGGAACGGTCCATGTACGGGTCGCCGATGCCGAGCCCGGCCAGCACGCGACGCTCGAGTGCTTCCATGCGTTCGGCGTCGGTGTCGTCGACGTGGTCGAAGCCGACCAGGTGCAGCACGCCATGCACGGTCAGGTGTGCCCAGTGGTCGCGCGGCCGCTTCCCTTGCGCGATCGCTTCCATCGCCACCACCGGGGCGCAGATCACGAGGTCGCCGATCAGGGCGGTCTTCTCGTGCGGCATCGGTTCGTACGGAAAGCTCAGGACGTTGGTCGCGTAGTCGCGCCGGCGGAACCCGCGGTTGTAGAGGCGGGCGCACTCGCCGTCGGTGACGAGGATGTTGACCTCGGCTCGCCGGCGCCTTCCGGCGCCGCGCAGGGCCGCCTCGACCCAGCGCGTGAAGCTCGCCGTCGCCGGCACACCGGCGCGTGCGGTCTCGTTGCGCACGAAGACCGTTGCGATCGGCCGTGTGACGGCGCGATGCGCAGCCTTCGAGATCGGTGCGCGCGGGGCCATCGGTTCAGCGTTCGAAGTCGGAGTAGAACACCGAGCCCGTGCACTGCGCCGTCGGCGCGAAGCTGACCGTGTTCGCGGTGCCCGATTCGGGCACCGCGATGTGGCCGAGCGGCCAGGCGAAGTCGATGTCGGCCGGGCTACCGAGGTTGTTCGCCACGACCTGTGCAGGCGAGGACAGCGAGAACGGCGGGTCGAAGCGGCGCACGCAGCCGGTCGGCGAGCCGCTCGTGCCGCAGCCGCTCCACGCGGCCACGTGGATCGAACCGCGGCAGTCGAGCGTGATGCCGTCCAGGCTCGTCAGCGTGGTCTGGATCAGGTCGACCGGGGTCGGCCCGATCGAGCTCACGTCGAGGGACTGGATGCGTGCATTCGCGTTCCAGGTCGCGATGAGGACGCGCTGGTTGGCCGCGTCGTAGAAGAGGCCGTTCGGCGTGGTCACGGTCGTCGTCGTGGTGACGATCGAGGGCGAGCCGGGTGTTGTCACGTCGATGCGGTGGATCCGCTTCGCGGTGTAGTCGCTGACCCACAACGTGTTCGTTCCGTTCGACGTGATGCCGTTGAGGAACGAGGCTCCGGGTATCGCGAAATCGACGACCGGCGCAGCGGTGTCGATGTCGTAGCCCTTGAGGTGGCCGCTGTCGAGGACGTAGAGGACGCCGGCGAGGAGTTCGATGCCGTATGGCGCCGACGGCGCATCGGTGAACAACGTCAGCGTGCCGTCGGCCGCACGCGCGAGGATGTTGCCGCCGTTGACGTTGCTGATCAGGTGGCGATCGAGGCGCGGGTGGTACTCGACGCTCTCGGGTCGGTCGTAGCTCTGCGCGAAGGCCGCGGCGGAATGCGCGAGGAACAACGCGAGTGCAGGCGCGCGCGGGTTCATGTCGACTTCTCCAGTGCATTCTCGTCGCGGGTCTCGTACGCACGCACGATCTTCTGCACGAGCGGATGGCGCACGACGTCCTTCGAGTTGAAGAACGTGAAGCTGATGCCGTCGACGTCGCGCAACACCTCGATCGCGTCACGCAGTCCGGATTTGACGTGGCGCGGCAGGTCGGTCTGGGTGATGTCGCCGGTGACCACCGCGACCGAGCCGAAGCCGATCCGGGTCAGGAACATCTTCATCTGTTCGGTCGTCGTGTTCTGCGCCTCGTCGAGGATCACGAACGAGTCGTTGAGCGTGCGCCCGCGCATGTAGGCCAGCGGCGCGATCTCGATGACGTTGCGCTCGATCAGCTTGCCGACGCGTTCGATGCCGAGCATCTCGTAGAGCGCGTCGTAGAGCGGACGCAGGTACGGATCGACCTTCTGGGTCAGGTCCCCGGGCAGGAAGCCGAGCTTCTCGCCGGCCTCGACCGCCGGGCGCACGAGGATCACGCGCTGCACGCGGTTGTCATTGAGCGCATCGACTGCCATCGCCACGGCGAGGTAGGTCTTGCCGGTGCCGGCCGGGCCGATGCCGAAGTTGACGTCGTTCGTCGCGATCGCGTGCAGGTAGCGCACCTGGTTCGGGCCGCGTCCGCGGATCGTGCCGCGCTTGACCTTGACGCTGACCTCGTGCGCGCCTTCGGCTGCCTGGGCGGCGATCGTCTCGATGCCGGACTCCTGCAGGCGCAGGTTGAGCTGGTGGGCGTCGAGTGTCTCGGTCGCGGTCAGCAGGTACAGTTCGCGCAGCAGGCGCGCGGCGAGCTGCACCGGCTTGGCGTCGCCGACCACGCGGAACACGTTGCCGCGGTTGGCGATCTCGACGCCGAGGCGCAGCTCGATCTGGCGCAGGTGCGCGTCGAACGGGCCGACGAGGTTGGACAGGCGCTCGCCGTCGTCGGGCTCGAGCGTGAAGTCGATGCGATTCGGTTCGGTCATAGGCGCGCGAGGGTAGCGCGCGCCACCGGGGCGCGCCAGCGCGTCAGTCCGTGCCGGTGTAGACGAAGTGACCGTCGCTGATCGCGACCTGGCTGCCGTCGTTCGCCGTCAGCGACCCGCTGAAGCGCGCCTCGATCAGGTCCGGATTCGTCGAGCGACGCAGCAGCTCGACCTCGAGGTCGTAGCCGAACAGGTTGCCGGCGAGGAATCGTTGCGCGTCGAGATTCGAGATCTGGGCGGCACCGGAGGCCGGCCGTTCGCTCGTCACGCGATGGCGCCCGGGCGCATCGACGCCGAGCAGGGTCAGGTTGAAGGACTGCTCGTTCGCGCTCTTTCCGCCGCGCGAGCCGGCGATGATGACGGCGCGATCGTGGCCGGTCGGATTGACCGCTCCGAACAGGTCGTGGGCGGCTCTCCATTCGACGCCATCGATGCGCATGCGCAACTGCGTGGCAGTGCGCGTCGGCGAAGCGTCGGCGACTGTGCTCGCGGCGGGCGCGGAGACTGGCGTGCTGCGCGTGGCCGGCGTTGGTTCCGGCGCTCGCCCGCAGGCGCCCAGGACGACGACGAGGGCAAGGCCGAACAGGGCACATCGTGGCTGCATCGGGTCATGTCCATCGCGTGGTCGGGGCGGGAGAGTCATGTGCAGGCTCACGGTCGGCTCTGGCTCTGGATCTCGACGGCGCGGTCGAAGCCATCGGCGAAGATGCGATCGGCCGGGAACACGCCGGCACTCACGTAGAGGCTGCCGAAGCCGAACGGGACGTTGGAAAGATCGCCGGTCACGAGGTAGCGGCCCATGCCGTCGTGGCTGATGCCGCGCAGACGGGCGTCGCCGAGGCGCGTGCCGGAAACCCCGATCGGAAGCCGGGCGATGTCGCGCAGGCTTCCGTTCACGGCATCGACGCGCAGCAGGCCACCGTCGATGCGCACGACGTTGCCCGGGTCCGGGCCCTGCATCGTGCCGGCCATCGCGAGTTCGTTGCCGTTCTTCACGAGATCGCCGATGTAGAAGCTGGCGTCCTGTTCGCAGATCGTGCCGGTTTCGCTGGAGCCTGCATGAACCACGCGCCCGTTCGAGCCGAAGCCGCCCAGATCGTTGCCGTCGTCGGTGATCGCGGCGACGCCGATGCCGTCCTTGCAGCTGCGACGCACGTTGCCGGCGATGAACAGCGTGTCGAAGGTGAAGCCGGGCAAGCCCGAGTCGATGGCGAGGCGGTAGGCAAAGTCGCCGCGGTCGGAGCCGGGCTCGTCGAACGCGATGTAGCGCGCGCCGCCGAATCCGAACGTGCTGTCGAGCGAGCCGTTCGAGTTGATCCGCGTGGCGACGTAGTCCCAGTCGGCACCCGCGCGCTGGACCGAACCGACCACGTAGATCGGCATGCCGTCGCCCGGGAAGTTGCGCGTCGGTCGCGCGATGTCGCCTGCGTAGATGTTGCACAGGTTGGTGCCGGCGCAGGCGGTCGAGATCGGGACCTCGAGCGGCGCGCCGCCGTTGAAGCCGGCATCGGCGGCGAGCAATCCGTTCGTGCCGAGGTTGTACTTCGCGACGACGAGGCGCGGACCGGGCGCATAGCGTTCGGCAAGGATGCTGACGGTGACCGGCTTGGCGGCGAGGTTGGTCACGGTCACGTCGAGCGCGCGGGCGTACTCCTCGGCCGAGCTCAGGATCACGCTGAGGTTCTGCTGGAACGTGCCGTCCTCGTTGAAGACGACGATGGCCGCGTCGTGGTCGGACGGCGAGGTGCTGAACGCGCGCGTGACCAGCACGTAGATCTTGCCTGCCGCGTAGGCGATGTCCTCGACGCTCTCGATGCGCGCGTCGCCACTGCCGCCGTTGGCGAGGTTCGGGTAGACCACGTAGTACTGGAAATCCCAGTAGTACGGGCTGGCAAAGCCCGACCACGGGCGGGCCCATCCCTGCGGCGTGTAGCGCACGAGGCCGATGTTCCAGAACGGCGCGATCGTGTCGTTGGCGAGACGCACGATCCCGGCCATGACGATGTCGCCGTTCGGCAGCACGGCATGCTTGCCGCCGTAGCGCGCCGCTGCGCCACCATCGGTGCTGAACGAGTCGAGCAGGAAGCCGTCGCCGCCAGCGTAGCCCGGATCGAAGCTGTAGTCGGCGCGTGCCGGCATCGCCAGGCTCGCGATCAGGCAGAGCAGGCCCGCGAGCGCGACGCGGGTGCGGGCCATGCATGGCGTGTCGTGTTGGATCATGGTGGCGATTTCCCTGGCGCAGCCGGAGTGGCGGCATCGTCGGACTGAAACGCGGAATCGCCCCGGATCGGTCCATGCCGGATGCGGCCGATGCCCTACACTCGCCGCCGGGCGATCGCGGAGGGTTCGATGGGACGAATCACATGTTTCGCCGTGGCGGCCCTGATCGGGATGATGTCCACGACCCCGGCGCAGGCCGGCGCCACGCTCGCGGTCGAGCCGTGGCCACTGCCGGCGACCCGCGCGCCATCGGCGCAGCCCGATCTCGCGGCCGCGCCGGACGGCCGTCTCGTGCTCGCCTGGATCGAGAAGTCGGCAGATGGCGCGCACGCGCTGCGTCTCGCGCGTTCGCAATTGCGGACGACGGCATGGGACGCACCGCGCACGGTTGCCGCCGGTCGCGACTGGTTCGTCAACTGGGCCGACACGCCGCACGTCCTCGCGCTCGGCGACGGCTCGCTGTGGGCGCACTGGCTGCGTCGCAACGGCGCCGGCACCTACGACTACGGCATCGCCCTCGTGCGCTCGGACGATGACGGGGAAAGCTGGTCGACGCCGATCCGGGTCGAACCCGACGGGGCGAAGAACGACTACGGCTTCGTCTCGATGTGGGCGCATTCCCGCGACACGCTCGGCATCGCCTGGCTCGACAGTCGGCGGAAGCCGGCAGCGACCGGCGATGGGCATTCGGCCCGGGAGCATGACGGCCATGGCGCTGCGCGCATGATGCTGCGCGCAGCGACGTTCCCCGCCGACGGCAGGCGCACGATCGAATGGGTGCTCGACGCGTCGACCTGCGACTGCTGCACGACGGCCGTCGCCAGCACGTCACGCGGTCCGGTGCTCGTCTATCGTGGACGCAGCGACGGAGAGATCCGCGACACGCGCCTCGTGCGCTTCGAGAACGACCGCTGGACCCTGCCGCGCGACGTGCACCCAGACGGCTGGACGTTCGCCGGCTGCCCGGTCAACGGTCCTGCGATCGCCGCGCTGGGCAACGAGGTCTGGGTGGCGTGGTACACCGAGGCCGACGGCAAGCCCTCGCTGCGTCTCGCGCGGTCGCGCGATGCGGGAGACTCGTTCTCCGCGCCGCTGCATGTCGCCGAGGGCGAGGGTGTGCTCGGTCGCGCCGCGCTCGCGTTCGACGCGGACAAGGTCTGGCTGGCCTGGCTCGCCGAACGCGACGGCGGGCGCGATGGCCAGCATCTGTGGCTCGCGCGCGTCGACGCGCGCACGGCGACGATCGAGGCGAGGCAGGTCGTGGCGAGCCTCGCCGCGCGCGGCCGCGCGACCGGCTTGCCGCGCCTCGTCGCGCGTGACGGCGAAGCGCTGCTCGTGGTCACCGACATCAAGGACGGGCAGCCGCTCCTGCGCGGGTTGCGCGTGCGTTGAGGCGATTCTTCGATCCACTGGAGCGGTGGTACAGCCTTTCCGTTCGCGAAGCGTGTCAGGTCGCATCTCAGTCGAAATCCGCCGAGAACAGGTGGTCGCCGCCGAACTCGCTCGTGTTGCCGAGGGCATCGGTGGCCGACAGCACGAGCGCGCCGCCGGACAGGGCGGCCGCGGCGAACGTGAGCGTGCGTTCGAGCCCGGCGTCCGCGGCGAGATAGGTCACGCTCGCGACCGGCGCCTCGG
Source organism: Lysobacterales bacterium (assembly GCA_017302215.1). Classification (GTDB taxonomy): domain Bacteria; phylum Pseudomonadota; class Gammaproteobacteria; order Xanthomonadales; family Rhodanobacteraceae; genus Dokdonella. Next base: position 27,575 of record JAFLDX010000012.1, read on the forward strand.
GCTGGCCGTTGCGACCGCGCATCACGTCGATGCGCAGCGGATAGGCCGCATTCGCCACCGCCGTGTCGACACGGAAGCCGAGCGTGCAGGTGCCCGCGGCACAGGTCAGTGCGGTCATCTCCGGCACGTTCTGCAGGCGGTTGCCGCCGTCGTCGGCATCGCCCGGATCGTTCGGCGTTGCGCCATCGGCGTTGCTGCCGGGACTGATGTCGAGGGCGAGCGTGCGGTTGCGCAGGAAGCGGTTGCCGAGCACCGGCGCCTGCGTGCAGCCCGATACCTGCACACCGGCCGCACCGCCGTAGGCGATGAGGTTGCCTTCGCCCGCCGCGTCGCCGCCGACCGCGATGCCGCAGCGGCCGCCGCCGAAGGCGAAGATCGTCGCCTGCGGCTGGCTCGGCGAGGCCGGATTCAGGCCGTTGCCGAGTGCGAGCGTCTCGCTCGCATCGGTGCCGAACACGTTGCCGACGATGCGCACGGCCTGCGGGTTGGGCATGCCGGCCGGAACCTGCGAATTGACGTAGATCGCGCCGAACCGGTTCGCGCCGAAATGGTTGCGTGCCGCGGCCGCAGTGCCGCCGATCGTGGCCGCCTGCCCGGTCGCGTTGAGGTAGATCGCATAGTCCTGGCGCGGCAGTTCGGCCGTGCCGGCGGCGTTCGTGCCGAACAGGTTGCCTTCGACGACGAGCGGATTCGGCGCGGACTGCCAGAGGCCGATGTAGAGATTCCCGGAAACGAGGTTGCGCGTTGCCGGCGCGGTGCCGCCAAGCTGCAGGGTTCCGCCGCCATGCACGACGCCGATCCAGCCGGCCAGGCCCGGGTCGAAGCCCTGCGCGCCGGTGATGTCGCTGCCGATGAAGCAGCCTTCGATGCGGTGCGGCGCGACGTTGTACAGCGACACGTTGCGGAAGAAGCGGTTGATGGCGACTCCGCGCAGGGTCAGCGTCGCGTTGCCGATGCCGTTGACGGCCTGCAGGCCATCGGTCTGCGCGCTGCGGCCCGGTCCTGCGATCTCGATCTTCAGCACGGCATTGCTGCCGCCCTGGGCCGGCGTGTTCGTGTTCGGCAGCGCGCCGGGCTGCGTGTAGCCGTCGATGGTCAGCTCGCGCGTGATGTACGGGTAAGGCGTGACCGGACTGAAGCGCCAGTGCGAAGTCGCCGGCACGTAGCCCGGATCCGACACCGGCAGTTCGAAGCGGATCGTGTGCGGGCCGGCACTGGCGTTCATCGCGACCAGCGCGCCGCGCAGCGAGCAGTTCGCGTTGGCCGGGTCGGCATCGCAGGCCTGGAACGCGGCGGCGCCGTCATCGCTGGTCGTGTCGACGAGGAAGTCGGCGCTGGAGGCAGCCGCGCTCGCCAGGAGCAGGATCACCGATGCGATGGGAGTCGATGGAACGGACATGGCAGGCTTCCGTCGGCGGGCTGACGGGAAGCGGAAACGCAATTCAGTGCGCGGGTGGTCCATCGGGGCCGTGCGCCCCGTCAAGCCATACCGCGAGCAGCGCGCGCGCGGCGGCGAGGTCGCGCTTGACGGTCTGCTCCGAGACGTCGAGGAACCCGGCGATCTCGCCGTAGGTCGCGCCGCCGAGCGCGTGCATCTCGATCGCGTCGGCCTTGCGTGTATCGAGCGTGCGCAGGCGATCGAGCGCATCGACCAGTCCGTGTTCGTCGGCCATCGCCGATTCGGCGCCGACGAGGTTGGCGGTGAGCGTGACCGGCGCCGCCGCGCCGCCGCGCTTCTGCGCCAGGCGCGCGCGTGCGTTGTCGACCAGCAGCTGGCGCATCGCCATGACCGTCGTGCGCACGAGATGCTGGCGGTCGCTGTACGCTCCCGCGCGCGTGCTGAGCTTGAGCCAGGCCTCGTGGACGAGCGCGGTCGTATCGAGGGTTTCGCCGAGCTGGCCGCGGCGCACCGCATGGGCGCGCTGCTTGAGCTCGGCGTAGATCTCGTTGAACAGCGCGGGATCGTCGTGGGAGGCGGGCATGGGTGGATTCTAGCCGCACGGCGAACGGGCCACGCGCGCCGGTACACTGGCGCCGTTCGAGCAACGGGACATGCGCGTGGCGAACGACCAGGGCACCCCTCCATCCGAAACACCGGCCGAGCCGCCGGTGCAGCGTCGCGTCGCTTTCGAGCGCCTGCGCGAACGCACCGACGAACTCGAGCTGATCATCTCGGGCATCAGCCTGGTCGCGCTCGTCGCGATGCCGGGCTGGCTGTTCGACCAGTGGGTCCGGCTCGACGTGCATGCCGGCGGGCAACGCGGCGTGTTCGTGTCGTTCGCGCTGCCGGTCGCGATCGGCCTGTGCTACACGCTGGCCGGCGCGTTCCTGATCCACCTCATCGCGCGTGCCTACTGGGTCGGCCTGATCGGCCTCAAATCGGTGTTCCCGCGCGGCATCCGCTGGGAGCGCATCGACAGCCTCGGGCCGATCACGCGCGAACGCATGCGACAACTGCTGAACGACCTCGACCCGGCGATCGATGCGGCCGACCGCTTCGCGTCGGTCGTGTTCGCCCTGGTCAGCCTGATCGCCCTGACCATCCTGTGGGTCACGGCATGGCTGCTGGCGGCCATCGTCGTCGCCGATGCGGTGAGTCGCGTTTTCGGGGTTTCGGATCGCACCACCGGCAAGTTCATCATCGGGCTCTTCCTCGTGCTCGCCGCGATCAGCCTGCCGTTGATGATGCTTGACCGCGCCGCCGGGCTGATGCATCGGGCCGGGCGCGAGGCGCCGGCGTGGATGGTGCGCAGCGTGAACGTGCTGAGCCGCATGCAGGGCTGGTTCTTTCCGCAGAAGCTGATCCTGCCGGTGCAGCTCGTCCTCGAAAGCAACCTGCCGCGTCGCGTGTTCTCGATCGCGTTCGGCCTGATCGTGATGTTCACCTCCGCGATCGGCTTCGTGCAGATGCGCGCCGCGCGCGAGTTCTCGGTGATCGGCGACTATCCGTACTCGACCGAGGAGGATGTCGGGCTCGGCGTGCGCACGGCGCACTACGAGAACCTGCGCGGCGCCGATGACGTGCTGTTGCGCGAGCCGCTGATTCCTTCCGATCTCGTGGCCGATCCGTTCGTGCGCCTGTTCATTCCGTACCTGCCCGAGCGCGACAACCGCATCCTGCGTGATCGCTGTTCCGGGGATGTCGATGGCGCACAGCGACGTGCCTGCCTGGCCGGCCTGTGGACGGTCACCCTCGATGGCGTGGCGGTCGACGTGTCGACCTTCGATTTCGCCGAGCGCCGCGACCTCGGCACGCGCGGCCTGCAGGGCTACCTGCCGACCGGCGGGCTCACTCCCGGTCGGCACGAGATCGTGTTGCTCTGGAACGCCGGCGGCGAGTCGTCTGATCGCCACCGGCGCGAACGCGCCTACCACATCCCGTTCTGGTTCGCGCCGCCGTACCAGCTCGATTACTCGCCGCCGGCACCGACCGCAGCGCCCGCAAGCGCGGTCCCGGACACGGACTGAGGCACGCGATCGACCGCTGTCCGGCGTCGTTCGGTGCCACCGGCGAGTCGCGCGAGCAGGATTCGCGCGTACGGCGTAGCCAGCGCTTCGAGCGCCGGGACGAGCCGGCGTCGCAGCGCATGGGCTTCGGCGCTCGTGCCGAGCGCGTCGGCGAGCGCCACCTCGACCTCGAGCACGCGCGGATCGCCGGCCGGGTACGGCGGACTGCGCACGGCCAGTGCCTCGCGCAGGAGCGGCACGGCGGACTCATCCCTTTCGAGCGCGAGCTTCGCCCGTGCGAGCGCGAACAGGCTCGTGCCGAGACGCAGGTTGTTCGCCGGCAGGGTCTCGCGCGCCATCGCCAGTGCATCGTTCGCGCTCGCTTCGGCGGCGCCGGCATTGCCGGCATCGAGCTGGCTCTCCGCAAGCTGCGCGAGCAGGGTGGAAAGCACCGGGTGGCGGCTGTTGCCGGCCGCGCCCAAGGCGGCGGAATACGCGTCGATCGCGGCGCGTTGCTCGTCCGCGGCTTCGGCGGGTCGCCCGAGCAGGCGCAGCACGTTGCCGTACTCGCCGCGGCTCTGGTTGAGCGGGAGCGAGCCCGAAGGCTCATGCTTCGTGCGGATCGCCAGTGCGGCCTGCATCGTCGTTTCCGCCTCGGCCAGCCGCCCCTGCAGGGCGAGCGTCACGCCGAGGTTCATCAGCGCCGGCGCGCTGTCCGGCGTGGCGGCGTTTCCGTGGATCGATTGCCACATCGCGAGCGCCTCGCGGAAGCGCGCCTCGGCCTCCTCGAAGCGGCCGAGCTCGCGGTAGTCGATGCCGAGGAAGTTGGTGTGGAACGCGAGCGTCTCGGGCGTCGTCTCGGCGAGCGTGGCGTGCTCCTTGGCGAGCATCGCGAGGCGCGCCGGCAGCGCTTCGGCAAAACGTCCCTCGAGTTCGATCACGCGCAGCAGGTTCGACTCGATCGCCCAGTAGCCTCGCGTCTGCTCGCCGTGCAGCACCGCCTCGATCGCCAGCGTTTCGCGCAGCGCGGCCTCGGCGCCGGCGAGATCGCCGCGGTGCATGAGCATCAGGCCGAGATCGTTCAGCGCATAGGCGACGCTGCTGTGCAGGTTGCCGTGCAGCTCGCGGTTGATCGCGATCGACTCGCGGAACGCCGTGGCCGATTCGTCGTAGCGCGAAAGTTCCTCGAGACATATCGCGAGCAGGCGCCAGTCGGTCGCGACGGCCGCGCTGCGCGCGCCGGACACATCGCGATCGACCTCGAGCAGTTCGCGCAGCAGCGGCTCGGCCGCGGCGAAATCGCCGCGCCGCACGAGCACGTCGGCACGCTGGCGACGCGCATCGGCGGCGAGCCGGATGCCGGTGGAACCCGAGTCCCGCGCCAGCGCGTAGGCGCGATCGAGGTTGGCCAGGGCCTCGTCGAACGCACGCTTCTCGGCCTGCATGTTGGCGAGGCCGATCCGCGCGCGTGCCTCGACGTCGCCCGGCACCGAGCCGTCGGTGCTCGCCGCGACGGCCTTTTCGAGCAGGGGCGAGGCGCGTGCGAATTCGCCGACCTGCCAGTACAGGTCGCCGATGACGGCGGTCAGGTCGGCGCGCGTGGCGATCGATGCATCGCGTTGCTCCTCGAGCTGGCGCTCGCCCTTTTCCAGCAGCTGCACCGCGGTGAACGGCTGGCCCTTGTTTTCGTCCGGATTCGCCTGGGCGAACACGCCGACGAGGAACTCGCGTACGGCCTCGGCGCGTTCGCGCTGGGCGCGTTCGCGCTGGGCGGTGGCGAGCGCGGCCACGCTGCTGGCCAGCACGGCGACGGTCAGGATCGCGACGATCGCCGATGCGAGCGCGTGTCGGCGCACGAAGCGCGCGGC
>JAFLDX010000121.1 GCA_017302215.1 Lysobacterales bacterium
ACGGCAGTCGGCGGCGAGCGCGGGCAGGCTCGCGCGACGGCGCTCCGCGCGCGACAGCCACGGATAGGCGAGCACGGGCCAGCGCGCGATCGCGTGTTCGCGCGTGCGATGGCCGGCGCAGTCGACCGGCACGCGCCGGCCGCTGTCGGCATCGACCTGCACGCGCACGATGCCGGCGTTCCATGACCGTGCATCGCGCTCCGCGAACGTCGGCGGAACGACACCGTCGAGAATCCATGCCGTGCGCTTGCGCGCGCACAGGTCGACGTCCGAGGGATCGAAGGCCAGGCCGAGCGGCCAGCAGATGTCCCTCTCGCCGACGGTCGCGGGCGGGGCTGACGGCACGCCGGCGAGTGCCGCGCGCGGCAGGCTGTCGACGATCTGGAACATCAGGGGCAACGCGGTGACCGCTCCATACTGGCCCGGCAGCGGCGTGCCGTCGGGACGGCCGACCCAGACCGCGAGGCTGTGCCGTCGCGTGCCGCCGACCGCCCAGGCATCACGGAAGCCGTAGCTCGTGCCGGTCTTCCAGGCCACCGGCGGGCGCGCGCCCGTGTCGAAGGTGCCAGGGCGATAGCCGGGGCGCACCGCATCCTCGAGGATGCGTCGCACGATCCACGCCGCGCCCGGCGAGAGCAGGCGGCGTTCGATGGTTTCGTCGTCGGGCCGGTAGCGCACGCGGCCGGCCAGGCCATCGCGGTTGAACGCGCTGAACGCGCCGACGAGGTCTTCCATGCGCACGCCGGCGCCGCCGAGGATGACGGACAGGTTGGGCAGCACCCCGCGCGGCAGGCGCAGGTCGAGGCCGGCGTTGGCGAGGCGTCCGGCGAAGCGCGTCGGACCGACCCGTTCGAGCAGCTCGACCGCCGGCACGTTGAGCGACAGGCGCAGCGCATCGGCGACGCCGACCGGCCCGTTGTAGGCCATGTCGAAATTGCCCGGGCGGTAGCTGCCGAACGATTGCGGGGCGTCGACCAGCAGGCTTTCCGAGTGCACGAGGCCGTCGTCGAGGGCGAGGCCGTACAGGAACGGCTTGAGCGTCGAGCCGGGCGAGCGCCAGGCGCGCACCATGTCGACGTGGCCGAGGCGCTCTTCGTCGCCGAAACGGCCCGAGCCGACGTAGGCGAGGGCGGAAAGATCGACATTGTCGATGACGAGCACGGCGGCCGAGGTGCGTTCGGGCAGGCGTGCGAGGTAGTCCTGCACGCGCTCCTCGAGCGCACGCTGCAGTTCGGCATCGATCGTCGTGGCGATGCGCCGTTCGCGCGGGTGCGCGGCGCGCAGGCGCTCGGCGAGCAGAGCGGCACCGAGCGGTGGGCGCAGCGCGCGCGTGACCACGGTCTCGATGCGTGCGTCGTGCACCTCCGCGGGAGTCCACACGCCGAGTGCGGACATGCGGTCGAGCACCTTGTCACGCGCGGCGCGCGCCGCCTCGGCGGAGCGGTCGGGTCGCAGCCGGCTCGGCGCCTGCGGGAGCACGGCCAGCAGCGCGGCTTCGGCGTGCGAGAGCGTGCGCGCGGACTTGCCGAGATAGGCCCATGAGGCAGCCTCGACGCCTTGCAGCGTACCGCCGAACGGCGCGCGATCGAGATAGAGCGTGAGGATCTCGCGCTTGGACAGGTGCGCCTCGAGCTGGAATGCGCGCAGCAGCTGGCGCAGCTTGCCGCCGAGGTCGCGCGTGTTCGGTTCGAGGATGCGCGCGACCTGCATGGTCAGCGTCGAACCGCCCGACACGACGCGTCCGCTCGCCATCATCTGCGCGAAGGCGCGCGCGAGCGCGAACGGATTCACGCCCGGGTGGCGGTGGAACCAGCGGTCCTCGTAGCCGAGCAGGGCCTCGACGTAGAGCGGCGAGACCTCGTCCGGCGTGACCGGGTAGCGCCAGATGCCGTCGGCGTCGGCGAACGCGCGCAGCGGCGAGCCGTCACGCGCGAGCACGACCGTACTGCCGCCGCGGTCCTCCGGCAGTGGCAGCGGGAACAGGCGATCGAGGAGCACCGCGACGACGAGCATCGCCGCGGCGAGGACGCCGAGCAGGCGCCAGGCGCGTGCGAGCCAGGAAGGTCGGTGTGTCGTCATGCCGTGGCAGGCAGGTGCAGTACGGGTGACTTCCGCAAGATTGGATTGCAGGAAGCGGCTTCAGCCGCGATGCTTGTTCGCCTGACGCCGTACGGACTCGATACGGCAAGAGCATCGCGGCTGAAGCCGCTTCCTGCAGGAATTTCTCTCTCCGCTCAGGGCCGCGCCACGCTGATCGAGGTGACCGACGAGCGCCCGATGCCGCGCACGCCGGGGCGGTACATGTCCTCGACCAGCGGCGGCGGCACGAGGAACGTACCGGGAGACACCGCGCGCACGAGGTAGAACACGTGCGCCTGCTGGCCCTGGCCGAGCTTGAGCGCGGCCACGTAGCGATCGTCGCGGAACTCCTCGTGCTCGACCTCGGCGGCGCTGCTGCGGTCGCCCAGCGTGATGCCGTCGACGACGACATCGGCCCACTGCGCCGCATCGGTCAGGTTGAAGTTCTCGATCTCGAGGCCACCCGGCAGGAGGTCGACGAGCAGGGCATCGGGCATCGCCTCGCGGGCCTCGATCGTCAGACCGACGATGAGCCCGTCGCCTTCCTTGAGCGGACCGGGCTGCCACGGCTTGCCGTCCAGCGTGTACCAGCTGCGCGTGATCGCGACCATGCGGTCGTCGGCGGGCGGTGCCTTGGCCGGCACGCCGGCGACATCGGTCGAGACGTACAACGGCGGCGTGCCGTTCGGAGTCAGGCGCACGCCGGCGCGCAGCGCGGCGGCGTCGAAGCTGCGGCTCCACAGGCGCTCGGGCGAGATCGGCGCGCTTTGCGTACCGATCGCGAGCGTGCCCGAGACGACGCTGTCGCCGTCGGCGATGAGGCCCTTGCCGAGGCGGGCGATCGCGATCTGTTCCTGCGTGCTGAGGTAGAGGCGGCCGTCGATGTTCCAGCGATACTGCTCGGCCTGGCGCTGCTCGACCTTGAGCAGGCGCGCGAGTTCGAACACGCGGCCGCCGTACTCGGGCTTGGACAGGCCATGGCGCTGCACGAGTGCGATCATCAGGGCGCCGTCGCGCAGTTCGGAACCGTAGTCGCCGAGCCAGCGCGGGCGCTCGAACTTCTTCGTGAACGCTTCCTCGACGGCCTTCTGCGCGCGCGGTTCGTCGCCCATCAGCTTGAGGGCGACGCCGAGATGGACCAGCGGCAGCGGCGTCTTCGCCTTCTCGCGTTCACTGTCGAACAGCGCGCGCAGCGTGCCGAGCGGCGCGCGCTTGACGCGCGCGAGCACGTAGGCCGACCACGCCTGGTCGGCGAAGCGAAGGTGGTCGGCGTCGTCGTAGGAATAGTAGGGATGGCCTCCCGAGAGCAGGTCCTCGGACAGGCGCTCGAGCGATTTCTTGAGGACCGCGTCGGGCACGTTGAACCCCTCGTCGCGCGCATCGAGCAGGAACTCGGTGACGTACGGCGTGAGGAAGGTGTTGACGCCGGTGTCGCCGCCCCAGAACGAGAAGTGCCCGCTGCCGGCCTGCATCGAGGCGATGCGGCCGACTGCGCCCTCGACGCGCTCGCGGCGCTGGTCGGCGCCCAGTCCGGCGACATTGAGCTTCTGCGCGGTGGCCTCGTCGAGCAGGAGCGCGGCGAAACCCTTGCTCGTGGTTTGTTCCACGCAGCCGTACGGATACTGGAGCAGGCCGTCGAGCGCGGTCGCGAACGGCAGCGGCGGCAGGCTGCTCACGGTCAGGCGCGCCTGCACCGAGTCGGCGATGAACCCGTCGAGCGTGCCGGTTCCGAGCGTGATCGGGGCCAGCGCATCGAGCGATTGCGTGGTCGAGCGCAGCACGGCCGGCCAGCCGGCGCGCACGACCAGTTCGAAGCGTCGGTCCACACGGATCGCGTCGCCTCCCGGAGTTGCTTCGGCAGTCACCCGGATTCGGCCGACGCCATACCCTTGGGTTGCCGTCAGCGGCACCGCCAGCGTGGTCTTGGCGTTGTCGGCGAGCGTGACGTTGCGTTCGCCCTCGCGCACGGCGAGTGGCCCTTCGCTCGCCACACGCACCTTGAACGTGCGCTCGCTGCCTGAGAAGTTCTGCAGGTCGAGCGCGACCGAGCCGCTGTCGCCCGGCGCCATGACGCGCGGCGTGCTGATCTCGGCGACGAGCGGCGCACGCACGACGGTCTCGGTGTCGGCCTTGCCGTAGCGATCCTCGGCGAACACGAGCGCGCTGACGCGCAGGGTGCCGTTGAAGTCCGGCACGGCCAGCACGACCTTGGCATTGCCCTGGGCATCGAGCGCGACCGCGCCGGAGAACAGATCCACGGTCAGCACCTTCGCGGTCGGGCGTCGCGCCTGCGGCAAGGCGTCGAGGGCCATGTCGCCACCGTAGCGAAGCCGCGCGAGGCCACCGTCGTAGCTCTCGATGACGCGCCCGTAGAGATCGCGCGCATCGATGCCGAGGCGGCGCTGGGCGAAGAACCACGCGCTCGCGTCGGGCACGGGGAAACGCGTGATGTTGAGGATGCCGACATCGACCGCCGACACGGTGACATGGGCTTTCCTGCCGGCGAGGGCAGGGACCTTGATCGTCACCGGCAGGTCGGCCTGCGGCTTCATCAGCGCAGGTGCCTCGATCGTGGCCGCGACCGTGCGCTCGCTGCGGTCGATCGGCACGAAGGCCACGCCGACCGCGCGCGCCGGCGTGATGCGCTCGGCGGCCGAGCCGCCGCGGAACACGAGGGCGGTCAGGTAGACGTCGTGGCGCTCCCAGTCTTCGGTGACCGGAATCTCGAACGTCGCACCGGCACGCGCATCGATGTTGCGCGTGTAGAGCATCTTGTCCGACTCGACGATCAGCACGCCGGGGCCCGCATGCGGTGGCGTGAGCGTGACCTTGAGCGTGTCGCCGGCGCGGTAGGACGTCTTGTCGAGTGCAAGCTTGACCTTGTCCGGGCGCGCCTCGCTGCCGCGGTTGTCGTCGTCCCAGCTCCAGCCGGCGGTGAACGGGAAACGCATGACGAGGCCGGTCTGCGGATCCTCGATCTCGATCCGGTAACCGCCCCATTCGACCGGCACGTCGAAACGCGTCGCCTTGCCGGCCTCGGTCGCGATCTCGCGCGTCTCGAGGTCGTCGTAGCTCTGGTTGTAGTTGAAGTGCCAGCCGCTCTCCTTGTCCCAGATCCAGTGGTAGTCGCGGCGCTCGCGCACGACCTTGAGGCGCAGCTTGCCCGGCAACTGCTCGCCCGCGGCATTGGCGCGGATCAGCTCGAAGCCGGCACGCGCATTCGCGTCGGCACCGTCTTGCGGATCGAACAACGGGCGCACGCCGACCAGTACGTCGGCCGGCCACATCGTGCGCTTGAGCGTGCGCGTGACGGTGCGGCCACCGGTCTCGTAGACGCTGCCGGCGACGAGGGCCAGCACCGGTGCCTTCGGTGCGGCTTCCTCGAAGACCTTGATCTCCTCGCGTGCATGACCCTGCTCGTCGAGTTCGAGGTCGAGCACGTCCTTCGCTTCCTTCGGCAGGTCGATCAGCGGGTCGCCGAAGAAGTAGTCCTTGAATGCTTCGACCGGATGCACGTCGGCGGTGACGGTCAGGCGCGCCGTGAAGCGGTTGCCGGCGGCCGGTGCTCCGTAGAGGTAGTCGCCCTGAACGTCGAGCGTGAGCGCCTCGTCGGGCGCGAGCGTCTTCTGCTCGCTGGCGAGGTCGAGCTTGAGGCGTTCGGGCAGGAACTCCTCGATGCGCAGGGTCAGGCCCTGGCTCGCCTCCTCGCTCTTCGGGTCGGTGCGGAACTCGACCTGCCAGCGTCCGGTCGGCGCGTCGGCAGGGATCTCGCGCGACCACTCGAAGTAGCCGAGGTCCTTCGGCTCGAGTCGCGCCTCGGCGTACAGGCGCCCATCCGGCTGCTTGAGCGATACGAACAGCGGCTGCGGCTTGATCGCGCGTCCGTCGAAATCGCGCAGCAGGGCCGACAGGCGCACGGTCTCGCCCGGGCGGTAGAGGTCGCGCCCGGACCAGGCGAACACGTCGAACCAGGCCTGCTCGCGACCGGCCACGGCGAACTCCGAGAGATCGAGCGCGGGCTGGTTGAACGGCACGAACGAGACGTCGCGTCCGCTGCGCGCGACGAGCACGTGCGCGGCATCGAGCTTCCACGGCAGCATCGCGTTGCCGCTCGCGTCGGCCTTGGCCTGCGCGACCGTGTTGCCGGCCGCATCGACGATGTGCAACTCCACGCCGCCGATCGGTTCGCCGCTCTTCAACGAAGCCGCGTGCACGAACAGCGAGTCCTTGTAGGCGCGCGTGTGCACGCCGATGTCGCTCACGAAGAAGAAGCTCGTCTCGTACTCGTCGTTGAAGCTGCCGGCCGGCTTGAGCGCGGCGAAGTAGAGGCCCGGCTGGGCCAGCTCGTTGATGTTCTGGATCGGCAGGTAGTTGAGCGCGCGCTCGTTCTCCTTGCCGGCGAGCACGAAACGGTTGGCGTAGACCGATTCGGCGATCTGCGTGACCGGCTTACCGCTGCGGTTGTACCAGCCGTAGCGCGGGTCGAGGTCCCACGAGCTGCGCTTGCCGTTCTTCTGGTAGGCGGCGAAGAAGTTCGCGACCTCGCCGTCGCGCACGCGCAGGAACTCGACGTCGACTTCCTTGACGTTGACCGAGACGACCGGCAACCCGCGCGTGTCGCGCGCCGGCAGCACGCTGCCCTGCGCGGCGAAGCCGACCGCCGGTTCGAGCGGGCCGGTGTAGACCTCCTTGCTCAGCGCGCCGAGGGTGCTGCCGTCGACGGCGGTCAGTCCTTCGCGGATCGTGACGGTGTAGTTCGCGTTGGCCTGCACGAACGGGAAGCGCAACGTCTTGGCATCTTCGTCGAGCGCCCAGCTGCCGGTCGTCGGCTCGGCGCCTTCGCGCTTGACCGTGATCAGCGTATCGAAGGCCTGCGACCCGGTCAGCTTGCGCGAGAAGTCGAGGGTCAGTGCGAGTTGGCCCTCGTGCTGCTCGGCGCGTGCCGAAACGAGGGCGAATCCCTGCGTCTTCGCCGCTGCCGGATCGGCCACGACCGGTTGCGGTGGTGCCTGTACGGCCGGAACGCCCGAGGGCGGCTTTCCGCACGCGCCGGTCAGGACGGCAAGGGCGAGGACAGCGAACATCGCGACGGGGCGCCGCAGGCGCGGCAGGGACGTGAGGGGCAGCATCGCGGGACCTTCCAGAGTGGGCATGCACGATTCGTGTGCGCGCACGCGCGGCGTGCGGCGTGCGCAGTATACCGGTGCGCTTGTGGCAATCCCGGGGCGGCGCATGGCGCGGCGAGGGACGCTGGCGAGGGCGTCGTCGGGCGCGTAGAGTGACGGCGAGCCCCACGCGGAGCCCGTCATGTCCCGCTATCCGCACATTGATCGTCCGTGTCCCCTCGGCGTCGACGAGCAGCGGCGCCTTGCCGGTTGGTGCGCCCACTGCACGACCGAGGTGCATGCGCTCGACGAACTCGACGATTCCGAGCGCCGAAGGTTTATGGCCGCGCGAACCGGACTGGTCTGCGTTTCGTACCGGTTGCCGAAGGCGCGTGCAGCGATGTTCGGGGCGACGATGGCGGCGGGTATGATCGCCGGTGCGGTGATGGCCGGGCAGGAGCGCACGGCTCCGCCAGAGACGGGCGCGGTACCGGAAGACGAGATGATCATCATCGTCGTCGGTGGAGTTTCGAAGGCCGAACACGCCTCGTGGGTCGACGACAGCGGTCTGCCGGACCTTCCCGTGATCGTCGAAACGGGTGAGCCGGACGCGGTCTTGCCGCTGAAGGACCCCGCTCCGCGCCGCTGAGCGCACGGTTCGGGCTCCCGCACGGTCAGGTTCGATCAGCGGCGCTTCTGGGAAGCGGGTGACGCAGTCCGGACTTCGGCTGCCTCGACGAGACGCAATGCCATGATTGCGCGGCTGACATCCTCGAGCCCGTGGATCGAGCCGTCGCCGACGAAAAGAGCGATGTGCCCGGCGTCGAATCGGCCGAATCCCGCGTCGTAGCTTGTCCAGCGATGACCATCCCAGGCTTGGACCCAGACGTGCGGGCTGAAAACGTGCGCGCGACCGGTGAAGCGGCTCGAATAGGCGATGCCGTAGGCAAGTCGGCTCGGTATGCCGGCGGCGCGGGCCGTCGCGGCGAGCAGGACGGCGAATTCCGTGCAGTCGCCCGAGCGGCTTGCCAGGGCTTCGCTCGCCGTCGCGTACGCGCGGTAGTCGATCGCTCCGTCCATGTGGCGCTGGACGGCATCGACCAGGCGCCGCATGCGCACATCGACGCGGCCGCCGCCGGCATGCATGCGGGAAAAGCGAATGACCGCTCGTGCATCGCTGTCGATCCAATGATTCGGTGAGCGGTAGCGTCGCAGCGTCTGCGCGTCGGGCACCGGTTCCTCGCCACAGGCAGCACAGATCGTGAGCACGACACCGGTGGGTGTGTTTGTCACGGCCTGCTCGCCCGTCGTCGGCCAGGACCAGGCGCGATCGGCATCCATTTCGAATCGGTAGCGGATGCGGCCATGCAGCGCGGTGGGCGGGATCCGGTAAGGCGAGGCGACCAGCATGCTTTCGACCTGATGTTGCGCCTGCTCGTGACTCGGCAAGGGCTCGCTGGCAAGGACGCCCGCGCCGACGCAGGCTAGGACCGTGGGGATTGCCATGCGCCAGCGCATTCGCTGCGATGTCCGAATTGGATGGCGTGTTGCCCCGTTCATCGTGATCGTCTTGTTCATGCCAGCTCCAGTGTAGCGGCCGAAAGAAGCGCTATCGTCGGCATCCATCTCCGCCGTGCCCGACCATGTCCCTTGCCCTCGTTTGGTTCCGCCGCGACCTGCGCCTGGCTGACAATCCCGCGCTCGATGCCGCGCGGCGCGGCGGGTCGCACGTGCTGCCCGTGTACGTGCATGCGCCCGACGAGGAGGCGCCGTGGCAACCCGGTGCGGCGAGTCGCTGGTGGCTGCACCACAGCCTCGTCGCGCTCGATGCCGAACTGCGCCGGCGTGGTTCGCGCCTGCATGTCGCGCAGGGTCCGACGCTTGCGGCGCTGCAGGAGATCGTCGCGGCCACCGGTGCCGTGGCCGTGCACTGGAATCGCGTCTATGAACCGGCGTTCGAGAAGCGCGACGCCGAGGTCAAGCGCGTGCTGCGCGGCGACGGCATCGACGCGCACAGCCACAAGGCGGCCGTCTGGTTCGAGCCGTGGGAGGTGCTGACCGCGCAGGACGAGCCGTACCGCGTGTTCACGCCATACTGGCGCAAGGCGCGCACGCAGTTGGCCCCGCGACCGCCCTTGCCGGCGCCGGCTCGCATCGAGGGGCCGATACCCGACGCTGGCCTCGCGATCGAGGCGCTCGCGCTGCGGCCGACGATCGCCTGGGATGCGGGCTTGGCCGAGACCTGGACGCCGGGCGAGCATGGCGCGCAGGAAGCCCTGGCGGATTTCCTCGCCGGCCCGCTGGCGGACTACGCGACGCAACGCGACCGGCCCGACCTCGAGGGCACGTCGCGCCTGTCGCCGCACCTGCACTTCGGCGAGATCTCGCCCACCCAGGTCGCGTGGGCGATCGAGGAACGCCGGCGCAAGGGCCGCACGAACCTGCAGGACGGCGCCGAAAGCTTCCTGCGCGAGCTCGGCTGGCGCGAGTTCTCGCAACAGCTGCTGCATCATTTTCCGCGCATGCCCGAGCGCAACCTCGATGCGCGCTTCAACGGATTCCGCTGGGCACGCACCGATCGCGTCGCATTGCGCCGCTGGCAGCAGGGCCACACCGGCATCCCGATCGTCGATGCCGGCATGCGCGAGCTGTGGACGACCGGCACGATGCACAACCGCGTGCGCATGCTGGTCGCCTCGTTCCTGACCAAGAACCTGCGCCAGCACTGGCGGCACGGCGCGCGCTGGTTCTGGGACACGCTGGTCGACGCCGACCTGGCCAACAATTCCCAGGGCTGGCAGTGGACCGCCGGGTGCGGGGTCGATGCCTCGCCGTACTTCCGCATCTTCAACCCGGTGACCCAGGGCGAGAAGTTCGATCCGCACGGTCACTACGTGCGTCGCTGGGTGCCCGAACTCGCCGACGCGCCGGCCGCGCTCGTGCACGCCCCGTGGCGCGACCCGGCATGGCGGGCG
>JAFLDX010000122.1 GCA_017302215.1 Lysobacterales bacterium
GCCACCGGCGCGCAAGGGCCGACGCCGCGCATGGGCGGCACCTCGCTCGCGCCCGGTCTCGGCCTGACCAACCGCGTCGTCATCGACCAGGGCGGCCATGCGAGCGACCGCCTCGGGCGCCTGCTCGCCGCGCTTGCCCTCAATCCGTTCGCGCTCGGCCTCGGCATCGACGCCGCGACGTTCGGCGTGATCGGCGCCGACAACGTGCTCGACGTGGTCGGCAGCGGCGGCGTGACCGTGATCGATCCGAGCGAGATGGCCGACTCGAATGTCGCCGAAGTGGACCCCGGCGCTCCGATCCGCATCACCAACCTGCGCCTGCACTCGCTGACCGGCGGCGCGCGCTACGACCTCGACTTCCGCCGCACGATCGGCTGATCTCGCGTCGCGTTTCCCTCGTCCGGGGAAGCGGGTTCGACGGGAACACGCTTGCGCAGGAACCGGCTGCAGCCGTGATGCTTCTTCCTGTTGAGGTGGTACAGACGGAGCATCACGGCTGGCTTTCGACTGCCGCAGGGCTGGTCAGCCGGTTCCTACAGGCGCCGGCTGCGGAAGAAATCGCGCAGCAGCGCGGCGCTGTCGGCTGCGAGCAGTCCCGATTCGACTTCGACGCGATGGTTGTGGCGCTCCGACACGAGGGTGTCGAAGACGCTGCCGGCTGCGCCGGTCTTCGGGTCGTGGGCCGCGTAGACGACGCGCGCAACGCGCGCATGCACGAGCGCCATCGCGCACATCGCGCACGGCTCGAGCGTGGCGTACAGGGTCGAGCCCGGGAAGCGGTAGTTGCCGAGTCGGCTCCCGGCCGCGCGCAGGGCGAGTATCTCGGCATGCGCGCTCGGATCGTTGAGGGCGATGTTGCGGTTCCAGCCCTCGCCGACGATCGCTCCGTCGACGACCAGCACGGCCCCGACCGGAACCTCGCCGTCGGCGTCGCGCGCGTGCGCCGCGAGCTCGAGCGCGCGGCGCATGTGCAGTTCGTCGACGGCCGGTGTGGGGGCTCGCGGGTTCGCCGGCGGAGGGGGGTTCATCGTGCAAGCGTACCGCGTGCGTCCCCCCGGACGCGCGCGGATCAAACCGTGACGACGAGCGCGACGTCGATGTTGCCGCGCGTCGCGTTCGAATACGGGCAGACGACGTGAGCCTGATCGACGAGATCTCGCGCCTGCTCGAACGGCAGGCCCGGGGCATTCACGCTCAGCGCGACTTCGATGCCGAAACCGGTCGGGATGCGGCCGATGCCGACTTTTCCGGTGACCGACGTGGTCGACGGCAGGGCGACCTTCGCGCGCCCCGCGACGAACTTCAGCGCGCCGAGAAAACAGGCCGAGTAGCCGGCCGCGAACAGCTGTTCCGGATTCGTGCCGGGTCCGCCGCCGCCGCCGAGTTCGCGCGGCGTCGACAGCGCGACGTCGAGTGCGCCATCCGACGAGCGGGCCTGGCCCTCGCGGCCGCCGGTAGCGGTTGCGGTCGCCGTGTAGAGCACGGTTTCGATCGACATCGGTGTTCTCCAGATGGGGGTACGGTGCGCACTGTGCCCGAGGACGGCGAACGATGGGTGATGTAAAGTCCATGAAACTTGATCCGGAGTTCAAGCCATGGCGGATCGCCTCGAAACCCTGCTCGACCGGTTCCCGGTCAGTGCGCGCCTGTCGTGCAGCGGCACGCTCGAAGCAACCCGCGGGATCGACGAGGCGGACGGCGCACAGCTGCACCTGCTGCGTCGCGGCCGCCTGAGCTGCGTGCACGGCGCCGCATCGACCGCGCTCATCGGGGAACCCGGCGTCCTGCTGATCGCGCGGCCGATGGCGCACCGCCTCGTCGCCGATCCCGCACATCCGGCCGACCTCGCCAGCGCACGCCTTCAGTTCGACGGCGGTTCGGCGAATCCGATCGCGGCGGCGTTGCCGCCGTTCCTGCACCTTCCGCTCGCGTCGATCCACGGATCGCGCGAAGTGCTCGCGCTGCTGTTCGACGAAGCCTTCCACGAGCGCTGCGGCCGCCACGCCCTGGTCGACCGCCTGTTCGACGTGGTGCTGATCCAGATCCTGCGCGAATTGATGGAGTCGGGACACATCCGCGGCGGCCTGCTCGCCGGCCTCGCCCATCCGCGCCTGCGCGATGCACTCGTCGCCATGCACGAGGCGCCGGCGCGCGATTGGTCTCTCGACGCGCTCGCGGCGAGCGCCGGCATGTCACGCAGCGCCTTCGCGGGCGCGTTCCGCGACACGCTCGGTTGCACTCCGGGAACCTACCTGCAGGGATGGCGCGTCGGTCTCGCCCAGCAGGCCCTGCGTCGCGGCCGCGCTCTCAAGGTGATCGCAGGCGAGGTCGGCTACGGCAGCGAGGCGGCCCTGTCGCGCGCATTCAAGGCGCAGACCGGCGCATCGCCGCGCCAGTGGCGCGCACGCACGCTGTCGGGTGGCGCGCGCTCCGCCGAGTCGGCCTGATCCGCGCAGGCTGCGGGCGGGCCGGCACGCGTGCTAGCGTGCGCGCATCGTCGCCGGCACGCGCATCATGTCGATCGTCCTCACGCCGTTCGCCCGCACCCGCCTGTTTCCGCGCGAACCGCGTGGAAACACGATCCAGGACTGCACGCCCGCCGAATTCGAACAGCGTGTCAACGAGGAGGCGCCCCTGCGCGTGCTCGAGGGATACGCTGCGTTCTGCCGCCTGCACGTGCACCGCAACTGGACGTCCACGCGCTGCCTGACCGTGCCGATCACCGCGACCAACCGGCACCGGCTGCGAAGCGCGTACGAGGCGCGCTCGAAACAGGAACTGCCCGTGCTCGTGCGCTGGTTCGAGGGCATCGAGGCTCCGGTGGCGGACTTCCTCGTCGTGATCCTCTACGACCGCGCGCAACTCGCCCGCGAGCGCACGCCGATCGACGCCGACTGGGGCATCGTCGGCTGCCTCTACACGGCTGAACCGGACGAGATCCCGATGGCGCCGATCACGATGATGCGCAACGCCCTCGGCGTCGACGAGGGCGGCTCCGGCGTGCCGCTCGACCGCGACGCCTACCTTCGCAGCGTCGAGTTCTGGGAAAGCAACGCGAACTGGCGGCCGTGAGCGGCGAGGGCGAAATGGATCGAGGTCCAGGTCACGAGGCCGATGCCCGTCCGTTCGTCGTGCCGTGCTCGCATCCGCCGTGGTCCGCGCCGCTGCGCTGGCTGCGTCTCGGCTGGAACGACCTCCGCCGCGCACCACGACTGAGCGCACTGTTCGGCAGCGTGATCGTCGTCGCCAGCATGTTGATCTCGGCGCTGGCCTGGACGCTCGGGCGTTTCGCCCTGCTTGCGACCCTGCTGTCGGGTTTCGTCTTCATCGCACCGCTGATCGCGGTCGGCCTCTACTGCGTGAGCCGCGCGCTCGAGCGCGGAGACAACCCTCGCCTCGCCGACTCGTTCGTGCTCGCGCGCCGCGTCGCCGGGCAGGCCGCCGTGTTCGCGCTCGCCCAGGGCATCATCATCCTCGTCTGGTCGCGTGCCGGCATGGTCATCACGGCTCTGTGGCCGGCCATGGACGGCGACACCACCGCGCTGCTCGAGTACCTCGCGATCGGCAGCGCGGTCGGTGGCGTGTTTGCCGCGTTGACCTTTGCCGTGGGCGCGTTCTCGCTGCCGATGATCGCCGACCGTGACGTCGACATGATCACTGCCGCCGTATCGAGCGTGCATGCCGTGCTGCGCAACCTGCCCGTGATGGCGCTGTGGGCGTTCCTGATCATCGTGCTGACCGCGCTGGGCATCGCCACGGCCTTCGTCGGCCTCGGCCTCGTCATGCCCTGGCTCGCCTACTCCGCCTGGCATGCCTATCGCGAGGTCATCGATGCCTCGGGCTGGCCGCGGCTGGACTGAGCGGGCGCGCGAACGCGGCGGCACGTCGGCGGCGGCGCTACGCCGGAACCGTTCGTCGCGATGTCATCCTGCGCGACGGCGGCGCTCGCTCAGCGCGTCGCGCCGAGCGCGGCGATGGCCGCATCATGCAGCGCGGCCATTGCCAGCCGGTACGGTGCGGGCCCGTGGCTGACGCGCGCGACGCCGGCGTTCGCGAGACGCTGCAGGGGCGGTGATGCGCTCGTCATCATGACGTTCACGGGCAGCGGCGATCCGAGGCAGAAGCGTTCGATCCAGCGCTCGTCGACCAGCCCGGGTACGAAGATGCCGTTCGCGCCCGCCCCGGCATAGGCCGTGGCCCGCTCGAGCGCGGCGTCGATCCGTGCTGCATCGGGCATCGCGGCGTCACGTTGGAAGAACATGTCGGTGCGCGCGTTGATGAAGAAATCCGGGCAGGCGCGATCGACGGAACGCCGCGCCGCGGCGATGCGCTCCACCTGCAGACGCGTCGTCCGCAGTGTTCCATCCGCCGGATGGCTGTCTTCGAGGTTGCAGCCCACGGCGCCGAGTTCGACGAGCTGCGACATCGTGCGGGCGACTTCCTCGGCCGTCGCGCCGTAACCGCTCTCGATGTCGATCGAGACCGGCAGCGTGGTGGCGGCGACGATCCGTCGTGCGTTCTCGAGTACCCACGCGAGCGGCACCTGTTCGCCGTCGGCATGGCCATTCGCAGCCGCCACCGACCAGCTGCCCGTGGCGATCGCCGCCGCCCCGGCCCGCTCGATCACCTTTGCGCTGCCCGCGTCCCATGCGTTGAACAGCACGAGCGGTGCGCCGGGCACGTGCAAGGCCTTGAACAGGACGGCGGCCTCGGCTTGCTTCATCGCGGATGGCGTCAGCCTGTCGGATCGACGTGGCCACTATAGCGCCTCCCGTGACGGTCGGAACCGTGCACGGGAAGCCGCGGCGCGCATCGACGATGGAGCGCGTGGCGCACCACCCGCCAGCGCGGGTGAGCGCGGAGAGCACGCCTTCGCCTCACTCCCACTCGATCGTCGCGGGCGGCTTGCCGCTGATGTCGTAGACCACGCGCGAGACGCCGCGCAGTTCGTTGATGATGCGGTTCGAGACGCGGCCGAGGAAGTCGTACGGCAGGTGTGCCCAGTGCGCGGTCATGAAGTCGATCGTCTCGACCGCGCGCAGCGCGATGACCCATTCGTAGGCGCGCGCATCGCCGACCACGCCGACCGACTTGACCGGCAGGAACACGGCGAATGCCTGGCTGGTCCTGTCGTAGAGGTCGGCGGCACGCAGTTCGTCGATGAAGATCGCATCGGCTTTCGCGAGCAGTTCGGCGTACTCGGGCTTCACTTCGCCGAGGATGCGCACGCCGAGACCCGGGCCCGGGAACGGGTGGCGGTAGACCATCGCGCGCGGCAGGCCGAGCTCGACGCCGAGGCGACGCACTTCATCCTTGAACAGCTCGCGCAGCGGCTCGACGAGGCCGAGCTTCATGTGCGCGGGCAGCCCACCGACGTTGTGGTGGCTCTTGATGACATGGGCCTTGCCGGTCTTGCTGCCGGCCGACTCGATCACGTCCGGGTAGATCGTGCCCTGCGCGAGCCATTTCGCGTTGGCGCGCTTGTTCGATTCCTCCTCGAAGATCTCGACGAACAGGTTGCCGATGATCTTGCGCTTGGCCTCCGGGTCGGCGACCCCTTCGAGTGCCTTGAAGTAGCGTTTGGCCGCATTCACGCGCACGACCCGGACGCCGAGGTGCTCGGCGAACGTGGCCATGACCTGGTCGCCTTCCTGCCAGCGCAGCAGGCCGGTGTCGACGAACACGCAGGTCAACTGGTCGCCGATCGCCTTGTGCAACAGCGCGGCCACGACCGACGAATCGACGCCACCGGACAGACCGAGGATGACCTCGTCCGTGCCGACCCGTTCGCGCACGCGCGCGACCTGGTCCTCGATGATGTTGGCCGCGGTCCACAGCGTCGCGCAGCCGCAGATGTCGGTGACGAAGCGGCGCAGCAGCGCCCCGCCCTGCTTCGTGTGCGTGACCTCGGGATGGAACTGCACGCCGTACCAGCGCTTGTCCTCGCGCGCCATCGCCGCGACCGGAATGCGCGCAGTGGTCGCGGTGATCTTCCAGCCGGGCGGCACGCTGGCGACATGGTCGCCGTGGCTCATCCAGACGTCGATGCGCGGTGCACCGTCGTGATCGCTGAGGCCGCCGAGCAGGGCATCGTGCGCGACGAGCTCGACCTCGGCGTGGCCGAACTCGCGTGCATCGGCAGCTTCGGTGGTCCCGCCGAGCTGCGCGGCCAGCGTCTGCATGCCGTAGCAGATGCCGAGGATCGGCAGGCCGGCGTCGAACACCTGCTGCGGTGCCTTCGGCGCGCCGCGCTCGGTCGTCGACTCGGGCCCGCCGGACAGGATGATGCCCTTCGCACCGAACGCGGCGATTTCACCGGGATCATGGTCCCAGGCCCAGATCTCGCAGTAGACGCCGAGCTCGCGCACACGTCGCGCGATCAGCTGGGTGTACTGCGCACCGAAATCGAGGATCAGGATCCTGTCGGAATGGATGTTCGTCACGCGCTCAGAACTCCAGGGTGGTCGCGAGGCGCTTGCGCATCTCGTTGAACTCGGTGGTCGGACGGCCGTCGTCGTCGAGGCTGTCCTGCAGGATCAGCAGGAACCGGGCGCCTTGCGCGACGAGAACGTAGGCCTCGTTGCGCATCTGCAGGTTGCCGATGCGAACGTTCGAGGCGAGACCTTCGATGTCGCCCTGGCGGGTGGGCAACACGACCTTCTCGCGAGGCGTACGGCGTGTGCTGCGCAACGATTCCTCGACCCCGTCGAGCAGGTCCGCCGCCGTCGTGTCCGCATCGGCACCGGCGCGCGTGAGGATCAGCACCGCGCTGTTGCCGTCGAGTGTCCACATGTCCGGCGCATCGTGCTCCCACGGGAAATGCCGCGGGTACTCGAAGCGTATGCCGGCCTCGTCGAAGCGTCGCGTCGGCAGCTCGACGATGCGCGCCGCGGTGGTCTTTCCGTCGACCTGAAACTCAAAGCGCTGGCCGGCCTCGACCTCGATCGTCGTGCCGCCGATCTCGAGGCCCAGTCGCGCGGGCGGTTCGGCGCCGATCGCGGCCGTCGCCGTCGCGATCAGGGCAAAGGCGACCGGCCAGCGCACGCTCAGCGACTCAACCGGTAGTTCGGCGCTTCCTTGACGATCTCGATGTCGTGCGGGTGCGCTTCGCGCACGCCGGCGCCCGACACGCGCACGAACTGCGGCCGCGTCTGCATCTCGTGGATCGTCGCACAACCGCAGTAGCCCATCGAGGCGCGCAGTCCGCCGACCAGCTGGTGGATGATGCTGCGCAACGAGCCGCGGTACGGCACGCGGCCCTCGATGCCCTCGGGCACGAGCTTTTCCGGTTCCGAGGCATCCTGGAAGTAGCGGTCGCTCGAGCCCTGCTCCATCGCGCCGAGCGAGCCCATGCCGCGATAGCTCTTGTACGAGCGGCCCTGGTACAGCTCGACCTCGCCGGGCGATTCCTCGGTGCCGGCGAACATGCTGCCGAGCATGACCGTCGAGGCACCGGCGACGATGGCCTTGGCGACGTCGCCCGAATAGCGGATGCCGCCGTCGGCGATCAGCGGGATCTCGCCCTTCAGCGCATTCGCGACGAGGTCGATCGCGGTGATCTGCGGCACGCCGACGCCGGTGACGATGCGCGTCGTGCAGATCGAACCGGGACCGACACCGACCTTGACCGCGTCCGCGCCGGCATCGCGCAGCATCAGCGCGGCATCGCCGGTGACGATGTTGCCGCCGATGACTTCGGTGCGCGGGAAGGTCTTCTTGACCCACGCCACGCGGTCGATGACCGACTGGGCATGGCCGTGGGCCGTGTCGACGATCAGCACGTCGACGCCGGCCTCGACCAACGCGGCGACGCGCTTCTCGGTATCGCCGCCGACGCCGACCGCCGCGCCGACGCGCAGGCGTTCGCTCTCGTCCTTGGCTGAACGCGGGTTGTCGCGCGCCTTCTGGATGTCCTTGACCGTAATCAGGCCGCGCAACTGGAAGTCGTCGTTGACGACGAGCACCTTCTCGATGCGGTGCTTGTGCAGCAGGGCCAGCACCTCGTCCTCGGACGCGCCCTCCCTGACCGTGACGAGGCGTTCCTTGCGCGTCATGATGTTGCGCACCGGGTCGTCGTGCTTCTTCTCGAAGCGCATGTCGCGACTGGTCACGATGCCGACCAGCTGGTCGCCGTCGACCACCGGCACGCCCGAGATGCCGTGCTCGCGCGTGATGCGCATGACATCGAGGATCGAGGTGTCGGGCTGCACGGTCAGCGGATCGCGGATCACGCCGGCCTCGAACTTCTTGACCAGGCGCACCTCGGCGGCCTGCTGCTCGTACGGCATGTTCTTGTGGATGATGCCGATGCCGCCGCATTGGGCCATGACGATCGCGAGGCGGGCCTCGGTGACCGTGTCCATGGCCGCCGACAGGATCGGCACGTTGAGGCGCAGGCCGCGGGTCAGGCGCGTCGAGGTGTCGACATCGCGCGGCAGGACATTGGAGTGACCGGGAACGAGATAGACGTCGTCGAACGTCAGGGCATCGGCGAGTAGACGCATCGGAGGCCAGGCAGGGCTGCAATGCATCATTTTAGCGTCGTCGCCGGCAGCGCGCCATGGCGACGCGTCGTGGCGCCCGATGCACGGGTCGATTCGGGCAGCATCGACCGCGGGGAAACTCGGGAACCCTCGCTTCCCCGTCATCCCGGCGAAGGCCGGGATCCAGCGCCTTCCGTCGCTCGAAGCCAGCGCCGGCCTCCGGAATTCTCGAGAACCCTCACTTCACCGCCATCCCGGCGCAGGCCGGGATCCAGCGTCTTCCGTGGGTCGAAGAGCGCCGGCGCCGGATGGCCAGCCTTCGGCTGCCAGGGAGCATCTCCTGCATGACGCACCCCTCGGCTGTGGAAAGCCGCCGGGATGACGACGTTGGCGGGAATGACGGAGATTCCGCTCAGTCGAAGAAGCTTTCGGCCGCCTCGAACGTGTTTTCCATCAGCGTCGCCACGGTCATCGGGCCGACCCCGCCCGGCACCGGCGTGATCCAGGCGGCGCGCGCGGCCGCGGGCGCGAACTCGACGTCGCCGACGAGCCGCCCGTCGTCGAGGCGGTTGATGCCGACGTCGACGACGACCGCACCGGGCTTGATCCATTCGCCGCGGACCAAGCCCGGTCGGCCGGCCGCAACGACGACGATGTCGCCACGCGCGACTTCCGCGGCGAGGTCGGTCGTGAAGCGATGGCAGACGGTCGTCGTGCAGCCGGCCAGAAGCAGTTCGAGCACGAGCGGGCGGCCGACGTGGTTCGACACGCCGACCACGACCGCGTGGCGGCCGCGCACGGGCCGGTCGGTGTTGGCGAGCAGGGTCATCACGCCCTTCGACGTGCACGGGCGCAGGCCGCGCTGGCGCAGCACGAGGCGACCGACGTTCTCGGCCTGGAAGCCGTCGACGTCCTTGTGCGGGTCGATGCGGTTGATCAGCGCATTCGCGTCGACATGCGGCGGCAGCGGCAACTGCACGAGGATGCCGTGCACGCGCGGATCGGCATTGAGGCGGTCGACGAGGGCGGCAAGCTCGGCGTCGGTCGTCGCCGAGGGCAGGTCGAAGTCGAACGACTCGAAGCCGACGTGGCGGCAAGCGCGGCGCTTGTTGCGCACGTAGACCGCCGAGGCAGCCTCGTCGCCGACCAGGATCACCGCGAGCCCGGGCCGCGCCTTGCCGGCCGCGACGCGCGCGGCCACGCGCATCTTCAGCCGATCGAGCAGTTCGTCGGCGATGCGCTTGCCGTCGAGGATGCGTGCGCTCATCGGGGCTCCCGCGGGAAACCGCGGATTATCCACGCTCGCGGCGACCGCCTCAAACGCGACGCCGCACCAACCCCGCCTCCGTAGAGCGGAGCTTGCTCCGCTCCGCAATCCGCGCCGCCTCGCTCCCGTAGAGCGGAGCTTGCTCCGCTGCCTCTTGCTCCTCCGCGACGCCTCAGCCGAGCGAGCTCGGCTCTACGAACCCCGCACGCACCGACCGCGCGCCCGTAGAGCGGAGCTTGCTCCGCTGCCTCTTGCTCCTCCGCGACGCCTCAGCCGAGCGAGCTCGGCTCTACGAACCCTCGCACGCACCGACCCCGCTCCCGTAGAGCGGAGCTTGCTCCGCTGCCTCCTGCTCCTTCGCGACGCCTCAGCCGAGCGAGCTCGGCTCTA
>JAFLDX010000123.1 GCA_017302215.1 Lysobacterales bacterium
GGCGCCGCCTGCGCGGATCGCACCGCCTTCGTCCGAGGCGACAACCTTGCCGGGTGCCTGCGGTGCCGGCGCGCCGGTCGTCGTCTTCGCCGGCGGGCCGTGGTGGTGGCCGGTCGATTCGGCCTCGGCGCGCTGCGGCAGGTTCGCATCGAGCGCGACCTCGACCAGTGGCGCACCGGTGACGATGACGTCGCCGGCTGCACCGAACTGCTTGACGACCTTGCCCGAGTACGGCGAAGGCACCTCGACCACGGCCTTGGCGGTTTCCATCGAGACGAGCGGCTCGTCGAGGCGGATCGTGTCGCCCGGCTTGACGAACCACTCGACGATCGTCGCGTCGGGCAGGCCCTCGCCGAGGTCGGGCAGCAGGAATTGCTTGGTCTCGCTCATCGTTCGGGGTCCTTCGGATCAGCTCGCGGCGAGGGTGCGCCGCGCCGCGGCGACGATGCGCTCGACGCTCGGCAGGTATTTCATCTCGAGGCGGAACAGCGGGATGTGGGTGTCGTAGCCGGTCACGCGCTCGACCGGCGCGACGAGGTCGTACATCGCGTGCTCGGCGAGGCGCGCGGCGATCTCGGCGCCGAAGCCGGCCGTGCGCGGCGCCTCGTGCACGATCACGCAGCGGCCGGTCTTCCTCACCGACTCGTGGATCGTGTCGAAGTCGAGCGGCTTCAGCGTGGCCACGTCGATGACCTCGGCGCGAACGCCCTCGGCGGCGAGCGCGTCGGCGGCCTCGAGCGTTTCCTTGACCTGTGCCCCCCAGGTGACGAGGGTGACATCGCTGCCGTCGCGCAGCACGAAGCAGACATCGAGCGGCAGTGCCTCGCCGTCGTCGGGGACCTCTTCCTTGTACTGGCGGTAGATTCGCTTCGGCTCGAAGAAGATCACCGGATCGGGATCGCGGATCGATGCGAGCAGCAGGCCGTAGGCGCGCGCCGGCGACGACGGCAGCACGACGCGCAGGCCCGGCACGTTGGTGAAGATCGCCTCGTTCGCCTCGGAATGGTGCTCGGGCGCGCGGATGCCGCCGCCCCACGGCGCACGCCACACCGCCGGCACGCTCATGCGCCCGCGCGTGCGGTTGCGCAGGCGCGCGGCGTGGCAAATGATCTGTTCGAGCATGCCGTAGATGAAGCCCTCGAACTGCGCTTCGGCGACCGGCTTCATGCCCTGCGCGGCGAGGCCGACCGTGAGGCCGGCGATCGTCGTCTCGTCGAGCGGCGTGTCGATCACGCGCTCGGCGCCGAAGCGGTCGATCAGGCCGAGCGTGGCGCGGAAAACGCCGCCATTGACGCCGACGTCCTCGCCGAGGACGACGACCGAAGGGTCATGCGCCATCTCCCAGGCCAGGGCCTGGGTGACGGCTTCGATGAGGGTGATCTGGGCCATGGGGAGATAGGGGCTAGGGGTCAGGGGTTAGGGGCGGGGGCGAAGGAAATAGGGGTTAGGGGCGAGCGGGGAGGGCGCGGGGTTCGATAGGTGCGAGGGGTCTGGTCGCGGGAAGCAGGGTGGGCAAGAGTGAGCCATTTCGCTTGCGTCGATCGGCGGTTCTCGCGCCCTCGCCCCTAGCCCCTCGTCCCTCGCCCCCAGCCCCTAGCCCCTAGCCCCTCACCACCGCCTCGGCGCGCTGGGCGACGAGGTCGGGCGGCAGTTCGGCATAGGTGTAGTCGAACATTGCCTCGACCGGCTGGGACTTCGTCTCGAGATAGGCGTTGACCTCGGCGTCGACGTAGCGCGTGCACTGCTCCTTCCACGCGACCTCTTCTTCCTCGGTCCATGCGTTGAGCGCCATCAGGTAGGCCTTCATGCGCCGCAGCGGTTCGCGCGCCCAGGCATCCTTCACTTCCTGCTCGCTGCGGTAGCGGCGCGCATCGTCGGCCGTGGTGTGGTCGGACAGACGATAGGTCACTGCCTCGATGCACATGCCGCCGTGGCCGTGGCGCGCGCGCTTGATCGCATAGTCCATCGCCGCGCGCATCGCGATGAGGTCGTTGCCGTCGACCTGCAGGCACTCGAGGCCGGCGGCGATGCCCTTCTGCGCGAGTGTCTTCGCTCCGGTCTGCGCGCCGCGCGGCACCGAGATCGCCCACTGGTTGTTGACGATGACCGCGACGAGGGGCAACTGCATCGCGCCCGTGACGTTGAGCGCGCTGTTGAAGTCGGCCTTCGACGAGCCGCCGTCGCCGATCGTGCAGACCGCGACGCGCGGCTCCTTGCGGATCTTGAAGGCGAGAGCCGAGCCGGCGGCATGCAGGCACTGCGTGCCGATCGGAACGCACCAAGCGAAGTCGTGCGCGGGACCCGAGAAATCGTTGCCGCGCTCGTCTCCGCCCCAGTACAGCAGCAACTCGCGCGGCTTCACCCCGCGATGGAACTGCGCGCCGTACTCGCGATAGCTGACCGCAAGGACGTCGTCCTCCTGCATCGCGCTGCCGATTGCGAGGTAGGTCGCCTCGTGGCCGAGGCAGGGTGCGTAGGTACCGAGCTTGCCGGTGCGCTGCAGGGCGATCGCCTTGGCGTCGAAGATGCGCACCATCAGCATTTCCTGGTACAGCTTGACGAGTTGGCGCGTGTCGCGCGCGAACGCGGGCAGGTCGTTGCGCGCGAGCGAGCCGTCGGCATCGAGGAACTGCAGGTATTCGATCTCGAAGGTGGCGGCGGTGGGCATGGGAATCTCCGCTGGGACGCGAATCGACGCGCGATGCGCGTTCGAAGGGCGGACCCGGGTGGGTGCCGGGAAAACCGTGGCGTCCCGCCAGGCGGGAGCGTGGGGCTCGGTGCGAAGGCGCCGCGCGGGTCCCGGATCCAGTGCCGGCTTGCGCGATGCCGCACCGAGGGATGTCCCCGCGCCACGACGAATCGTTTCCTTTGATACCAAAGCCGGGCGCGCCGGTGCAAGGATCGGCGCAGCAGGCGCGCGGCGCGCGACCCTGTCGGGGCGCTGCGGCGCCATCGATGGCCCGCGCGCGTGGCATCGGCCGTGGACAGGGGCAAGCCCGATCCGATGAAGGAATGCCGCGATGTCCGTCCGTGCGTTGTTCAGGAATCTCGCCCTGCTTGCGGCGATCTGCATGTCCACGTCCGCGTTCGCGCAGACGCAATACTGCGTCAGCGGATTGTCCGGGCTGCGCAGCGCGCTCGATGACGCCGAGATCGACGGTACCGACAGCGTCATCAGGATCCGCAGCGGAACCGTCACGATGTCCCAGGACGCCGTCTACGAGCCCGAGGTCGAATCGATCATCCCGGCGGGCAAGCTGACGATCCGCGGCGGCTACAACGCCGATTGCTCGTCGTACTCGCTGGCGGCCGGCGCGACCACGCTGAGCAGCAGCAACGGCAGCCGCCTGTCGATCCGCACGCTGACCGGCGACGCCTCGGTCGCCGGCCTGACGTTCCAGGGCACGCATCTGTCGATGATCAGCATCGTGCTTTCGGACTGTCCCGGAAGCCGGCGCCTGTTCAGCCTGAGCCGCGTGCGCATCAACGGGGCCGGCTTCGCCGCGGTGGGCTGGTGCCACCACGTCAAGATCGCCAACTCGCTGTTCACGTCGCCCGTCGCGGTGCCGGGCAGCGGCTTCGCGGCCGACACCGGCGTCGGCGTCGACCTGCCGTTCAACGAAGAAGGTTACGGCTCGTCGTCGAACCTGACCATGGTCAACTCGACGATTTCCGGCGGCCGGCTCGACATCGACAGCGACAGCGCAGCCCCGGGCACGGCCTACCTCTACAACAGCATTTTCAGTCGCTCCGGCGACGACATCTTTTCGAGCGCGGACGTCTATGCGCGCAACAACCGCTACGACGGTATCAGCTACTCCGGCAGCGCCGGACTCGTCGGCGGCTCGGGCGAGAACACGAGCGTCGCCGCGCAGCTCGACGCGCAGTTCATCCCGCAACCCGGTTCGCCGGCCGTGAACACGGGCACGAGCGCCGTGCCCGACGGCCTCGCCGAGGTCGACCAGGCCGGCAACGACCGCGTCATCGGCGCGCGACCGGACATGGGCGCGCTCGAATCGCCGGTCGACGGCACCGGCGTCTACACGGTCACCAACACCAACGCGAGCGGCACCGGCTCGCTGGCCTGGGCGCTCAACCTCGCCAACACCGATCCGGCCTACAACCAGATCCGCTTCAACATTCCGGGTGGCTGTCCGAAGCGGATCACGCCGGGCGGCTCGCTGCAGGTCTACGGCTCGGTCAGCTTCGACGGATCGACCCAACCCGGTGCCGTGCCGAACACCGGCGAGCAGGCGCTGTGGAACGGCGCGCCGTGCATCGTCCTCAACGGTGGCGGCACGCGCGGCATCGGCATCGAGGCGATGGGCGATCTGGCGACCAACGGCGGGCACATCACCGTACGCGCGCTCGCGTTCGAGAACTACGATCTTGCCGTGGGGCTCGTCTTCGGCACCGCGCACAGCGTGCAGGGCAGCCAGTTCGGCGGCGTCGTGGCGGCCAGCGGCGGCGGCTCGGCGATCACGCTCGCCGGCAACACCGACGCCATCGCGATCCTCGGCGGCAGCGACACGAACATCGGTGGCAGCGCGGTCTCGTCGCGCAACCTGATCAGCGGTTCGAGCGGCGTCGGCGTGCACATCGCGCAGTTCCTCGGCGGTGGCGGCAACGGCAACCGCATCATCAACAACGTGTTCGGGCTCTCGCGCAATTCACTGACCGCATTGCCGAACGGCACCGGCATCCTGATCAATGGCGGCGACAACGAGGTGACCGGCAATCTCATCGCCGGCAGCACGGTCGACGGCATCCGCATCGCCGGCGACAACGCGACGGGCAACCGCGTCGTCGACAACACGATCGGCGGTGGTACCGGCGCGTTCTCGCTGATTCCGCCGAATGGCCGCATGGGCATCATGGTCGAGAACGGCGCATGGAAGAACACCATCGGGCCGGACAACGCGGTCGGGCGCAATGGCGACGACGGCGTGCGCATCTACCTCGATGCCGGCGGACGCAACCGCATCAATGGCAACACGTTCGCCTTCAACGACGCGCTCGGCATCGACCTCGGCAGCAACGGCGTCAGCGCCAACGACAACGATCCGTCCTTCTGTCCGATCGATGGCGGCTGCGTGGCCAACCGTGGCCAGAACTTCCCGTCGCTGTCGAAGGCGATCCGCATGCGCACCGGGGCGATTCCGGTGGGCCGGCCGATCAATGTGCGCGGCACCTTGCGTTCGGTGCCGGGTGGGCCCTATCGCGTCGAACTGTTCGCCGGCGCGTCGTGCGAAGCGAACGGACACGGCGAGGGCCAGCGTCTCGTCGGTGCGGTCGAGTTCTCGATCCCGAATCTTGCCTACTGCCCGGTGCCCGGCGGTGCCTGCCTGGCATGCAGCGACGGAAACTGCACGGAAGGATTCAGTCTCTGGATCAGCGAGCTGGATGCGATCGAGGGCGATTCGATCACCGCGACGGCGACCAGCCCGTCGGGCGACACCTCGGAGTTCTCCGCCTGCGAGGAACTGGTCGACGAGATCGAGGAAGACCGCATCTTCGCCGACGACTTCGAGGACTGAGGCGCGGCCTCCGGACCGCGTGCGCCAGGCGCGCATGCGGGTCGGGGGTCTGGCGCGCAACGCAGGCCTCCGGTAGCGTGCAAGGCCGATCGACGATCCGCGGGTCCGAATGGAAAACCGACGCGAACTCGAGCAGGGCATCGAAACCGACCTGCGCGACCGCCTGAGCTACGGCGGCTATCTCCAGCTCGACACGCTGCTCTCGGCGCAGCTGCCGCTGAGCCAGCCGCCGCATCACGACGAGATGCTGTTCATCGTCCAGCACCAGGTCGCCGAGTTGTGGATGAGGCTGATCGTGCACGAGCTGCGCGCCGCGATCGGCCTGCTCGCGATCGACCAGACCGATCCGTGCCTCAAGATCCTCGCGCGCGTGAAGCAGATCCAGCGCCAGCTGTTCGAGCAATGGGCCGTGCTCGAGACGCTGACGCCGACCGAGTACCAGGAATTCCGCCACGTGCTCGGCCCGGCCTCGGGATTCCAGTCGTGGCAGTACCGCCTGCTCGAGTTCCTGCTCGGCAACAAGAATGCCGACATGATCGGTGTGTTCGCCCACGATCCCGTGCGTCAGGCCGAGTTGCAGCACGCGCTCGATGCGCCAAGCCTGTACGACGAGTTCCTGCGCCACCTCTGGCGTTGCGGGCATGCGATACCCGAGCGCTGCGTCGAGCGCGACTGGTCGCAACCGCATGCGTTCGTGCCGGAACTCGTGCCGGTGTTCGAACGCATCTACGCGAACGCCGACGAGTTCTGGTCCGAGTACCACTTCTGCGAGCAACTCGTCGACGTCGAGGAATCGTTCCAGCTCTGGCGCTTCCGTCACATGAAGACGGTCGAGCGCATCATCGGCTACAAGCGCGGCACGGGCGGCTCGTCGGGCGTGGCCTTCCTGCGCAAGGCGCTCGATCTGCGCTTCTTCCCGGAGCTGTTCGAGGTGCGCACGGTGATCGGCGCCACGGCTGCGCCGTCGACCTGACCCGCTGCCGAAGTAGAGCGGAGCTTGCTCCGCTGCCGTTGATTCCGTAGAGCGGAGCCTGCTCCGCTGCTTTCGCTCCTTCGCGGCGCTTGAGCCGAGCGAGCTCGGCTCTACGACACCCCGCTTCGTAGAGCGGAGCCTGCTCCGCTGCTTTCGCTCGTTCGCGGCGCTTCAGCCGAGCGAGCTCGGCTCTACGACCCCCTGCTTCGTAGAGCGGAGCTTGCTCCGCTGCTTTCGCTCCTTCGCGGCACTTGAGCCGAGCGAGCTCGGCTCTACGACCCCCTGCTTCGTAGAGCGGAGCTTGCTCCGCTGCTTTCGCTCGTTCGCGACGCTTGAGCCGAGCGAGCTCGGCTCTACAGGAAGGCCGGTTGGATGGATTGAGCAGGCACGTGCATTGACGCCCCCGCCGGCGTCGGTGATGCTGCGGCGGTCCAACCTTCGCTCGACCAGGGGAGTACCGCATGAGCGGCAATACCGCCACACCCGCCTCCGACGCACCGCCCGAGTTCCCGCAGGTCCTCGGCCACCCGAAGCCGCTGTGGATGCTGTTCATGTCGGAGTTCTGGGAACGCTTCGCGTTCTACGGCATCCGCTGGGCCATGGTGCTGTACATCGTCGCCCAGTTCCACGGCGGCGATGCCTCCGGTCAGAAGCCCGCGAGCGAGCTCTACGGCGCTTACCTCGCGCTGGTCTATGCCGGCGCGATCTTCGGCGGCTACGTCGCCGACAAGCTGATCGGCTTCCAGCGTTCGATCCTGCTCGGTGCGGTATTCATGGCACTCGGCCTGTTCCTGCTCGCTTCGCCGACCGAGCCGATGTTCAAGCTCGGTCTCGCCACGATCATCGTCGGCAACGGCCTGTTCAAGCCGATCATCTCGACCATGGTCGGCAAGCTGTACCTGCAGGGCGACGCGCGGCGCGACGCCGGATTCACGATCTTCTACATGGGCATCAACATCGGCGCGATGGTGGCGCCGGTCGTGACCGGCTGGCTCGCGCGCCAGGTGTTCGGCACCGACAGCGATCCGCACTACCAGTGGGTGTTCATCTCGGCCGGCATCGGCATGATCCTGAGCCTGATCTGGTTCTGGGTGGGACGCAGCCAGCTCAAGGGCATCGGCGTTCCGGCTCCCGGCCAGGAAGGCCTCGGCCGCATCGGCCTCGTCGCGCTGCTCGGCCTCGTCATCGGCATCCCGCTGTTCTATTTCCTGCTGACCATCGATGCGACCGTGCTGCAGGGCATCCTGATGGCGCTGTTCGTGGTTCCGGCGGTCATGCTGGTCGCCGAAGGCATCCGCGAGGGCAAGGTCGCGCGCGACAAGGTGTTCGCGATGCTCGTGATCTTCGTGTTCAACGTGCTGTTCTGGATGTTCTTCGAGCAGGCCGGCAGTTCCTTCACGTTCCTCGCCGACCAGATCGTCAACCGCGACTTCGGCAGCTGGACCTTCCCGCTCGAGTGGTTCCAGTCGGTCAACTCGGTCGCGATCATCACGCTCGCGCCGCTCATGGCCTGGATGTGGGTGCGCCTCGGCAAGGCCAACCCGTCGATCCCGCGCAAGTTCGGCCTCGGCCTCATCTTCAACGGCCTCGCCTTCCTGCTGCTGATGGTCGCGCTGTCGAGCATGGTCGACGGCAACGGCAAGATCCCGTTCTGGACGCTGTTCATGGTCTACGTCATCCAGTCGGTCGGCGAGTTGTGCCTGTCGCCGATCGGCCTGTCGATGACGACCAAGCTCGCGCCGGTGCGCCTGTCCGGCATGGCCATGGGCTGCTGGTTCCTGTCGATCGCGATCGGCAACAACCTCGCCGGCATCTTCGCCGGCCACGTCAGCGGCAGCGGCGGCATGACCGTGCAGTCCGCGCATGCGGGCTACACGTTCGGCTTCTGGGCCCTGGTTGGCTCGGGCGTGCTGCTTTTCATCATCGCGCCGCTCGTGCAGCGCCTCATGCACGGCGTCAAGTGAGTCCAGGATGGACTCACCCCGTGCAGGCCGTCGCGGCTGAAGCCGCTCCCACAGGAGTCGTGCGTCCTTGAACGAAGTTTGTGGGAGCGACTTCAGTCGCGATGCTCCGAACGAAGTCTGTGGGAGCGGCTTCAGCCGCGATCGGGTTGCTCGGAGAATCCTTGATTCGGCGAGGGCCATCCGATGACCGTGACGACATCGAACCTGCCACCGCCGACGATGGCACAGCGCTGGACCGTGCTGCTGTTCGTCAGTCTCGCCATGTTCGGCAACTACTACGCCTACGACGCGCTGAACCCGGTCGTCGACCTGCTGCGCGAACAGAACGGTTTCAGCTACGGCCAGATCGGTTTCCTGTCGACCGCCTACAACATCGCGGCCCTGCTCGTTCTGCTCGCGGGTGGTTACATCATCGACCGCTGGGGCACGCGCCGGGCGATCCCGCTGTTCGCCGCGATCTGCGTCGTCGCGGCGGTGCTGACCGCGGCCACCTCGCGCTACGAGACGATGCTGGCCGGACGATTCCTGCTCGGCATCGGCGCCGAGCCGCTGATCGTGGCGGCGACCACGGTCCTGGCGAAATGGTTCAGCGGACGCGAACTCGGCTTCGCGTTCGGCCTCAATCTCTCGTTCTCGCGCCTCGGTTCGGCCGCGACCGACTGGTCGACGTCGTTCGCGGCTCCACTCTATGCAAACTGGCAGGACCCGCTGTGGCTGGCCACCGGCGTGGCCGCGGCCGGCCTTGCAGCGGCGATGCTCTACGCGATGATGGAGCGGCGCGCCTCCGGGCGCATCGACCTCGGCCCCGATGGCGGCGGCGATCGCCTCGACCTGCGTCGCCTGTATGCCTTCGGGCGTGCCTACTGGTACATCGTCGCGCTGTGCGTCGTGTTCTACGCGACGATCTTCCCGTTCCGCAGTTTCGCAATCGACTATTTCCAGCAGGCCCACGGACTCGACCGCGATGCCGCCGGCATGCTCAGCAGCTTGTTGCCGATGTCGGCGATCGTGCTGACCCCGCTGTTCGGGCTGTGGGCGGACAGGGTCGGCCGGCGCGGCCTGTTCATGGCAGTCGGCACCGCGATCATGCTGCCGTTGTTCCTGATGGTCACCTACCTGCCACCGGGTCCGTCGGTGCCGATGCCGTTCGGCGCGCAGCCGATCCCGCTGACCCTGCTCGTCGTGGCCGTGCTGCTCGGCGCCGTGTTCTCGCTGATCCCGGCCGTGCTGTGGCCCGCGGTCGCCTATCGCGTCGATCCGCGCCGGCTCGGTTCGGCCTACGCACTGATGACATTCTGCCAGCAGATCGGCTGGGCGATCGTACCGGTCGTGGTCGGCCTGCTCAACGATCGTGCGGGCGCCGGTCCGCAGAATCCGGCGGGTTATGCCGGCGGCATGTGGTTCTACACGGTGCTCGTCGCGCTCGGCCTGTTCTTCGCCTGGCGGCTGTGGCGGTTCGAACGCGCGGAGCAGACCGGCAGCGCGCCGGCGCGCTGAGGCGATCGTGTCGATGCGCGGGCGCGCGAGCGGATCAGTCGACCCGGCGACCGCGCACGAACGCGACGGCGAGGCGCAGCGCGTCGTCACCGTCGCGGTCGCCGCGCA
>JAFLDX010000124.1 GCA_017302215.1 Lysobacterales bacterium
ATCCCGCGCAGCGCCGCGCACTCGCCGCGGGCGACCGCGCCGCCGTCGACGCGTGGTGGATGCGCCTGCCCGCGCAGCCGAAACACTGGTGGATGAACTGGCGCGACGTGCTCTGAGCGCGTTTGCTTCAAGTGGTACAGCCAGGGCATCGCGGCTGAAGCCGCTCGCACAGAGCCGATACCTTGCGGGAGCGGCTTCAGCCGCGATGAAGCGGGCCCGGATCTCCCCTCATGTCCTCCGGGTTTCACTCCCTACCGCTTTCGCGCACGGCTCCGCTCAGACCCAGCCGGTCAGGTAGAAAAGCGCGATCACGACGAACACGGAGAGCGTCTTGATCAGGGTGATCGCGAAAATGTCCTTGTAGCTTTGCCGGTGGCTCAGCCCGGTCACGGCGAGCAGCGTGATGACCGCGCCGTTGTGCGGCAGCGTGTCCATGCCGCCCGAGGCCATCGAAGCCACGCGATGCAGGACCTCCATCGGGATGCCGGCGGCGTGCGCGTTGGCAATGAAGCTTTCCGACATCGCGGCGAGCGCGATGCTCATGCCGCCGGACGCGGAGCCGGTGATGCCGGCGAGGGCGGTCACCGAGATCGCCTCGTTGACGAGTGGATCGGGAATCGCCTGCAGGGCATTGGCGACGACGAGGAAGCCGGGCAGGGCCGCAATGACCGCGCCGAAGCCGTATTCGGACGCCGTGTTCATCGAGGCGAGCAGGGCACCGGCGACGGCGCTGCGCGAACCCTCGGCGAAGCGCGCGAACACCGCGCGCCAGGCGAAGGCCAGCACGACGAGGATGCCGACCAGCAGGGCGCCTTCCACGGCCCAGATCGCGGCGACCTTCGCCACGTCCTGCACGACCGGCGCCGGCGTGCCGATCACCGACGGCACGAACGACTGCGAGCTGCCGTAGTACGCCGGGATCCAGCGCGTGAACAGGAAGTTCGACACGCCGACCAGCACGAGCGGCAGGATCGCGACGAGCGGATGCGGCAGGCGGTCGCCGCGGAACGGCTCCGGCTCGTTGACGAGAGCGGTGCCGTAGCCTTCGCCGGCACGCGCGGCGGCACGGCGGCGCGACTCGAGGTAGATCATGCCGAGCACGAGGATGAAGGCGCCGCCGAGCGTGCCGAGCACGGGCGCGGCCCAGCCGGTCGTGCCGAAGAAGCCGGTCGGGATGATGTTCTGGATCTGCGGCGTGCCGGGCAGGGCATCCATCGTGAACGTGAAGGCGCCGAGCGCGATCGTGCCGGGGATCAGGCGCTTCGGGATGTCGCTCTGGCGGAACAGTTCGGCCGCGAACGGATACACCGCGAACACGACGACGAACAGCGACACGCCGCCGTAGGTCAGCAGCGCGCAGACCAGCACGATCGACAGCATCGCGCGCTGGGCACCGACGATGCGGATCGTCGCCGCGACGATCGATTTCGAGAAACCCGAGATCTCGATCAGCTTGCCGAACACCGCGCCGAGCACGAACACCGGGAAGTACAGCTTGAGGAAACCGACCATCTTGTCCATGAACAGGCCGGTGAACATCGGCGCGACGAGCGACGGGTCGGTCAGCAGTACGGCGCCGAGCGCGGCCACCGGCGCGAACAGGATGACGCTGTAGCCGCGGTAGGCGACCACCATCAGGAACGCGAGCGCGGCCAGCACGATCAGCAGGGACATCCGGAGCCTCCGGCGCGCACGGGCGCGACTGGCCGCGGAGTATCGGCAGCGCGGCGCGCCGCGGCCCACTGTACGAAGGTACAGGTGTCGCCCCGGGTCTGCCGCCCCCAGACTGCCGCCAGCCGGAAACCCGGGGCCCGCATGCGGGCGCAGGGCTCGCCGATCGTGACTCACATCAGCCATATCGCCAGAAGAGGGGGCGTCATGAAGCGCAACAGGATCAGTCTCGCCATCGGCCTCGCCCTCGCGGTGGCCTGCCAGGCCTCGGCGCAGGCCGAGGATGCCGCCGACCAGGCCGGCAGCGGCCAGGCCGCCGCCAGCGAGGATTCGTCGGCCTCCACCACGCTCGAAGGCATCACGGTGACCGCGCGCAAGCGCGAGGAAACCCTGCAGGACGTGCCGATCGCGGTGACCGCGTTCACGCCCGAGCGCCTCGACACGCTCAACGTCGAGGACCTCTCCGACATCGCGACCCAGGTGCCGAACACGCAGATCTACGCCGCGCGCGGTTCGAGCAGCACGATCACCGCCTACATCCGCGGCGTCGGCCAGTCCGATCCGCTGTGGGGCGTCGATCCGGGCGTGGGCGTCTATCTCGACGACGTCTACATCGCGCGTCCGCAGGGCGCGCTGCTCGACGTGTTCGACGTCGAGCGCATCGAGGTGCTGCGCGGCCCGCAGGGCACGCTCTACGGCAAGAACACGATCGGCGGCGCGATCAAGTACGTGTCGCGCAAGCTCGGCACCGATTTCAGCGGCTACGGCCAGGTCACGGCCGGCAACTACGACCAGCTCGACGTCAAGGGCGCGGTCGGTGGCGCCTTCGACGACAACGGCACCTTCCGCGGCCGCGTCGCGGTGGCCAGCCTCAACCGCGACGGCTTCGGCGAGAACATCGTCACCGGCCAGCCGGTCAGCGACAAGGAAATCAATGCGGCACGCCTGTCGTTCGGCATCTTCGCCTCGGACACCTTCGACGTGCAGTTCAACTACGACTGGATGGACGACCAGTCCGGCGTGCGCGGCGCGAAGATGCTCGCGGCGAACCGCTTCGTGCCCGGCGTGGCGCCACTCGATTCGCGCTACGACGTGCGCAACGGCATGCCGAACGTCAACGACACGAGCATGGAGGGATGGTCGGCCACGGCGAGCTGGATGATCAATGACGCGTTCTTCCTCAAGTACATCCTCTCGCATCGCGAGTCGGATACCGAGACGAACATCGACTTCGACACGACCCAGGCCAAGATCGCCGACGTCAAGGCGTTCTACAGCGACGAGCAGACCACCAACGAGCTGCAGCTCAACTACGATGCCGGCGGGCGCTCGCGCGGCGTGCTCGGCCTGTACTCGTTCGACGGCGATGCGGGCGGCCAGGTGCTCAACAACTTCTTCAACCTGCTGTTCGGTGATACCCAGGGCACGGTCAACACGAAGAGCATCGCGGTCTACGGTGACTGGACGTTCGACCTGACCGAGAAGCTCAAGCTCGATGCCGGCGTGCGCTACACCGACGAGGACAAGCATGCCGACGTGCTGAACCGCGGCTATGCCAATGCCTCGTTCACCACGCCGATTTCGGTCGCCGCCGATTTCGACAAGAAGATCAACTTCAAGAACACCTCGCCGAAGATCTCGCTCGACTACCAGATCTCGCCGGAAGCGATGGTCTACGGCCTGTTCTCGCGCGGCTTCAAGTCCGGCGGCTACAACATCCGCGCGCAGGCCACCGCGGTGCCGCGCTCGGCCGAGCCGTTCGACGACGAGAAGGTCGACAGCTTCGAGATCGGCAGCAAGCTCGCCCTGGCCGACAACACGTTCTTCCTGAACCTCGCCGCGTTCTACAACAAGTACGACGACATCCAGCTGTCGGTGTTCACCGCCTACGACAGCGACGGCGACGGCGTCGACGACGCCTTCTTCGGCGATTTCACCAATGCCGGCAAGGGCACGGCCAAGGGCGTCGAGGTGGAGTACCAGTGGCGCCCGACGCCGAACTGGCTGCTGAGCGGCAACTTCGGCCTCTTGAAGACGAAGTACGACGAGTACCTGTGGCGCGGCCTCGACATCGCCAACGAGCAGGAGTTCACCAACGCTCCCGAGCGTTCCGGCGCGGTGAACCTCGAGTACAACACCGATGTCGGCGACGCCGGCAACCTCGCGTTCCGCCTCGGCTACAGCTACCAGAGCAAGGTCATCGCCACGACCGAGGTCACGCGCGTTGCGACCCCGATCAGCCAGGACGGCTACGGCCTGGTCAATGCCGGCGTGATCTGGCGAACGAACGACCGCTGGACGTTCTCGCTGCAGGGCACGAACCTGACCGACAAGGAGTACCGCACGACCGGCTACAACCTCGACACGGCGCTCGGCGTGATGACCGGGTTCTACGGTGCGCCGCGCCAGTACGCGCTGACCGCGCGCTACTCGTTCTGAGCCGCGGAGTCGAACCGGTGCGCATCCGCGTCGTTGCCTTCTTCCCGCGCGGATCGCACCGTGCCGGCATGCTGCTTGCTGGCGCCCTGGGTCTGGCCGCGTGTTCGGGCGAAGCGCCGGTGGCAGGATTGCCGGCGCTCAAGCTCGACCCGTCGCGCACGACGGTGTCGGGCTTGTCGTCGGGCGCCTACATGGCGACCCAGGTCCACCTCGCGTTCTCCGATCGCATTGCCGGCGCAGCGCTGTTCGCCGGCGGTCCTTACGGGTGCGCGCGCGGCAGTCTCGAGACGGCGCTTGGAACATGCCTGGCACCATCGCCCGACAAGCTGCCCGATGCGGGCGCGCTCGCCGGTGTCGTGCGCGAGCGCGCCGGCAGCGGCAAGCTCGCTGCACTCGCCGGACTGGCCGGCGACGCGGTGCTGGTCTTCCACGGCGCACTCGACACGACGGTCGGTCTCGGCGTGAGCAGCGCGGCGGCGGACCTCTACGGCCAGCTCGGCGTGACCGACGTGAAGGTCGACAGCGCGCGC
Source organism: Lysobacterales bacterium (assembly GCA_017302215.1). Classification (GTDB taxonomy): domain Bacteria; phylum Pseudomonadota; class Gammaproteobacteria; order Xanthomonadales; family Rhodanobacteraceae; genus Dokdonella. The sequence goes on from JAFLDX010000124.1 coordinate 4,641, forward strand.
GCGTTCGCGCACACCTTCCCGACGCTCGACAAGGGCGCCGCGTGCGACAAGAGCGAGTCGCCGTACCTCGGCCAGTGCGGTTACGACGGGGCCGGCGCGGCGTTCGCCGCGCTGTACGGAGTCGCACCGGCCGCGGCGGGCGCCGGCGACGGCGAACTGCGCCGCTTCGACCAGGCGGCCTACCGGACCGACGGCAAGGACGCGCTGATGGCCGACGTCGGCTACCTCTACGTGCCGAAGGCGTGCGCGGGCGGGGAAACCTGCGGCCTGCACATCGCCTTCCACGGCTGCCAGCAGAACGTCGACGCGGTCGGCGAGGCCTTCGTGCGCGATGCCGGCTACAACCGCTGGGCCGACGTCTACCGCGTGGTCGTGCTGTATCCTCAGGCACGAGCGAGTTTCGCGCCGCTGAATCCGAAGGCATGCTGGGACTGGTGGGGCTACGGCGGAGCGGATTACGACACGCGCGACGGCGTGCAGCTGCGCTGGGTCGCGAAGGCGGCCGCTGCGCTCGGCGCGCCGTTGCAATAGCGGCGGCGCGCATTCCGGCACGCGGCGCGTGCGCAGTACGCTGATGGCGACCGCAAGACACGCCCCGAACGCCGCGGCTCGCACCCATGCTGCCTGATCTCGGTGTCATCGCGGCCGGCCTGCTCTGGCTCGGCCTGCTTTTCGGCGCGGCCCTGCTCGGCGACCGCCGTGCGGGGTTCCTCGCGCGCCACTGGTCGGTCGTCTACGCGCTGTCGCTGGCGGTGTACTGCACCTCGTGGACGTTCTACGGGACGGTGACGCAGGCCGCGCGTTCGGGCTGGTGGTTGCCGCCGACCTTCGTCGGCACGATCCTTCTCTACGTGTTCGCGTTCGGCCTGCTCATGCGCCTCGTCGCGATCGCGCGCGCGCACAACAGCAGTTCGATCGCCGACCTCGTCGCGATCCGGCTCGGCCGCAGCCCGATACTCGCGGCGCTGGTGACCGCGGTCGCCGTGCTCGGCATCGTCCCCTACATCGCCCTGCAGCTGAAGGCGGTGGCGATGAGCTACGGCATGCTGATCCGTCGCCAGGAACTCGTCGCGCCGGCCTGGCAGGACAGCGCGCTGTGGGTCGCCCTGGTCATGGCCCTGTTCGCGATCCTGTTCGGCGCGCGCGGCGCGAGCGCGACCGAGCACAACCGCGGCCTCGTCCTCGCGATGGCGTTCGAGTCGCTGTTCAAGCTCGTCGCGATGCTCGCGCTCGGGGCGCTCGTCTGGTTCGGCATCGATTTGCCGGCGACGCAGGCAGCGCCGCCGAGTGGCGACAGCTCGGGTTTCGCCGCACTGATCGTGCTCGGCGCACTGGCCATGTTCACCCTGCCGCACCAGTTCCACGCCGGCGTCGTCGAATGCCGCGATCCGCAACACGTGCGCACCGCGCGCTGGCTGTTCCCGCTGTACATGCTGCTGATCGCGTTGCCGATCCTGCCGCTCGCGCGTGCCGGCGACGCCTTGCTCGCGCCGCTCGGCGTGCCGTCGGACCTCTACGTGCTGGCCCTGCCGCTGGCCAGCGAGCATGGCGGACTCGCCCTCGTCGCCTTCCTCGGCGGTCTCAGCGCGGCGACGAGCATGGTCGTCGTCGCCACGCTCGCGCTCGGCCTCATGATCGGCAACCACTGGATCGCGCCATTGCGCGTGCGGGCCGGCTGGGGGCGCGGCGAGGCCAGCGACCTGCGCGGCGAAGTGCTCGTGCAGCGCCGCGCGACGATCGTCGTGGTCATCCTGCTGGCCTGGGCGTACAGCCGCGTGCTGGTCGCGAGCGACGCGCTCGCCGACATCGGCGCGGTATCGTTCTCGGCGCTGTCGGCGATCGCGCCGGGCGTGCTCGTCGCGGTCTACCGACCGCAACTCGGCGCGCGCGCGGTCGGTGCCGGTCTCGTCGTCGGCACGTTGACCTGGCTGTACGCACTGCTGCTGCCCGCGCTCGCCGGCACCGAGAGCGGCTGGTTGCGCGACGGCCCGTTCGGCATCGCCTGGCTCGCGCCCGACCAGCTGGCCGGACTCGGCGAGTGGAGCCGGCTCGGTCGTGCGGTCGCGATCAGTCTCGCCGCCAACGTCGCGGTCGTGCTGCTGGTCGGCAACTCGCGCCTCGCGCATGCGCGCGCGCGGCGCGACCCCGGCGTGATCGGCATGCTCGAGCTGCGTGAACTGTCGGCACGCTTCCTGCCGCCCGAGCGCGTCCACGGCCTGTTCGACGGCAGCGCCACCGGCACCGCACCCGAGACGTTGATCGCCGAGGTCGAGCACGAGCTCGCTGCAGTCATCGGTGCTTCATCGGCGCGCCTGCTCGTGTCGGTCGCACGGCGCGAGCGCACCGACGAACTCGAGACCGTGGCGACGATCGTCGGCGAGGCTTCACAGGACCTGCGCTTCAACCAGCGCGTGCTCGAGGCGGCGCTCGAGAACATGAGCCAGGGCATCAGCGTGGTCGACCGCGACCTCGCCCTGGTGGCATGGAACCAGCCGTATGCCGACCTGTTCGGCTTCCCGTCGGCGCTGCTGCGCGTCGGCGTGCCGATCGCGGACCTCGTGCGCTGGAACGCGGAACGCGGGCTCGCCGGTGGGCGCGACGTCGACGGCGAGGTGCGCAAGCGCATCGCCCACATGCGCGCGGGCACGCCGTACGTGGCCGAGCGCCGGTTTCCGGGCGGCAACGGTGGGCGTGTCGTCGAGATCCGCGGCAATCCGATGCCGGGTGGCGGTTTCGTCGCCACGTTCACCGACGTGACCGCGTTCCGCCGCAGCGAAGCGGAACTGAAGCGCGTGGCCGAGACGCTCGAGCTGCGCGTCGCCGCCCGCACCGCCGAGCTTGCCTCGGCAAAGGCCGAGGCCGAGGCCGCCAACCGGGCGAAGACGCGCTTCCTCGCGGCGGTCAGCCACGATCTCGCGCAGCCGCTCAACGCCGCCCACCTGTTCACGCATGCACTGGCCCAGCGTCTCGCGACGGACGACGCGCGCGAGGCCGTCGCGAACATCGATGGCGCACTGACCTCGGCGGAAGGCCTGCTCGCCGGCCTGCTCGACATGTCACGGCTCGACTCGGGGCGCATGCGCACGAGCGTGCGGGTGTTCTGCATCGACGAATGGTTGCGTGGCCTCGCGGCCGAGTTCCGCGTGCTGGCCGAAGACAGGGGGCTGACCCTGCGCTGCGTCGGCTCGCGAGCCTGGGTGCGCAGTGACCCGCAACTCCTGCGTCGGGTCGTGCAGAACTTCCTCGCCAATGCGGTCCGCTACACCGGGCACGGCCGCATCGTGCTCGGCTGCCGGCGCCGTGGGGATCACCTGTCGATCGAGGTCTGGGACAGCGGGCCCGGCATTCCCGAGGCCGACCAGGCCCTCGTGTTCGAGGAGTTCCGACGACTCGGCGACGCCGGCGAGGGCCTCGGCCTCGGCCTCGCCATCGCCGAGCGAATCGCACGCCTGCTCGACCACCGCCTGCACCTGCGCTCGCAGGTCGGTCGCGGCACGATGTTCGCGATCGAAGTGCCGCGCGCCGAACCGGTCGCCGGACCGGGGGCGGCACCCGGCGTCGCGACCGATGCATTGCCGCGCAGCCGCGTGCTCGTCGTCGACAACGATCCGGCCGTGCTGCGCGCGATGCAGGCCCTGCTCGAGGGTTGGCACTGCGACGTGTTCGTCGCGCGCACGCCGCATCAGGCCGAAGCGGCCTTTGCCGGGGCCGCGATCGACCTGCTGCTGTTCGACTATCACCTCGATCACGGCGTCACCGGCCTCGACCTGCGCGATGCGCTCGGCTTTCGCGCGCGCAGGTTGCCGTGCGTGATCATCACGGCCGACCACGGCGAATCGGTGCGCGAGCTCGTCGCGGCGGCAGGCGCCTGGCTGCTGCACAAGCCGCTCAAGCCGCTCGCCCTGCGCTCGCTGATGGCACGCATCGCCTCGAGCGCGCGACCGGCCTGAAGCGCGCGGCGTCTCAGTCGCGGAAGTTCTCGTACTGCAGCGGCATCTCGACGTCGCTCGCGCGCAGCAGGGCAATCGTCGCCTGCAGGTCGTCGCGCTTCTTGCCGGTGACGCGCAGCTGGTCTCCCTGGATCTGCGCCTGCACCTTCGCGCCGGCGTCCTTGATCAGCTTGACGAGCTTCTTTGCCAGCGCCTGCTCGATGCCCTGGCGCAGGACCACCTTCTGGCGCGCGCTGGCCAGATTGACCTCGGCATCCTCGATCTTCGCGCAACGCACGTCGATGCCGCGCGCGGCCAGGCGCTGCAGCAGGATGTCCTGCATCTGCTTGAGGCGGAACTCGGCATCGGCCTTCAGCGTGACGACGCCGTCGGCGTACTCGAAGGCCGCGCCACTGCCCTTGAAATCGAAGCGCTTGTCGAGTTCGCGGTTGGCCTGGTCGACCGCATTCGAGACCTCGTGTGCGTCGAGTTTCGAGACGATGTCGAACGAGGGCATGGGCGCGCACTCCGGGGCGGGACGGCGATTCTAGCGATTCACGGCGCGGGCCGGTTGACCTCGTCGGCGGCGCGGACTACGGTCGCCTTTCCACACTGACCCGAGGACGCACACCGCGCGTGTGCGCGCTGCGCCATGAATGCCATCCCGACATCCGCTCCTTCGTTGATCATGTCCGCGCGCGACGTGCGCCGGCTCGAGGCGCTGCTCGCGCAGGCGGGCGACACGTTGCCGGCATCGGCGGCGCGGCTCGAGGACGAGATCGCGCGCGCCGACGTGCGCGAGCCGGCGGCGATCCCGGCCGACGTGGTGACGATGAACTCGCAGGTCGAGTGCCGCGAAGAGCCCCATGGCGCGACGCGCGTGCTGCGTCTCGTCTATCCGAAAGATGCCGACTCGAGCGACGGCCGCGTATCGGTGCTCGCCCCGGTCGGCGCCGCCCTGATCGGCCTGTCGGTCGGTCAGTCGATCGACTGGCCGCTGCCGGGAGGGCGTTCGACGCGCCTGGCCGTGACGAAGATCCTGTACCAGCCGGAGGCCGCCGGGCTCGACGCGTAAGGAGAGCCTCAGGCGCGCTGCGTGTTCTTTGTGACGTGGTACGGACAGGGCATCACGGCTGAAGCCTCTTCCTGCAGGAAGCGCGGCGTTGTGGCCTCGACGTCGTCAGCGCAGCACGTCGATCTCGATCTGCGCCCACGCTCCGGCCGCGGTCAGCGCGGTGATCGTCTGCGTGCCGGTTTCGGCGAAGGTCTGTTCGAACACGGCGCTGCCTTGCGTGATCGCCGCGAGGCGGCCGTTGACGAGCCAGCTGACCTCGCCACCGGCACCGAGTGCGCGCAGGCGCACGCTGGCCGGGTTCGCGCTGTTCGGGGCGCGCGCGATCGTCGCGCCGTCGGCGAGGCCGTCGATGCGCAGCTCCTGCATGGCGTCGTATGCATCGGCACGGCAGTCGGCGGCGAGCGCGGGCAGGC
>JAFLDX010000125.1 GCA_017302215.1 Lysobacterales bacterium
CAGTTGGCGGGATTCAGGTTCTCGCAGATCCGGTAGACGATCGTGTAGGCAGAAGCGACCGCTCGCCAACGACGATGCCGTCGCCATCGCGCGCGAGATCGCCAGCCTGCGCGGCACGCGCGACGAGGTTGCCGCGCGCTACGAGCAGCAGCTCGCCGACGTGCTCGCCGACGACGTGCGCAACGCCGGTACGGCCGACGGTGCCGACGCGAGCCTCGCCGCGATCCGCGCGAGCTCGACCGCACTCGCCAACAGCCGGCCGCTGGCTGCGATCTACGCCGAGGCCGAGGCGCGCGTGGTCGCCCTGCACAAGGAGCGCGAGGCCGAACTCGAGGCGCAGAAGGGCATCCTCGTGATCAACGCGCAGCCGTGGGGCCTGGTCGACCAGGTGCTCGATGCCGCGCGCAAGCCGATCGAACTGCCGGCCGAGCGCAGCACGCCGCTGCAACTCAACCTGCCGGCCGGCAGCTACTACGTGACCCTGCGCCACCCGAAGTCGAGCAAGACGGTTTCCGCGTTCGCGCGCGTGCAGGCGCGCCAGCGCAGCCAGGCCAGCGGCAGTTTCCCGTCCCTCGGTGCCGACGAGTACCTGCGCAATGCGGGCCTGTAGGGCGCGCGCACTCGGCGTCGTGCTCGCGCTGGCCGCGCTGCCGGCGCTGGCCGACTGGAAGGATGACTACGCGCGCGGACTCGAGGCCGTGCGCGATGGTCGCTGGGGTGAGGCGGCGCGACTGATGGACAGCGCGATCGCCGGCAATGCGCAACCGGCGCCGCGCCTGCGCCTGTACGGCCAGCGCTACGAAGTCTATGCACCGCAGCACTACGCCGGACTCGCGGCCTTGCGCCAGGGCGACTGTGCCGCGGCGTTGCGCTTCTGGAACGAGTCCGCCAACAAGGGTTTCGTCGCCGCCAATGCCGCGCTCGGCGAGGTCGAACAACGCGGCCGCGCCGATTGCGGCAGCGCCGTCGCATCCGACGCGAAGCCGTCGACCCCGACCGTTCCGGTCGAGACGCGTGGGCCGGTCGTCGAGTCGAAACCACCGGCGCAGGCGCCGCCGACGCGGCCGGCCGAGGCACCGCCTTCACGGCCGGTCGTGCAGTCGCCTCCCCCCGTCTCGACGCCGGCGAAGCCGGCAACCCCCATTGCAACGTCGCCGACACCGACGGATGCACGTCCGGTCAGCTCGGCCGCCGCGGAAGCCTTGCGTCCCGTGCTCGAAGCCTATCTCGCCGGTCGCTACACCGAGGTGCTGAGGCTGAGCGCCAGGCCGGCTGCCGATCCGCGCGTCGGCTGGCACCTGCAGACCCTGCGCGCCGCCGCCGCCTGGCAACTCGCCCAGATCGGCAGCGACTCCACCGACGCAGCAGCCAATGCGCGCCAGGCGATCGTCGAAGCGCGCCGCCTCGATGCGACGCGCCAGCCCGACGCGACGTTCTATTCGCCGAGATTCATCGCGTTCTACAACGCGCCGCTGTAGGAATCGCGGCTGAAGCCGCTCCCACGGGGGATTGATTCGTGGGAACGACGGTCTTCGACCGCGAGGATCCATCCCCACCCGGACAGATCGCAAGGCACCTGTGGGAGCGGCTTCAGCCGCGATCCCTACATCGTGCTGGCCATGCGCGGATCGAGCACGTCGTCGCGATGGCAGGCACCGATCGCGTCGCCGTGCGTTCCGATCGCGTCCTCCACGGCGCGCTGGCGTCGCGGATCGATGCGACCCGAACCCGATTCGCCCGCGGCGCGCGACAGCTCGAGCGCATGCGCCGCGCACGGCCAGTTCTCGAGGCGCGCGTGCGCATCGGCGAGTTCGAAGTACGGCAGGTAGTCGGTGAACCACATGCCGTAGAGGCGCTTGTCGGCGCGCGGCACGGGGTTGAGGTCGACCGACTGGGCAAGCTGGACGACCGCGCGACGCGCATCGCCGGCTTCGAGCAGGGCGCGCCCGAACTCGAAATGGAAGTACCACGGCAGCCGGTCGGCGGTCGCCTCGAGACCGCATTGCGCGAGCACCTTCCTGCGCAGCGCCTCGAACGCATCGGGCGCGAGCGTGGCCTGGCGCGACTGCAGCGTCGCGGATACCGGCACGTCGGCCGATGCCGCCACCGGTGCGAGCGCGAATGCCACGGCGAAAGCGGTCGGGATCAGGCGATTCATGACGGGCTCCTCGAGCGCCCCGACATCCATCGTGCCGGGTTGCGCGGATCATACGCCGCGGCGCAGCAGCGTGCCGTGCACGCGTCGCGACATGCCGTGCCACGACCGCGCCACCGGCACGACAGCGAAGCCCGATCCGCACGCCATGCGCACCGCGGCTTCGCGCGCGGCACCCGGCCCGGGGCATGCCGCCTGCCCATGGAGTCGCCGCGCGCGCGACCCGCGCGCCGTGCCGGTGAGCCGACCTGGCAGGTTTTCGCGCCATACGGCGTACTGCCTGACGCGACGGATCGATCGGCGGGCACGCCGTCACGCCGCCTTCGCCGCCGCGGTATCTGCTTGACCTGCTTCGGTTTCGGTGCTGTCATCGCCCGTCAACGAAGTCTTAACTTATGGCCAGCCTGCCCAATCGTGGCGCGGCGCACGGCCGCACCACCACCGAGGGAGAAAGACACATGAATTCATTCAAGCGCACCGCGTGGTCCTGCGCGATTTCGGCGATGGCGTGGACGGGGCTCGCCAACGCACAGGATCGCCCGATCTGCGCCGACTTCTTCCTGCAGGTCAGCAATCCCGATTTCGCGATCTGCCGCGGCAACCTCGCCGCGATCCCGTTCGACCTGCTCGCGCCGGGTGCACGCTCGCTCGGCCTCGGCGGCGCGTTCGCCGCGGTCGCCGACGATGCGACGGCCGCCGAAGCGAATCCGGCCGGCCAGACCATCCTGACCCGGCCGGAAGTGTCGGTGCACGTGCGCAACGCCCGCTACGACGCGCGCTTCTTCGATCCGAACGTGCTTGATTCCTATGCGTACAACGCGGCCGGGCCCGGTCCGGTCACGAGCTACGACGACAGCAACACGAAAGTCTCGTTCATCAGCTTCGTCTATCCGTTCGAGCGCTTCGTGATGTCGGGCTTCTACCAGAACTCGGGCCAGCTGCAGGCCGACACCTCGGTCGTCTCGATCGATTCGGTGTTCAACGACACCTACATCGCCGCAACCGGCATCGATGTCGAACAGGAGTCGTTCGGCCTGTCCGGCGCGTTCCGCATCAGCGACCTGTTCTCGATCGGCGGGTCGATCAAGCACTCGACGCTCAACCTGCAGTCCTACACCAGCTCGACCGTCCTCGGCTTCCGCGACCTCGACGTGGAGTTCCCGAATGCCGGCCCGTATACCGACCAGATCACGCTCGGCAGCCGGATCGTCGGCGACGACCATGACCTGACCTGGAACGCCGGCCTGCTGATCAATCCGAACGGCACGTTCTCGGCCGGCCTCGTCTACAAGAAGGGAGGCGAGTTCAGGGTCGCCAACCAGTACTACGTGATCAACCAGGCGAGCTGCGCGAACGCGGGCTGCGGCGTCAACAACAACGGCTCGGTCACGTTGCGCCAGGAGATCAGCCTGCCCGACGTGTTCTCGATCGGCGTGGCCTGGCGTCCGACCGACACCTGGCTGGTGTCGGCGCAGGTCGATCGCGTCGACTACGGCAAGCTGCCGGACGGTTCGCCGAACGGCTTCCTGTTCGGCGGCACGACCGACATCGGCGCCGACGTCGATCCGCTCGGCACCGAAACCGTGTTCCACCTCGGCGCCGAGAAGACCTTCCTGTTCGACACGCCGACGATGGGCATGAAGCTCCTGTCGGTTCGTTTCGGCGGCTTCACCGATCCGGACCACGACAGCTACGGCGAACTCGATACCGACGACACGCACTACACGTTCGGCCTCGGCACCGTGTTCGGCGAGAAGCTGCAGGTCGACCTCGGTGCGGAGTTCTCCGACCGCGTCGACGCGGTCGTCGCCTCGGCGGTCTACCACTTCTGAGTAGCACCACCGCGCGGCAGCGTCGCCGCACGTCGCGGCCACGCTGCGCACCATCGAAGCCCGGCCTCGCGCCGGGCTTCGTCGTTGCGCTTGCGGGATCGGCAAACGACCGCGACCGGGACCCTTGCGCGAATGCGGGATGGGTCAACGTTCCGGACGATGCCCGACGTTCGCACGGACGACGTCAGTCGTGCCCCGCTGGACCGGAGAGCCCGTCCGCGGCGATCTCGACGCGGTTGCGGCCGCGCTTCTTCGCCGCGTAGAGCGCTTCGTCGGCCCTGAGGAAGACGCTGGCCTGATCGGTGCCGGCCGGCGCGTGCGCAAGGCCGACGCTGACCGTGATGACGCCCCAGGGCGAATCGCGGTGCGGGATCGCCTTCGCCTCGATGCCGGCGCGAACGCGTTCGGCGCAGCGCGCCGCCGCCGGCGCGTCGATGCGCTTGGCCAGCACGATGAACTCCTCGCCGCCCGTGCGCGCGAAGATCGCACCGGTGTCGTCGAGCGTTCCCGGGATCGCGCTGGCCACGCGACGCAACGCCACGTCACCCTCGGGATGGCCGTAACGGTCGTTGTAGGCCTTGAAGTGATCGACATCGAGCGCGATCACGGCAAGGTCGACGAGCAGCCGTCCGTGTTCGTCGAGCACGTTCGCCAGCCGGGCCTGCAGCCCGCGCCGGTTGAGGCTGCCGGTCAGCGGGTCGGTGCGGGTCAGGCGCTCCAGTTCGGCGTTGGCCTGGCGCAGCTGCGCGGTACGATCGTTGACTTCCCTTTCGCGCTCGTCGAGGGAGCGCTGCAGGCTCGCCGCGAGTTCGCTCTGTTCGTGCAGCGAACGCACGAGTTCGTCGTTGGCCAGCTCGAGTTCGAAGGCGAGGTCACCGATGGCCTTGCCGAGCGGGCGGAACTCGGCGGGCAACGCGTCCTCCCTCAGCTGCCCGGTCGGCGCGCGGGCAAGCTGCTGCAGGGATCCGGTGAGGTCGCCGATCGCCTTCTCGAACTTGCGCATCTGCCAGGCATAGGCGAGCCAGACGCCGGCGGCGACCAGCATCATCAACATCACCAGCGGCAGGCTGCGACTGCGCAGGGTCGAGGCGAGGATCGTGTCGGGCGCGAACAGCACGAGTGTCCAGCCCGGTGTCAGCCGCGCGGCAGAAACCCAGGCGTCGTTGCCGTCCGGCAACAGGTTGTCGAGCCGTCGCGCGGGGGTGGCCTTGTGCGGTTCGGCGCCGGCGGTCGCGTCGAGGAACGACGCACCGGCCAGCGATTGCTCGAAACGGTAAGGCAGTTCCGCACTGGCGTGGATCACGTGGCCTTCGCGATCGAGCAGCAACATGCCGATGCCGAGCGCATGCATCGCCGCGGCGCGCTGCGCAGTGAACGCGTCGACGCGGATCGAACCCTCGAGCACGCCGGCGAATGCGCCCTCGCGCACGAGCGGCGCGGAGATCGCGACCAGCGGATCGCTGCCGAGGCGCCGTCCGACGAAGGCGTTCGACACGAACGGCAACCCGCTGTCGCGCGGCGCGGTGAAGTACTCGCGGTCGGCGACATTGCCGCCCGGCTGGGCGGTGCGCAGGTCGGAATGCAGGTCGACGACGCGCCCGCCGGCATCGGTGACGAGCGTGCTGATGAAGTCGGGATGGTTGCGGTGCAATTCAGCGAGCGTGACGTTCCAGTCCGGCTGCGCCGCACCAAGGCGTGCCGCGAGCGTGATCGCGGCGAGATGACTGCCGATGAACCCGTCGATCGCGGCCGCCGACAGCGTGGTCGAGACGACCAGCCGATCCTGCAGGAGGCGCCGCTGGCTGCCGTGATGCTCGATCAGGTCGGAGCCGCCGAGCAGCAGCGCCGGCACGAGGGTTGCCAGCAGCAGCCCACGCGCGAACTGGCTGCGCAGCGGCAATCCCCTGTTGGCCCTGCGCGCGTCGTTCATGCGATCCGGATGTGGGTTGACCGCGCGAACCTAGCACCGGCCGCGGGCCGTGTTTGCGACTCGTTCGACTCTGATCTGCGGCGCGCTGCCACGCCTTGCACATCCGGGCTCAGGCGGCGTGACCGAGACCCGCTGCCGCCATCCGGGCGACGGCCTGGCGGACCACCGACCAGCCGGCGCCGGGAGCGTGCGCATTCTCGCTGAGATGGCGTCGCCACGCACGCGCGCCGGGCAGGCCCTGGAACAGCCCGAGGATGTGCCGGCTGACGTGTTGCAGGCGATCACCGGTGGCGAGGTGCGCCTCGACGTAGGGACGCATCGCCTCGAGCACGTCCTCGCGCAGGGGCAGCGGCGTACCGTGCACTGCGTGCTCGAGCTCGGCCAGTCGGTACGGTTCGTGGTAGGCCGTGCGCCCGAGCATGATGCCGTCGACTTCGGCGAGTCCGGCCAGGCAGTCGTCAACGCGGTCGAGTCCGCCATTCAGCACGACGGTAAGGCCCGGCAGCCGCTTCTTCAACTTGTACACCCGGGCGTAGTCGAGTGGCGGAATGTCGCGGTTCTCCTTCGGCGAAAGCCCCTGCAGCCAGGCCTTGCGCGCGTGCACGACGAACACCGTACAGCCGGCCGCGCGCACGCGGTCGACGAAGCGGTCGAGATCGGCCTCGGGGTCCTGCTCGTCCACCCCGAGCCGGCACTTCACCGTGACCGGAATCGACACGGCATCGCGCATCGCCGCGAAGCACTCGGCGACGAGGTCGGGCTCGCGCATCAGGCACGCGCCGAACCGCCCCGACTGCACGCGATCGGACGGGCAGCCGACATTGAGGTTGATCTCGTCGTAGCCGAAGCCCTCGCCGACACGCGCCGCCTCGGCCAGCTCGGCCGGCTCCGATCCGCCGAGCTGCAAGGCAACCGGATGCTCGCTCGCATCGAAGCCGAGCAGGCGCTGCCGATCGCCATGCACGACGGCCGCCGACGTCACCATCTCGGTGTACAGGCGCGCATGCGGCGACAGCAGCCGGTGGAAATACCGGCAATGGCGATCGGTCCAGTCCATCATCGGGGCGACGCAGAGGCCGTAACGGCCGCGGGATGACAGCGGGGCGGCCGCCGGCATTGGACCGGGTTCGCTTTCGTGCATGGGCAGGTGTTCCAGGGACCGGAGTCGCGCCGAAGGATCGGCGGTGCCGTACGACATCGCCTTCGCGATGCGGGTTCGGCAACAAGCCTTCCTGTGACGATTATCACCCGGCACCGGCCCGCGTGCCGATGGCGCGTGGCTGCCCGCGGTCACGTTCGTTCCGGACACGGCAGTTCATCGCCGGGCTTCCTGCGGGCCCGATGCCGGCCATCGCGGTGGCGGACTACGGCAGCACGCCGAGGGCTCCATGCGGACTGCCTGCGAACAGGGCGAGCGCTCCGGAACCCACTGAGGCGAGGACGAAGAAGCCGCCCGCCATGCCGACGTGACTCAACAACAGATTGACGTCGTTCCTGTGCGCGGTGAAACCGGTGAGCAGGCACCAAGCTCCGAGCAGAATGCCGACCGTCCGCACGGGGTAGCCGAGGCAGACGGCGATGCCGCCGACCAGTTCGCAGAGTCCGACCAGGAATGCCAGCAGCCTGGCGTCGGGCAGCCCCATCGCCGCCAGCACCGGTACGAGTTTGGCGTCGCCGCCGCGCAGTTTCATGACTCCCCAGACAATGAATGGCACGCCGAGGAACAGGCGGGCCACGAGCAGCGCTTCGTCGTGCATCGATGATCTCCCATCGTCCCGTCGAGAAGGTGTCAACGAACGGCGTGCACCCGGGTCAGTTCGACAGCCGCCGGTCCAGATCCTCTTTCAGCGCGCGCGCCTCGGCCATGCTTTGCGTCACGAGCATCGTGGTGGCCGAAGCGATCATCAGGCGCAGGCGCAGGTTGCCGCGCACGATCGCCCACTCGCGCGAATCCGCCGGCAGCGACCACAGCGGATCGTCCGGCAGGCGCAGCGCATCGCCGAGCTGCTCGGCGAGGCGGGCATCGCGCTCGGCCAGCGACGGCAGGTTCGAGCCAATCCGCGGCATCACGAGGCCGCTGACCAGCACGCGTTGCCGATAGCTGTCGTCGATCAGCGCCGTGTTGTTGCGGTTGATGATCTGGAAGCGGAACTCGACGTCCTGGTAGAAGCGGTTGATGCGGTCGCGAAGCGCCGGATCGCCGATCAGGCGCAGGTTGCCGGTGTGCAGCATGTCGGCGTAGGTCGGATTGCGCAGCAGCTGGGTGCGGCGCTCGCCGAGGCGCGAGAGCGCCACCGCGACGGCCTCGCGATCGGCCGGCGGCGTCGATGCGGCGAGCGCATGCGAAGCGGCAAGGCCGTTGTCGAACTGCTTGAGCTCGTACGCCTCGGACTCCTGCAGCGAATCGATCGTGTCCTGCAGGTCGCGGCTCAGGCGCTTGAGATAGACCTGTTCGTTCTGTGCATCCTGCCTCGCCTGGTAGACGCTGTTGAGTGCCATCGCGACGAGGATGCCGGCCACGACGACGAGGAACTCGGCGAAGAACCAGCGCAGGCTCCTGCGCACGGAAGCGGAGCGCGCCGAAGCGCCGCCGGAAGTGGCTGCATCAGGTTCGGTCATTGGACGGTTCGACTCGCGGTGGACGGGTCGTGCAGGCACGCCCCGAGCGTGGTCGACCGATGCGGCACGGAATCGGCCGCGCCGAAAAGCTCGCGCTTGCGCGACGCTGCCGTCGATGCGATGGCCGGTTCGATCATCGAGTCAGTCCCCCGCGCCAAGCATAGCGCCGCGGCGCATCGCGGTGCGTCCGGCCGGGCCAACCCGCCGTCGGCATTCCACATCGCGGACGACCGCGTGATCGCGCGAGCCGCCGATCCGCGCGGACCGTGCCCGGGACGCACCGCCACCGCTTGGCCACGCACGCGCGCGCCGGCATGATGGCGGCTGCTTCCTGCCAAGGGCGCCATCGCCATGAATCCCTGCCGCATCATCGCCGCCCTCGCGGCGCTGGCCGTTTCCTGCACGGCACTGGCCGATTTTCCGGCGCTGTCGACGACTGCCGAGCAATCGGGTTTCGTGCGCACCGGCCGCTACGACGAAGTCGAGCACCTGTGTGCCGAGTTTCCGAAGGCATATCCGCAGGCGGTGCGCTGCATCGAGTTCGGGCGCACCCCCGAAGGCCGACCGATGCTGGCCCTGGTCGCCGCCCACGACGACGCGTTCACGCCGCAAGTGGCACGCGACCGACGGCGCGCGGTGCCGCTCGTGCAGGGCGGCATCCACGCCGGCGAGATCGACGGCAAGGACGCCGGCTTTCTCGTCCTGCGCGAACTGCTCGACGGCAAGGTCGCCACCGGAGCGCTCGACCGGCTGACCCTCGTGTTCGTGCCGGTGTTCAACGTCGACGGCCACGAGCGTTTCGGCGCGTGGAACCGGCCGAACCAGCGCGGGCCCGAACAGATGGGCTGGCGCACGACCGCGCAGAACCTCAACCTCAACCGCGACTACGTCAAGGCCGAGGCACCCGAGATGCAGGCCATGCTCGGCCTGATCGATGCGTGGGACCCGATCGTCTACACCGACCTGCACGTCACCGACGGCGCGCAGTTCGAACACGACGTCTCGATCACGATCGAGCCGCTCTACTCGGGCGACGCCGCGCTGCGCAAGGCCGGGCTCGTCCTGCAGCGCGCCATCCTCGACAAGCTCGAGGCGCAGGGCTCGCTGCCGCTGCCGTTCTATCCGTCGTTCGTCGTCTACGACGATCCTGCTTCCGGATTCGCCGATGGCGTGCCGCCGCCGCGCTTCTCGAACGGCTACATGCCGCTGCGCAACCGCTTCGGCGTGCTCGTCGAGACGCATTCGTGGAAGGACTACCCGACACGCGTGCGCATCACGCGCAACACGCTCGTCGCCCTGCTCGAACTGACGGCCGCCAATGGCTCGCGCTGGCGCGGCCTCGGCAGCGACGCCGATGCGCGCGCGGCGCGCCT
>JAFLDX010000126.1 GCA_017302215.1 Lysobacterales bacterium
TCGGAAGTGAAACGCAGTTGCGCCCATGGTAGTGTGGCTCAAGCCATGCAAGAGTAGGTCACCGCTGAGCATCTTCTACACAGCCCCCGCTCCTCTGGAGCGGGGGCTTTTCTTTGGGCGAACGACGCCGACCTCTCTGGCCTCCCGCCTGCCGTTCTGGGCAGAAACCGCCGGGTCGTCACATTATCGCGATCTGGCATGATGCCGACCGAGCGAGCCCGCGATGACCTCGCCGCCGAATGGCGCCACGCCCACGATGCAAGCGAACGAACCTGCCGGCGCGGCGCGATGGCATGTGGTCTGGCCGATCTTCCTCGGCGCCTGCCTGCTGCAGCTTCCGCTGATCCTCAACCCCGGCTACTTCGCGGCCGACGAAATGCAGTGGTGGATGCGTGCCGATGTAGCCCGGCTGTCGGAAGTGCCGTGGCTCGACTGGTTCAACGGGGACGTGCTCCAGTATCGGCCCCTGACATTCAACCTCTGGCTGCTGTTGGCGTGGCTCTTTGCTGGCACGCCGATGCTCATGCATGCCGTGTTCGCCGGTATCGGCGCGATCAACGCGTGCCTGCTCGGCACCGCCCTCCTGGGCATGGGCGTCTCTCGCCGCATCGCGATCGCCACGGGGATGATCTTCGTGCTGACCCCGTACGTGGCCTACACGCACGGCTGGACCGCGACGCTTGCAGACCTGTTGGTGGGCATGTGCGCGCTGCTCGGCTTGCTCGCTTTGCATGGCATTGCGAGCGGGCGACGCTACACCCGGATCGTCGCACTCGCGATCGGCATGGCACTTGTCCTGGTCGCCCTGGCCGCGAAAGAGTCCGCGCTGGCGCTGCCCGTCCTCTTCGCGGCAGCGGCGTGGCATCGGCCCGACGGGCGTCCCCGGTCGTGTGCGCTCTTCGTCGTCGTCGCGAGCGTTCCAGTGGTCGCCTACCTGTTCTGGCGATGGCCGATGCTGGCTCATGCCGGCGATGCCGACGCGGCCTATGGCTGGTCATCCGGCAATGTACCCGGGAGATTGGCGGAGTACCTTTTGTACCCGTACTTGCTGCCGCTGTTCGAGGTGGCGCCGACGCTCGAAAAAAGCGTTCCACGGCTGGCCGCAGCCGCTGCGCTGTTGACCGCGTTCCTTTTTTCGCTCGCAGCCGCGAATCGCCGGGTTCCGTGGACTTGGCTTCTGCTGCAGATCGGCTTGCTGGCACCGGTGCTCGTGCTCGGCATCGCGTACAACCACTACGCCTATCTCGCCACGCTCGCGGCGGTCGGCGTACCGGCCATGGCCTGGTCACGCCTTCCAGCGTTTTCGCGCGGAATCGTGTGGCTGGCGGCGTTCGTGGTCTGTGCACACGGCGCACAGGTCATGCTGAAGATGCGTACGATCGGCGTTGCCGAACACCAGTTCCATGGCGAACTGGCCGAGGCGGTTCGCGATGCCGGCAACGACCCGTTGCGCGTGACAGTGGCTGACCGCGCCGATACGTGGATGCTGGCGCGCTTCCTCGATCACGTGCCGGGTTACCGCGGAATCTCGTTCGCCAACGTGGTCCGAGTCGAGCCGGATGCCGCACCGACGCACCGAATGGACGGCGAAGGACGCCTTCATGCAGTTGGCCGGGCCGCCTACGGCGCCGATCGCTGATCCTCAGTCGAGCGCGTAACCGAACTGCTGCCTGAACTGGTCGGCGAACTCGTCGTAGTCGAAACGCTGGTTCTGCGTGCCGGGATGCTCGACCTTGAGGGCACCCATCAGGTTGCCGATGCGGCCGATCGTCGCCCAGTCGTAACCCTTCATGATTCCGTGGATGAGCCCTGCGCGGAAGGCATCACCGCAGCCGGTCGGGTCGGTGATGCGGCGTTCGTGCGCCGGCGGGATGTCGAGCGTCCTGCCGTCTGCGTGGATCTTGGCGCCGCGCGGGCCGCAGGTCGTGATGTAGGCCTTGACCCGGCTCGCGATGTCGGTCTCGTTCCAGCCCGTACGCTCCTGCAGGAGGTTGGACTCGTAGTCATTGACGGTCACGTAGTCGGCCTTCGCCACGAAGTCCCGCAGTTCGGCGCCGTTGAACAGCGGCATCGCCTGGCCCGGATCGAAGATGAACGGGATCGCGGCGTCGACGAACTCGGCGGCGTTCTGCAGCATGCCCTCGCGTCCATCCGGACTGACGATGCCGAAACGGATGCCGGCGACGTCGCGCACGTGGTTCTCGTAGGACCGCATCATCGCGCCGGGATGGAAGGCCGTGATCTGGTTGTTGTCGAGATCGGTGGTGATGAAGGCCTGCGGAGTGAACAGGTCGTCGATGACCTTGACCTGGTCGAGCCGGATTCCGCACTCCTCGAAATGCTCGCGGTACGGGGCGAAGTCCTGCCCGACCGTCGCCATCGGAACCGGGTCGCCGCCGAGCAACTTGAGGTTGTAGGCGATATTCCCGGCGCAGCCGCCGAACTCGCGCCGCATGCGCGGGACGAGGAACGACACGTTGAGGATATGCACCTTGTCGGGAAGGATGTGGTTCTTGAACTGGTCCGGAAAGACCATGATCGTGTCGTAGGCGAGTGAACCGCAGATCAGAGCCGACATGGTGGGGTGCATCTCCCTGGGGGCGGGCAGGCCGACGGCACCCGTCCTTGCGGCGCCGGGCACCAGCCAAAGATGCGATCTTGCCCGAGTTCGGCGGCATGCGCATCCGGCGCGGCCGCGGTCGGATGCGCGTGGCGCGCCGGGCGCCGCGATCGGGTTCGCGGATCACCGTGCAAACATCCGCCAGACAAGCGATTCTTAACGTGATATCGGCTTGCTAGGGTGCTGCGCGATCACTAGACTGTCGCGTTTCCTGCGGGCCTATGCACCGCTTTCCGTTGCCGCCCTGCGGGTCGACGTCGGGCCCTCCATGCGGGGCGTCGTCGAACGAACGAAGGCGCAGCGACCCACTCTCCATCGAAGCCCGGTTTCCCATGTTCAAAGGTTTGCGCGGACTTTTCTCGAACGACCTGTCGATCGACCTCGGCACGGCCAACACCCTCATCTACGTGCGTGGTCAGGGCATCGTCCTCAACGAGCCATCGGTCGTGGCGATTCGCCAGGATCGTGGTCCGGGCGGTCCACGCAGCGTCGCCGCCGTCGGTGTCGATGCGAAGAAGATGCTCGGCCGAACGCCGGGCAACATCGTCACGATACGGCCGATGAAGGATGGCGTCATCGCGGACTTCACGATGACCGAGGAGATGCTCAAGCAGTTCATCCGCAAGGTGCATCGCTCGCGCATGTTCCGGCCAAGTCCACGCGTGCTGGTTTGCGTGCCGTGTGGCTCGACCCAGGTCGAACGGCGCGCGATCAAGGAATCCGCCGAGAGCGCGGGTGCACGCGACGTGTTCCTCGTCGAGGAGCCGATGGCCGCGGCGATCGGCGCCGGCATCCCGGTCGGCGAAGCGCGTGGCTCGATGGTCCTCGACATCGGCGGCGGCACGTCCGAGGTCGCGGTGATCTCGCTCAACGGCATCGTCTACTCGCAGTCCGTGCGCATTGGTGGCGACCGCTTCGACGAAGCGATCATCAACTACGTGCGGCGCAACCACGGCACGCTGATCGGCGAGGCCACGGCCGAACGCATCAAGGTCGAGGTCGGCTGCGCGTTCCCGCAGTCGGAGGTGAAGGAGATCGAGGTTTCCGGACGCAACCTCGCCGAGGGCGTGCCGCGCATGTTCACCGTCAACTCGAACGAGATCCTCGAGGCCTTGCACGAGCCGCTTGCCGGCATCGTCAGCGCAGTGCGCAGTGCACTCGAACAGACTCCGCCGGAGCTGTGTTCGGACGTCGCCGAGCGCGGCATCGTCATGACCGGTGGAGGTGCACTCCTGCGCGATTTCGATCGTCTGCTGTCCGAGGAAACCGGGCTGCATGTGCATGTCGCCGACGAGCCGCTGACGTGCGTCGCACGCGGTGGCGGACGTGCCCTCGAACTCGTCGACCAGCATGGCGGCGACTTCTTCGCCCAGGAGTAAGCCGCATTGGGGCCGGTGCTAAATCGTGCCCTGACCGTGTTGCACGCTGCTGCCGTCGCGCCGACCGATCTGCGCGCCGAGGGCATCTGCTGCGCCGCGCGCATGCACGCGTATGATTCGCTGCGGCCGCTCGCGGCCGCGAGCATGTGAGTCGCGCATGGCGTTGGCACGACCCGAGAAGGTCCAGTTGTTCGCTGAAGGCGCGGTCAGCACCCTGCGCCTGATCGTGTACCTGACTCTCGCGATGATCATCATGGTCATCGACTACAGGGCCGGGTATCTGCAGGCCTTGCGCAGCTTCTCGAGTCGCGTCATCGAGCCCGCCTACCGGATTGCCGGGTTCCCGGCCGAGGCGGCGCGCGCCGGGCGCCTCGCCATCGCCACCCAGCAGCACCTTGCCGAAGAGAATCGCGAACTGCGCGAAGCCCTGCTGCTCGCCCAGGTCCGGTTGAACCGCATGGCCGCATTGTCGGAGCAGAACGAACGCCTCAAGGTCCTGCTCGACGTGCAGAACAATCTCGGTCTCGGCGTGAGGCTGGCACGGCTCATCGACATCGATCTCGATCCATTCCGCCACCGCGTCGTGCTCGATGCCGGCGCGAGCCAGGGCGTGCAGGTCGGACAACCGCTGCTCGATGCCACCGGCATCATGGGCCAGGTCGTCGAGGCCTTGCCGAACACGTCGGTGGCGATGCTGATCAGTGATCCCACGCATGCCATTCCGGTCACCGTGGAGCGCACCGGTTTGCGCACGATCGCGTACGGTACCGGCGCGATCGACCGCCTGCAGCTGCCGAACATTCCGATCAGCGCGGACGTCAAGGTCGGCGACCGCCTCGTGACCTCGGGTCTCGGCGGGCGCTTCCCGGCCGGTTTCCCGGTCGGCGAGGTGCGCGAGATCCGCAATGACGAGAGCGGCATGTTCGCCGCGGCGACGGCTCGGCCGGCGGCGGCGCTGGATCGCAGTGGCGATGTCCTGCTGCTGCAGGACCTGCCGCAACCGATGGGGCCGCCGGTGCCGGGCGAGACAGCTCCGGCAGCGGCTCCGACTCCCGCTCCCGTGGAGCCGCGGCCGTGAACCGTCAGCGCGCGCAGACCTGGCTCTACATCTCCAGCATCGTGCTGGCGTTCCTGCTGCAGCTGTTGCCGCTGCCCCAGGCCTTGCTGCCGTTCAAGCCGTTCTGGCTCGCGCTCGTGCTGATCTACTGGGCGATCGAGGTGCCGGAGCGCATCGGCCTCGGACTCGCGTTCCTGCTCGGCCTCGCCGGGGATGTGCTGGCCGGTGAACTGCTCGGCGAGCAGGCGCTGCGGCTCGTCATCCTCGCCTTCATCGTGCTGCGCTTTCGTTCGCGCCTGCGCTTCTTCCCGGTCTGGCAGCAGTCGCTGGCCGTGCTCGCGCTGCTGCTCAACGACCGCGTCGTCCAGCTGATGGTGCGTGGCTTCTCGGGAGAACCGATGCCTTCCGCCGCATACTGGATCGCTCCCGTGATCGGCATGCTGGCCTGGCCGCTCGTGTTCCTGCTGCTCGACGACCTGCGCGCACGCCTGCGCGCGCAAGATCCATGAAGTTCAAGCCGCTCAAGGACACGCGCCAGGAAGCGGTCCTGTTCGTCCGGCGCGCGCTCGTCGGGTTCGCGATCATCCTGTGCGCGCTGGTCGCGCTCGCGCTGCGCTTCTGGTACCTGCAGGTCGATCGCCACCAGGAATTCCAGGCCCGATCGGACTCCAATCGCATCCTGACCCGTCCGCTTGCGCCGGCGCGCGGCCTCATCTACGACCGCAACGGCGTCCTGCTCGCCGAGAACGTCGCCGCGTTCCGGCTCGAGATCACGCCCGAGCAGGTCGCCGACATGGAGGCCTTGCTCGCCGACCTGGCCGCGACGGTCGGGGTGAACGATGACGATGTTGCGCGCTTCAAGGCGCTGCGCAAGGGCAAGCGTTCGTACGAGAGCCTGCCGCTGCGACTGAAGCTGTCGGAGGAGGAGATCGCGCGGTTCGCGGTCAACCGCTGGCGCTTCACCGGTGTCGATGTTGTCCCCTACCTGACCCGCTACTACCCGAAAGGCAAGGAGTTCGGGCATCTGGTCGGGTACGTCGGCCGCATCGACGCGAAAGACATGGAACGCCTGGACGTTTCGCGCTACGCCGGCACGACGCACGCCGGCAAGACCGGCATCGAGCGCTCCTACGAGGAGCTGCTGCACGGCGAGCCGGGCTACGAACTGGTCGAGGTCAATGCCGATCGCAGGCCGTTGCGTGTGCTCGACCGCGTCGCGCCGAAACCCGGCAAGAACATCTACCTGACGATCGACGTGCGCATCCAGGAAGCCGGCGAGGACGCGTTCGCCGATCGTGCCGGGGCCTCGGTGGCGATCGATCCGCGCAGTGGCGAGGTGCTGGCGATGATCAGCGTGCCGAGCTTCGATCCGAACCTGTTCGTCAACGGCATCGGCAGTGCCGACTACAAGGCCCTGCTCGATTCGCCGGACAAGCCCCTGCTCGATCGCGCCCTGCGCGGCGCGTACATGCCGGGCTCGACGATAAAGCCGTTCATCGCGACGGCCGGTCTGGAACTCGGCGTGCGCACGCCGACCGACACCGTGCTGTCGACCGGCGAGTTCCACATACCCGGGCAGAAGCGCGGCTATCGCGACATCCGTGCCGGCGGACACGGCACCGTCGACCTCCAGCAATCGATCGCGCAGTCGGTCAACACGTACTTCTACTCACTCGCCCTCGACATCGGCATCGACGGCCTGACCGACTTCATGGGCCGCTTCGGCTTCGGTCGCCCGACCGGCATCGACCTCGTCGGCGAAGGCAGCGGCGTGCTGCCCTCGCGCAGCTGGAAGCGAGCCCGCTTCAACCAGCCGTGGTATCCAGGGGAGACGGTCATTGCCGGAATCGGCCAGGGTTACTGGGTCGTCACGCCACTGCAGTTGGCGAACGGACTGGCGACGCTCGCGGCCCGCGGCATTCCGCATCAGCCGCACCTGCTGCTCGCGGTCCAGGACTCGCTCGGCGACGTTCCGGAGCGGCAGCCGCTGGCGCCGGCCGGAACGCCGGTCATCCGCGATCCGGCCCACTGGGCTGCGGTGCGCGACGGCATGATCGCCGTGGTCCACGGGCCCACCGGAACCGCGCGCACGATCGGCGTCGGCTTCCCGCTCACGATTGCCGGCAAGACCGGCACGGCCGAACGCTATTCGCGCACGACCGAAGCGTGGGAACACATCTCGCAGGTCGCGATCGAGCGCCACCAGGTCCTGTTCGAGGCGTTCACGCCGGCCGAAGACGCGCGCATCGCGGTCGTGGTCGCGCTCGAGGCCGGACGTGCCGGCGGTCGCGACGCGGCGCCGATCGCGCGCACGATGCTCGATGCCTGGCTCGACCAACCGCAACCTGATTCCGGCACGACGGTCGGGGCCGCGCCATGATCGATACCTGGCTGGCCGGTGTCCGCCAGAGCGTCATGCGCATCGTGCGCCGGCCGCGGGTCGATTTCGCGCTGCTCGGGGCGCTGCTGCTGCTCGCACTGATCGGACTCGCCACGCAGTACAGTGCCAGCGGACTCGACCGCAGCCAGGCCATGGCGCAGGGCGTCAGGCTCGCCCTCGGCGGCACCCTCATGGCGCTGATCGCCCGCATCCCGCCGTCGACCCTGCGCAACTGGACGCCATGGGCCTACGCCGGCAGTGTGGTCCTGCTCGTCGTGGTCGCCCTGCTCGGCGAAGGGCGCGGTGCGCATCGCTGGCTCGACCTCGGCTTCGTGCGCTTCCAGCCGTCCGAGCTGCTCAAGCTGACCATGCCGATGATGGTGGCGTGGTACCTCAACCAGCGTGCGCTGCCGCCCGACTGGACCTCGCTCGGCGTCGTCGGCGTGCTGATCGCGATTCCGGCCGGCCTGATCGCGGAACAGCCGGACCTCGGCACGGCCCTGCTGATCGTCGCCAGCGGCCTGTTCGGCGTGTTCCTCGCCGGCCTGTCGTGGTGGCGCATCGGACTCATCGCCGGCAGTGTGGCGGCCGCGGCTCCGGTCGCATGGCATTTCCTGCATGAATACCAGCGCAACCGAGTGCGCATGCTGATCGATCCGGATTCCGATCCGCTCGGGCTCGGCTGGCACATCATCCAGTCGAAGATCGCGGTCGGTTCGGGTGGCCTGTGGGGCAAGGGCTGGCACAACGGCACCCAATCGCGTCTCGAGTTCCTGCCCGAGCACACCACCGATTTCATCTTCTCGGTGTTCGCCGAGGAATGGGGCCTGGTCGGCGTGGTCCTGCTGCTCGTGCTGTACGCCTTCATCATCGGGCGCAGCCTGTGGATCGCGGCGAACGCGAAGGACACCTACTCGCGCCTGCTCGCCGGTTCGATCAGCATGGCGTTCTTCGTCTACGTGATCGTCAACGGCGGCATGATCACCGGTGCGTTGCCCGTGGTCGGCGTGCCGTTGCCGCTGATCAGCTACGGCGGCACCTCGGCGGTTTCGCTGCTCGCCGGCTTCGGCGTCCTCATGTCGATCCATGGCCACCGCAAGCGGGTGGCGGCATGAGTGCGGTGCAGGCTACAGTACGCGCGATCTTCCGCGTGGGCGCGCTCGTCTTGAAGCCATCCGTTTCGTCGTTCGGTCCCGCCCTCGTTGCCGGCCTGGCCCTCGTCGGATGCGCCGGATCCGTCGTCGCCAGCGTGAAGCAGGCGAGCGTGGCGGCCGCCGATCCCGCCCATGTCGAGTTCGCCCGCGAGCTCGCCACCAACGACGGCCTCATCGAGGCCGACGTCCTGGCCACCCTGGCCAAGGCGAAGGTGCAGCCGGCGATCCTCGAGGCGATCGCGCGACCGGCCGAGGCGAAGCCGTGGAAGGACTACCGGCCGATCTTCCTGACCGACAAGCGCATCGACGACGGCATCGCGTTCTATCGTGCGAACCGCGAAGTCATCGAGCGCGCGGCCACCGAGTTCGGCGTCGCACCCGAGATCGTCGTCGCGATCATCGGCGTGGAGACGAGCTACGGGAGCAATGTCGGCAAATGGCGCGTGCTCGACGCGCTCGTGACGCTCGGCTTCAACTATCCCCCGCGCGCGAAGTTCTTCCGTGGCGAGCTGCGCCAGCTGTTCCTGCTCGGTGACGCCCACCTCGCCTATCCGATCGACGAACTGCTCGGTTCGTATGCGGGCGCGATGGGATGGGGTCAGTTCATCCCGACCAGCGTGGCCAATTGGGCTCGCGACTACGATGGCGACGGCCGCATCGACTTGTGGAACTCGGTCCCTGATGTGGTCGGCAGCGTCGCCAACTATTTCCACGAGCACGGCTGGGAGAACGGCGCGCCGGTTGCGACGCGCACCACCCCCGCGACGAGCGCCCGCACAATCGAGCCGCAGGGCCTCGAGCCGACCTATCCGCTCGACCAGCTCGAGGCCTGGGGATACCCGGCCGCCGATGCCATTGACGATCCGACGCGCCCGGCGAGCCTGCTCGCGCTCGACGGCGTCGAGGGACGCGAGCAGTGGATCACGTTCCGCAACTTCTACGTGATCACGCGCTACAACCGCAGTCCGCTGTACGCGATGGCGGTGTGGCAGCTGTCACGCGAGATCGCCGCGGGCGTCGCCGGCACGCCGCGATGAACGCATGGCGCCTCGTGCTGCCGGGCGTGCTGGCCGCGACCCTGCGCATGGGGCTTGAGCGGCCTGCAGTGGTGGTGGGCTTTGGCGGCTATCCGACGATCCCGGCGCTGGCGGCGGCTTGGCTGCTGCGCCGGCCGCGGATGATCCATGAACAGAACGGCGTCCTGGGCCGGGTGAACCGCCTCTTTGCGCCGCGCGTCAATCTTGTGGCCTGCGGCACATGGCCCACGGCGCTGCCTGCGGGCGTGCAGGGCAGCCACACCGGAAACCCGGT
>JAFLDX010000127.1 GCA_017302215.1 Lysobacterales bacterium
GAGCGCGCCGACCTCGCGCACTGCGCCGGTCGCTGAAGCGAGGTCAGGCGGCGACGCGCGGCGAGCGCGGCGGCGTTCGATCCCGCCCGGATCGCGTGGCATCGCGGACGGCCCGCCGCCCCAGAACCGCCGCGATCGGAGCGACGTCGATCGGCCGGGTTTGCGTCTCCTCGACGAACGCCGGGGTTCCGTGCCGTCGTGTCGCGTCGATGTCCCCCGAGCGGGCCATCCCGCGTTCTTCGCGCATCGCCCGCTGCGCGGGCCACGCGCGGTGCCGCCATGAACACCCGACTCGAGACGACGTTCCTCGGCGCAGCGCTGGCAGCGTTCGCCGCTCCGGCGGTCGCCGCCATCGATGCCTGCGTAGCGAGCGCTGCCGAACTTTCGCAGCAGTTCCAGCTGGCCCAGGTGTCGAGCCAGGACATCACCCTCAAGGTCGTGCGCGGAACTTACGACATTGCCGGCACCTCGCTCGTGCGCACCGATTCCGCCGGACCCGCACGGATGCAGTCGGTTCGCGTGCTCGGCGGGTACGCGCCCGGTTGCGCAACGCGCACGGTCGATCCCGCCAACACGATCTTCACCTCCTCGTCCTCGACGAGCGTCTACTGGCGCACGGCGGGCACGCTCGTATCGATCGAGGGCATCAGCTTCGTCGGCAACGGCACGCGGTTGTCGATCTGATCGAGAGACGGCGACGTGCCTGTCACGTTCGACCTGCGCCGCAACATCTTCCGGGCCTATGTTCCGGCCGGCGGGAGCGAGGATCGGGTCGGGCTCAGCGTGGTCAACCCGGTGCCGGGAAGCCGCGTGCGGATCGAGAACAACCTCTTTCACGCCAACTTCGCCGACGCGGTGCTCGGCATCACCGCGCGCGAGCAGGCGGATGTGGGGCCGCTGGACATCAGCATCACCCACAACACGATCGTGTCGAACGTCGCCACCTCGGGCATCTGCATCGCGACCAGCCTGTCGGCGATCCTCGCCAACAACGTCGTGCGTGGCCACGGCTTCGACATGGATACCGAATGCACCGTGGTCGCCGGTGTCGTCCCCGGTGTGCGCCTCCTCAACAACAGCCTGCAGACGCAGCGATTCCAGGTGCCGCCGCTGATCGAGACGGCGACGTCGGCCGCCGATCCGCAGTTCGTCGACGCCGGCGGCGATTTCCACCTGCAGGACGGCTCGCCGGCGATCAACAGCGGCAGCAGCGCGTCGACGATCAGCCTGCCGGGCAGCGACATCGAGGGCAACCTGCGCTATCAGGGACAGGCACCCGACCGCGGCGCCTACGAGAGTCCGAACACCGGGCTGTTCGCGCAGACCGTCAGCAACACCAACGACAGCGGTGCCGGTTCACTGCGCCAGGCGATCCTCGGCGCCAACGGCACGCCGGGTCAGAACCTCATCGTCTTCGACATTCCAGGCGCCTGCCCGCGCACGATCAACCTGGCCAGCGCGCTGCCGGATATCACCGACAGTCTGCTGATCGATGCGATGACGCAACCGGGATCGGCGTACAACAGCGACGACCGCGCCGACAATGCGACACGCTGCGTGATCGTGCGCCCGGCCACGGCCAACGCCATCGCTCGCGGCTTCTCGGTGCCGGTCGGCGCGGCCAGCGCCACGCAGCTCGGCATCACCGGCATCGCCATGGGCGGTTTCGGCAGCGCCGCGATCGACCTGGTCGGCGGCGGCGCGCACCATGTCGAGGGCAGCCAGTTCGGCGGCAGCGTGGGCGGCAGCACGCTGCCCGCCAACGGAACCAGCATCGCGCGTGCCGCCACCGCGAACAGGTGACCGCGATCGCGGTACGGCAGGCCCTCGGGCCCGGCAAGCCGCAGATAGGTCTCGTTGACCAGCGAGGTCGTCTGCAGCCGCGCCGGACTGACGCGCAGGAGGCGGCGCGCGACGATGCGCAGATCGTCGTAGACGAGGTTGAACAACTCGCCCTCCGCTGCCTTGTCGCCGTGGCGCGTCGCTTCGAGCAGGTCGGTCACGTTGCGCATGCCCGCCTGCTGACCCCGTTCGATCGTTGCGGACACGCGGCGGCGCCTGGTCAGGCCGGCGTGCGGCAGCCGTCGCCGCCCTGGCCCTTGACCTCGTAGAGCTGGCAATCGGCATCGCTGTACCAGACCGCCCAGTCGTTGCCGTTCGTGCACAGGCTCGCGCCGATGCTGACGCTGACGCCGAGGCTGTCGGTCGCGGTCGGAAAGCGCAGCGCGCGCACGGCGCTGACGATCTGGGTCGCGCGCGCCGAAAGTTCCTCGGCGCCGGTCACCTGGGCGAGCAGGGCGAACTCGTCGCCGCCGAGCCGGCACGGCAGGTCGCAGGGCGAGGCCGCGTTCTGCACTTCCTCGGCGATCGCGCGCAGGACCTGGTCGCCGACGAGGTGGCCGTTGCGGTCGTTGATCTGCTTGAAGCGGTCGATGTCGATCAGCAGCAGGCCGAGCGTCGTGCCGGGCAGCTGCGTGCGTTCGAGCTGCTCGAGATAGGTGTAGAGGCCGCGCCGGTTGCACAGGCCGGTCAGTTCGTCGGTCTGCACGAGGCGCTGCGCGGTGCTGAGCTGGGTCTGGGTCTGGCGCAGCGAGTCGAGCGTGACCATGAGGTCCTCGTTGCGCCGCTTGAGGCTCGCGATGAGCTGCTGTTCGCTGGCCACGAGGTAGGAGAACGAGCGGCGCATGAACTGCGCGAGCAGGCGCGGTTCGGTGTCGAGCAGGACCTCGAAGGCATGCTGCTCGATCACGTGCATGACGGTCGGCGCGGTCGCCACCGCGTTGGCGACGCGCGTGTGGTTGCCGATGAACAGGGTCAGCTCGCCGAAGAACTCGCGCGGTCCGATCAGCTTGTCGGGCACGCCGTCGCCGAACTCGAGGCGGATTTCGCCCGATTCGACCACGAACATGCTGCGCCCGAGCTCGCCGCGCCGGAAGATGACCTCGGCCCGGGCGATCTCGCGGCGTTCGCTGGCGCCGATGAACAGACCCATCTCGCGGTCGGACAGCTCGCGCGGCAACAGCGGCTGGCGTACGCGACCTGCCGCGATCGGCGTGATGTTGCTGGGGGATGGGCTGGTCGACACGCTGATTCCCTCGCCGCGGTGCCTGCGCGATCGATCTTAACCCAGCGCGCGCGCATTGGGCCGCCGACCAGTGACTTCCGCCATGCGCCCTCGGCTGCCGAGGCTGGCAGTCTGCGCATCGACCGGTCGCCGCGCGTTCCGGTCTTCCCCACAGGTGCCGCGTCCCCGCGCGGTCCCCCGCGCAGCGCCGGCAGCGCAACGCAGGCCCGGTCCTTCCCAGGCCGGGCCCGTACCCCGCCCCCGCGTTCCACTGCCGGCGCCAGGCGCCGGGACTCATCCCGGCGCCGTGCGTGGAGCGGCTCAGGCGGCGCTCTTGCCGTGGAACTGCTCCTCTTCGGTCGAGCCCTTCAGCGCCGTCGTCGACGACTGGCCCTGCTGAATCGCCTGGGTGACCTGGTCGAAGTAGCCCGTGCCGACCTCGCGCTGGTGCTTGACCGCGGTGAATCCGCGCTCGGCGGCGGCGAACTCGGCTTCCTGCAGTTCGACGAACGCGCTCATCTGGTTGCGCGCGTAGCCGTAGGCGAGGTTGAACATCGAGTAGTTGAGGGCATGGAAGCCGGCCAGCGTGATGAACTGGAACCTGTAGCCGTACGACGCGATCTCCTTCTGGAACTTCGCGATCGTCGCGTCGTCGAGGTTCTTCTTCCAGTTGAACGACGGCGAGCAGTTGTAGGCAAGCAGCTTGCCCGGGAACTTCGCGTGGATCGCCTCGGCGAAGCGGCGCGCGAACTCGAGGTCGGGCTTGCCGGTCTCGCACCAGACGAGATCGGCGTAGGGGGCATAGGCGAGGCCGCGGCTGATCGCCTGGTCGAGGCCGTTGCGCGTCTTGTAGAAGCCTTCGACGGTGCGCTCGCCGGTGGTGAACGGCCGGTCGTTGGCGTCGACGTCGCTGGTCAGCAGGTCGGCGGCCTCGGCGTCGGTGCGCGCGACGATGATCGTCGGCACGCCCATGACGTCGGCGGCGAGGCGCGCGGCATTGAGCTTCTCGACCGCCTCGCGGGTCGGCACGAGCACCTTGCCGCCCATGTGGCCGCACTTCTTGACCGAGGCGAGCTGGTCCTCGAAGTGCACGCCGGCCGCGCCGGCTTCGATCATCGCCTTCATCAGCTCGAACGCGTTGAGCACGCCGCCGAAGCCGGCTTCGGCGTCGGCGACGATCGGCTGCAGGAAGTCGATCGAATCGTTGCCCTCGGCGTGGTGCAGCTGGTCGGCGCGCAGCAGCGCATTGTTGATGCGCCTGACCACGGCCGGCACCGAGTCGGCCGGATACAGCGACTGGTCCGGATACATCTGGCCGGCGAGGTTGGCGTCGGCAGCGACCTGCCAGCCCGACAGGTAGATCGCCTTGAGCCCGGCCTTGACCTGCTGCATGGCCTGGTTGCCGGTCAGCGCGCCGAGCGCGTTGACGAACGGTTCGCGATGCAGCGACGACCAGAGCTTCTCGGCGCCGAGCCGCGCGATCGAATGCTCGACGTGGATCGTGCCGCGCAGGCGCACGACGTCCTCGGCCGAGTAGTTGCGCGTGATGCCGGCCCAGCGCGGGTGGTTGGCCCAGTCGAGCTTCAGCTGTTCGGCGCTCGGCAGTGGGTTCTTGCTCATGGTCGTGTCCTCGGACGTGGATCGGGGCGGGTTGGGGTCGGTGGCGTTCACGGCAGGCGCGCGTACGCCGGCAAGGTCAGGAACTCGGCGAGTGCGGCGGCATGGGTCAGCTCGTCGAGCAGGCCGATCGCCTCGGCGATGCGTGCCTGGCCCGGCAGGCCGCTGGCCGGCAGGCGCGTGGCGCATCCGGCGAGCAGGCCGTCGAACAGGGCGAAGTCGATCGGCGTGCCGTCGTCGAGACGCAGGCCGTCGTGGTGCAGCCATTGCCAGAGCTGCGCGCGCGAGATCTCGGCGGTCGCGGCGTCTTCCATGAGGTGATGGATCGGCACGCAGCCGAGGCCGTCGAGCCAGGCCGCGAGGTAACGCACGCAGACGTCGATGTTGTTGGTGAAGCCGGCACGCGTGATCGTGCCGGCCGGAACCGCGAGCAGTTCGTCGCGACCGACATCGACGTCCTCGCGCAGCGTGCCGAGCTGGTTCGGCGTCGGCATCACCGCGTCGAACTCGGCCTCGGCGATCGCGATGAGGCCCGGGTGCGCGACCCAGGTGCCGTCGTGGCCGGCGCGCGCCTCGCGTTGCTTGTCGGCGCGCACGCGCAGCAGCGCGGCCTCGTTCGCCTGCGCATCGCCGCTGATCGGGATCTGCGCGGCCATGCCGCCCATCGCGAACGCGCCGCGCCGATGGCAGGTGCGGATCAGCAGTTCGCTGTACGCCTTGAGGAACGGCACGGTCATGCCGACCTGGCCACGCTCGGGCAGCACGTGGTCGCGATGCGCGCGCAGCGTCTTGATGCACGAGAAGATGTAGTCCCAGCGCCCGCAGTTGAGGCCGACGATGCGTGTCTTCAGGGCGTGCAGGATCTCGTCCATCTCGAACGCGGCCGGCAGCGTCTCGATCAGCACGGTGACCTTGATCGTGCCGGGCGGCAGGCCGAGCACGACCTCGGCGTGGGTGAGCACGTCGTCCCACAGTGCCGCTTCGCGATGCGACTGCAGCTTCGGCAGGTACAGGTATGGCCCGCGGTCGCGCGCGTGCAGTGCGCGCGCGTTGTGGAACGCGAACAAGCCGAAGTCGAACAGCGCTCCGGCGATCTCGACGCCGTCGACGAGTACGTGCTTCTCGGGCAGGTGCCAGCCGCGCGGCCGCACGATCAGCACGGCCGGATCAGGCTTCAGCGCATAGCGCTTTCCTTCGGGCGAGGTGTACTCGATCGTGCCGGCGACGGCATCGACGAGGTTGTCCTGGCCCTCGAGCAGGTTGTCCCAGGTCGGCGAGGTCGAGTCCTCGAAGTCGGCCATGAACACCTTCGCGCCGGAGTTCAGCGCGTTGATGATCATCTTGCGGTCGACCGGCCCGGTGATCTCGACCCGGCGGTCGAGCAGGGCCGCCGGCACCGGCGCCACGCGCCAGTCCCCGGCCCGGATCGCCGCCGTTTCGGCGAGGAAATCGGGACGCTCGCCGGCATCGAAGCGGGCCTGGCGGACCACGCGCGCCGCCAGCAGTTCACGGCGGCGGGCATCGAAGCGACGGTGCAGGTCGGCGACGAAGTCGAGCGCGGCCGCGCCCGGTTCGCGCGCCGACTCCGCGGCGCGCACGGTAACGCCGGCCGGGAGGGCACGCGTCGGGAGGGAGGTTTCAAAGGCTGCGGACATCGGGACGATCCCCTGAAGATGCGCGCAGCCTACGACCGCCACTTTGAATTTGACAAAGCAAATGTTTCAATGCGAAGCATTGACTTGATCAAACCATTATCCAAGACAATGAAAAACCTCTCTTCTCCGGTTGCGAAACGAGCCCGTCGAGGGGCTGCGTCGGACCGCAACAGCCGTGATGAGCCGACGGCGCGACGCTTCTACTACAAGGGCAGCCGCCTCAAGCAGCTGCGCGCGTTCTGCTACGCGGTCAAGCTCGGCACGCTCTCGCGAGCGGCCGAAGCGCTGTTCCTGTCGCAGCCTTCGATCAGCCTGCAGCTCGCGGCGCTCGAGAACGAACTCGGTGCGGCGCTGCTCGAACGGCGGCGCCGGCGCGTCACCCTGACCGCGCCGGGCGAGGCCCTGTATGCGCTCGCGCGCCCGCTCGTCGAAGGTTTCGAGGGGCTCGACGAGGCCTTCCGCCAGCGCGCCGGCCAGATCGGGCCGCCGGCCCTCGACATCGCCTGCGGCAACGCGACGATCCAGTACCTCTTGCCCGACATGGTCGCCGCGTTCCGCGCGCGCCATCCCGATGTTCATCTCAACCTCGCCAACGTGACCGGCACCGACGGCCTCGCCCTGCTGCGCTCGGATGAGGTCGACTTCGCGGTCGGCTCGATGCTCGACGTGCCGAACGACCTCTCGTACGAACCGCTCTACCATTTCGATCCGCTGCTGATCACCCCGCCCGACCATCCGCTGATGCAACGCGACGAGGTCACTCTCGAAGACCTCTCGCCGTACGGTCTGATCCTGCCGCCGAAGCGCCTGACCACGTATCGCCTCGTCGACCTCGTGTTCCAGCGCCGCAACGTGCCGTATCACGTGGCGATCGAGGTCGGCGGCTGGGAAGTCATCAAGCAGTACGTCGCGATGGGACTCGGCATCTCGATCGTCACCGGCATCTGCATCGGCGATGCCGACCGCGAGCGCCTCGGCGTGCGCAACCTGCGCCGCTACTTCCCGCAGCGCAGCTACGGCGTGGTCCTGCGCAAGGGCAAGTACCTCGGTGCCGAAGCGCGTGCGTTCATCGACCTGATCCGTCCCGGCCTGTTCACGCGCCGCGACGGCGTCGAGCCGGGCCATTCGGAACGCTGAGGCATTCCGCGCTGCGCGTCGGTCGCTTGCCCGGATCAACCTGATCGGCTGCAATGTGCCCGCCGTGTCGAACTCGCGATGGAATCCCGATGCGCCAGCAAGGACGCATAACGACCTGGAACGACGACAAGGGCTTCGGCTTCATCACGCGCAACGGCGATGGGCCGATCGTGTTCGTGCACGTGCATGCCTTCAGCGATCGCCGGCGCCGGCCGGTCGGCGGCGAACTCGTCAGCTATGCGGTCGGACGCGACGCGAAGGGCCGCCCGCGCGCCGTGGACGTCGCCTTCGTCGGCGCGCCGAAGCCGGCACCGGCGGCGGGCGCGCCGAACCATGTCGGGATCATCATCGGCTTCCTCTTCCTCGCCACGCTGGTCGCCTGCGCCGTAACCGGCCGGTTGCCGTGGGGGTTCGTCGTGGCCTACGCGCTGGCCAGCCTCGTGACGTTCTTCGCGTACGGTCTCGACAAGGGCGCGGCGCGCACCGGACGCTGGCGCACGCCGGAAAGCACCCTGCACGGCCTTGCCCTGCTCGGCGGCTGGCCCGGTGCGGCGATCGCCCAGCGCGCGTTGCGCCACAAGAACCGCAAGACGTCGTTCCTCGTCGTGTTCTGGTTCATCGCGATCCTCAACTCGGGTGCCCTCGCGTGGCTCGTGTTCTCGCCCGGCGGACGCGCCCTCATGGCGCACCTGACCTTGCCCTGAGCGGCACCGTCCGCGCCTGCCGCGGCCGCGGGGCCGGCCGCTACAATCGCCGCACGCGGGAGCGGTCATGAACGATTCCGGGGCGATCACGCAATTGCTGAAGCAGCGCGCGGGCGGCGAGCTGCGCGCCGACGGCGAACTGCTGCAGCTCGTCTATGCCGAGCTGCGCTCGCTCGCCGCGCGCCACCTCGCCGGTGAACGCGCGGGCCACACGCTGTCGCCGACCGCCCTCGTGCACGAGGCCTGGCTGCGCCTCGCCGACGACGACTCGCTGACGCCCGAGGATCGTCGCCAGTTCTTCGCGATTGCCGCCCGGCGCATGCGCCAGGTGCTGGTCGACCACGCGCGCCGACGCGATGCGGCCAAGCGCGGTGGCCCGCTGCTGCGCGACCAGGTCACGCTGTCCTCGCTGGTCGACGATCGCCCGGACGGCATCGATGCGCTCGCCCTCGACCAGGCCCTGTCCAGGCTCGGCGAGCACGATGCGCGCAAGGTGCAGGTCGTCGAACTGCGCTACTTCGGTGGCCTCGAGATGGACGACATCGCGCACGTGCTCGGCATCTCGCGCGCGACCGCGCAGCGCGACTGGGAGGTCGCGCGCACGTTCCTGTTCCAGGCGCTCGCTTGAGCGTCCTCGGCGCGCTGGCACTGTTCGAGGCGGCACTCGCGCTGGCGCCGGTCGAACGCCGCGCCTTCATCGAACGCGAAACGACCCACGATGCCGCGCTGCGTGCGGCGGCGCTGGCCCTGCTCGATGCGCATGCCGCCAGCGAAGGCTTTCTCGAGCCGGCCGTCGAGCCGGCCGTGCACGAACTCGGCGCCTGGCGTCTGCTCGAGCGCATCGGTGCCGGCGGCATGGGCCAGGTCTGGCTCGCCGAGCGCCGCGACGGCGCGTTCGAACAGCGCGTCGCGATCAAGGTGCTCGCCGCCACGCTCGGCGACGGCGAGGCGGTGCGCCGGGCCGAGGCCGAGCGCCAGTTCCTCGCCTGGCTCGATCATCCGAACATCGCGCGCGTGCTCGACGGCGGCACCACGCCACAGGGCCAGCCGTTCCTGGTCATGGAACACGTCGACGGCGAACCGGTCGATGCCTGGTGCGCGGCACGCGCGCTCGATCCGAAGGCACGCATCGGCCTGTTCCTGCAGGTGCTCGGGGCGGTCGAGGCCGCGCATGCAGCGCTGATCATCCACCGCGACATCAAGCCGGCGAACGTGCTCGTGACCGCGCAGGGCACGGTCAAGCTGCTCGATTTCGGCATCGCCAAATCGCTCGATGCACGCGTGCGCGGCGTCGCCACCGAGGCCGGTGCAGGACCGCTGACGCCGGATTACGCGAGTCCCGAGCAGCTCGCCGGCGCGCCGCTGACGACCGCCTGCGACATCTATGCGCTCGGCCTGCTGCTGCACGAACTGCTGACCGGTCGCCGGGCCTTCGAACGCGGCCCGCTGTCGCTCATCGAATATGCGCAGCGCGTGAGCGCGCACGCGCCGACCCGGCCCAGTGCGCGCCTCGACGGCGGCGCGCTCGGCCTCGCGGCG
>JAFLDX010000128.1 GCA_017302215.1 Lysobacterales bacterium
TTCCACGTCGGGCCGGTGCCGCGCCGCGCGCCGCCGAAGGCGTCGATCGCGTGCAGGCGACGGCGCTGCCGCGCGCCGAGGCGTGCCGACGCCAGCGCCGCGGCGCGCGCGACGGCGCCGAACACGACGAGACCGTGTCGACCTACGAGCGCAACCTCGGCCGCGACCCGTGCCGTCGCTATTGATGAGCTGCACGGTCGCAGCGCGTCAGCGCTCCTCCCCGCTATAGTCAAGGCCCGTTCCCAGCCGACTGCCGACGATGACCCGCCCTCTTGCCCTCGCCCTGGTCCTCGGCCTCGTTGCCGCCTGTTCCAGGCCCGCGCCCGAAGCACCTCCTGCCGCGCCGGCGCCGCGCGGTCCGACGGCCGCGCAGCAGTTCGTCCTCTACCAGCAGATGGTCGATGCCGGCAGCGCCGAACTCGCCGTGCCGCTCGGCGACGAGATCCTCGCCAAGTTCCCCGACAGCCCCGAGGCCACCCGGGTGCGCGAATCGATCGAGGCGCTGCGCGCGAAGGCGAATGCCGACAACGAATCGCGTCGGCTGTCGCGTCTGTGGGCTTACCAGGTTGCGCCGATGGGCGGCGGCCAGCAGAGCACGGCGTCGATCAACGCACGCGATGCCGAACCGGCCGGACGCGATCGCGTGCGCCTCGTCCTGCGTCGGCACACCGAGTGGGGCGAGAGCGTGTTCCTGTACGGCAACGAGCCCGGTTTCGGCTGCGGCAAGCCGTGCCGCCTGAGCATGCAGTTCGACGGCCAGCCGAAGAAGGCGCTCGCCGCGAGCATACCGCCGACCGGCGAGCCGGCCGTGTTCATCGAGGACGACAAGGTGTTCGTCGCGGCGATGCAGAAGGCGAAGCAGGTCGCGATCGACGTCGTCGAGAAGGGCCGTCCGCCGCGCACGCTCGTGTTCGAGGTCGGCGGCTTCGATGCGGCGAAGTTCGAACCGATGCCGAAGGCGAAGAAGAAATAGGGCGCGTCATCCGCGGCGCGAAGAGGCCGCGCAGGTGCGCGGCCTCGTTCGGAGTGTTGCATGGCGGGAAGGTCCCGCGTGCGCTGCGTCAGTGCAGCGTCTTCTCGAACTCGCGGATCTCGCGTTCCGCCTGGTCCCTGGCCCATCCGTAGCGTTCCTGCAGCTTGCCGGACAGGTACTGCTGGTTGCCGTCGAGGCGATCGAGATCGTCGTCGGTCAGCTTGCCCCACTTCGCCTTGAGCGAGCCCTTGAGCTGCTTCCACTTGCCCTGGATGATGTCCTGGTTCATGTGCTTCACCTCTACTGCATTGTGAACGGATTGCATTTGGAACACCTGAGCATCGTCGACAAGGCTGCAGTCCTCTGCGTCGATGCGCGGACCATGTTGGCCGCGCGCACGCAAAGACGATGTTCGCGGAAGGTTAGCGTGATGTTCGCGTTGGCCGTGCGTTCATCCCGGCTGGTGCTTGGTCGGTCGTTCGCGCGCACCGCGTGACCAGGCCGACATCGATGCGACGCCCCGAACATCTCGTCGAAAGCTTCCCGCCGCAGGTCGGCACGGGTTGTCGCGTCCTGATCCTGGGCACCGCGCCGAGCCTCGCCTCGCTCGCCCTGCGCCAGTCCTACGGTCATGCGCAGAACCTGTTCTGGCCGTTCATGGGCGAGCTGCTCGATGCCGGACCGGAGCTCGACTACGCCGAGCGCATTCGTCGCCTGCACGCGCGCGGGGTCGGCATCTGGGATGTGTTCGCGGCGTGCGAGCGGCCGGGCAGCCTCGACAGCCGCATCGTGCGCGCGAGCGAGGTGCCGAACGACCTGCACGGCCTGATCGCGCGCCACCCGACGATCCGCACGATCGTGCTCAACGGCGGCAAGACGCAGCAGGCCTTCCGACGGCATTTCCGCGGCGCGGGCCGCGTGCCATGGCCGGCAGGGGTCGACGTGCTCGACCTGCCTTCGACGAGCCCGGCCAACGCCTCGATGCCACGCGCGCTGAAGCTCGAGCGCTGGCGCGCGTTGCTGGACCATGTGTGAACGGCGCGATCGACATGCGGCCCTGCGTTCAGGGTCGCTCTCGATACTGGCGACACCTTCCACGGAGGCATCCCCATGAAACGCACGTTCGCCGGACTTTCCGCCCTCGCCCTCGCCACCGCGTTCGCCACGTCGTCGGCGCAGGCGGCCGAAGCCAACCTCGATTGCACCATGAAGTTCAGCCTCACCGGCTGGTCGGCCATCTACAAGCACGCCGAAGGCCACGGCACGATCACCTGCGAGAACGGCAAGAGCATGCACGTCAAGATCGAAGCGAAGGGTGGCGGCCTGACGGTCGGCAAGACCCACATCGACAACGGCACGGGCAAGTTCACCGACGTGCACAAGATCGAGGACGTCCTCGGCACGTACGCGCAGGGTGAGGCGACCGCCGGCGCGGTCAAGGCCGGTACGGCCCAGGTGCTGACGAAGGGCACGGTCTCGCTCGCCCTCGCCGGCGCCGGCGAAGGCGTCGAGCTCGGCGTCAGCGTCGGCGGCTTCACGATCAGCCGCGCGAAGTAAGCCCTCCCACCCCGAGGCTTCACGCTCGGGCAGGCCGCGACGTCCCCGCGTCGCGGCCTTTTTCATCCGCGCCGACGCGTGATGCGCGACGCCGGGACCCGCATGCCGCTATAGTCGACCATCCCCGCGCACCGCGCACGATGCCGAGGATGTCCCGCATGCCGCACCACACGCCGCTCATCGCCATGCTCGTCGGCGGCATCGTGCTCGCGTTCGTGTTCGGCATGATCGCCCAGCGTCTGCGGCTCTCGCCGCTGTTCGGCTACCTCGTCGCCGGCATCATCGTCGGCCCGTTCACGCCGGGCTTCGTCGCCGACTCGGCGATCGCGCACGAGCTGTCCGAGCTCGGCGTGATTCTGCTCATGTTCGGTGTGGGCCTGCATTTCTCGCTCGGCGACCTGCTGTCGGTGCGCCGCATCGCGATCCCCGGCGCGATCGTGCAGATCGCATTCGTCACCGTGCTCGGCATGCTGCTCGGCGTGGCCCTCGGCTGGTCGTGGGGCTCGGGCCTCATCTTCGGAATCTGCCTGTCGGTGGCGAGCACGGTCGTGCTGCTGCGCGCCCTCGAGGAACGTCGCCTGATCGAATCGAGCCGCGGTCGCATCGCGATCGGCTGGCTGATCGTCGAGGACCTCATCACCGTGCTCGTGCTGGTCATGCTGCCGGCCGTGGCCGGCCTGCTCGGCGGCAAGGTCGAGGAAGGCGTCGCGACCGACACCGCCAGCATCCTCAAGGCTCTGGCCTGGACACT
The DNA here is from genome assembly GCA_017302215.1 of Lysobacterales bacterium. GTDB lineage: Bacteria > Pseudomonadota > Gammaproteobacteria > Xanthomonadales > Rhodanobacteraceae > Dokdonella. The sequence goes on from JAFLDX010000128.1 coordinate 3,282, forward strand.
CGCCAAGGTCAGCGTGTTCATCGTGCTGATGTTCGCGGTCGGGCGACGCACGATTCCGTGGCTGCTCGAGCGCACTGCCGCAGTCGGTTCGCGCGAACTGTTCACCCTCGCCGTGCTCGCGATCGCGCTCGGCGTCGCCTACCTGTCGTCGGCGCTGTTCGACGTCTCGTTCGCACTGGGCGCGTTCCTCGCCGGCGTCGTGCTCAACGAATCGCGGCTCAGCCACGAAGCCGCGGCCGATTCACTGCCGATGCGCGACGCCTTCGCCGTGCTGTTCTTCGTCTCGGTCGGCATGCTGTTCGATCCGCATATCCTGATCGAGCAGCCGCTCGCGATCATCGCCACGTTCCTGACCATCACCGGCGGCAATGCGTTGTGCGGATTCCTCATCACGCGCCTGTACGGGTATCCGCTGCAGACCCAGCTCACGATCGCGATCGGGCTTTCGCAGATCGGCGAGTTCTCGTTCATCCTGGCGGCCCTCGGCGTCAGCCTCGGCCTGCTCACGGAGGAAGCGCGCAACCTCGTGCTGGCCGGCGCGCTGCTCTCGATCATCGTCAATCCGATGCTGTTCGTCGCGCTCGACCGCTGGACGGCGCGCCGCGAGGCGCTGCAGGAAGGCGAGACGAGCGAAGGCGCGACTGCGGCGCCCGAGGACGACTTCCTGCCCGACCGCGCGATGATCCCCGAGGCCGGCCACATCGTGCTGATCGGCTTCGGTCGGGTCGGATCACGCGTCGGTCGCGCGCTGCACGAGAAGGGCATGCCGCTCGTGCTGATCGAATCGGACCGCGACGACTGCATCGATGCGCGCGCGCTCGGCATCCCGTGCGTGTTCGGCAACGCGGTGTCGGCCAACGTGCTCGCCGATGCGCACATCGCCACCGCGCGCGTGCTCCTCGTCGCGATTCCGCAGACGCTGGAGGCCGGGCCGATCATCAAGCAGGCGCGCGAGGTCAATCCCGGCATCGCGATCCTCGCCCGCGCGCACTCCGATGACGAAGTGGCCTACCTGCTCAAGGCCGGCGCGGATGCCACGATCATGGGCGAGAGCGAGATCGCGCGCAGCATGTGCGATTCGGTCGAGTCGCTGGTGCGTCTCGCGCCGAAGCTCGAGGAGGCGCGGCGACGCGGCGACCTGCCGCCGCCGGCACCGGCGACGGCAGCGTGATGAGTCGCGTGGTCGCCAGATAGGTCTGTACAAGGGTCATCGCGGCTGAAGCCGCTCCCACAAAGTACTGATTCCGTGGGAGCGGCTGACCAGCCCTGCGGCTGTTTAAAGCCTGCCAAGATCGAGATCGATCAGAGTTTCTCTATCCGCGCGGACGAAACAGGGCGAAGGCCTCGATTGCGCGCTCGATGCCGGCGTCGTCGACATCGAGGTGGGTGACCAGGCGGACCTGCGGCAGGTAGCCGATGCTGGCGACGACGCCGGCCGCGCGCAGGTGCGCACCGAGTGCGCGCAGGCGGTCGCGCGGCACGTCGATGAAGACCATGTTGGTGTGCTGCGCCGTGACTTCGATGCCGGCGATCGTGCGCAGGCCGTCGGCCAGGCGGCGCGCGCGCGCATGGTCATCGGCCAGGCGTTCGACGTGGTGGTCGAGCGCATGCAGGCCGGCCGCGGCGAGCACGCCGGCCTGGCGCATGCCGCCACCGAGCATCTTGCGCCAGCGTCGCGCGGCGCGCACGAGATCCGCGCTGCCCGCCAGCACCGAACCGACCGGCGCACCGAGACCCTTCGACAGGCATACCGACACGCTGTCGAACGGCACGGCGAGTTCGCGCACGCAGACGCCGCCGGCCACGGCCGCGTTGTACAGGCGCGCCCCATCGAGATGGACCGCGAGACCGTGCGAGCGTGCCCAGGCCGCAGCGGCGATGACGTAGTCCTGCGGCAGTACGCGGCCGTGCCAGGTGTTCTCGAGTGCGAGCAGGCGCGTGCGCGCGAAATGCACGTCTTCGGGCTTGCGCGCGCGCTCGAGCGCATCGATCGGCAGGGTGCCGTCGGCTGCATGCACGATCGGTTGCGGCTGGATCGAACCGAGCACGGCCGCGCCGCCACCTTCGAACTTGTAGGTGTGCGCGTCCATGCCGACCAGGTATTCGTCGCCGCGCTGGCAGTGCGCGAGCAGCGCGCACAGGTTGCCCTGCGTGCCGCTCGGAACGAACAGGCCGGCTTCGAAACCGAGATCATCGGCCACGCGCCGTTCGAGCGCGGCGACGGTCGAATCCTCGCCGTAGACGTCGTCACCGACCTCGGCCGCGTGCATCGCCGCGCGCATCGCCGGGGTCGGTCGGGTCACGGTATCGCTGCGCAGGTCGACGACGGCTCGCGTCGCCTCACCGGCCGTGGTCGGTCCGGCCATGGCCATGCCTCAGGTCATCCGCCGCAGCGTGTCGTCGCGCCGGACGAAGTGGTGGTAGAGCGCTGCCAGCACGTGCAGGCCGACGACGAAATAGAAGCCGTTCGCGACGAGCTTGTGGATGTCCTCGAGCTGATGGGCGAGCTCCTTGTCGGCCGCGAGCAGGGCCGGCACGGCGATCGAGGTGAACGGCACGAGGATCGTCTTGCCGTCGGTCCAGGCCGTGGCGATGCCGAGCAGCGGCTGCACGATCAGCATCGCGTAGAGCAGGACGTGCACGCCCCTGGCCGGCAGCGCCTGCCAGGCCGGCAATGGCGGCGAGACCGGTGGTGCCGGCTTGCGCAGCGCCTGCAGCAGGCGCGGCAGCATCAGGGCGAGGATCGCGATGCCGACCCAGAAATGGCCCTGGACCATCGCGACACGTCCCGTCGTGCCGCGATCGAACACGCCGCGGAACTCGATCAGGACGAAGGCCGCCACGAGCAGCACGACGATGCTCCAGTGCAGCCAGCGCCGGGAGGAAGCGTACCTGGGGGTCGGCATGACAGCGCTCCGCAGTGGTCCGTCCGCATTCCTCGACACCTTGGCGGAGGCGCCCGGCCGCGGTCAATCCTCCACAGGCGGCCCGGGCGCGATGCCATCGAGATGCTCCACGCGATCGGCGCCGGCCACTGCGCCGACCGGTAAGATCGTCGGACCGCAGCGGACACCCGACCATGAAGATCGCCAGCTGGAACGTCAATTCGCTCAACGTGCGCCTGCCGCACGTCGAACAGTGGTGCGCGCTCGCGCAGCCGGACGTGCTCGCGCTGCAGGAAACCAAGCTCGAGGACGCGAAGTTCCCGCGCGCCGCGCTCGAGGCGCTCGGTTACCGGGTCTGCTTCTCCGGGCAGAAGACCTACAACGGCGTGGCCATCCTCGCACGCGCACCGATCAGCGACGTCGTCACCGAAATCCCCGGTCTCGACGACCCCCAGCGGCGCGTGCTCGTGGCCACGATCGGCGACCTGCGCGTGGCCAATCTCTACGTCGTCAACGGCCAGGCGGTCGGCAGCGAGAAATACGCCTACAAGCTCGACTGGCTGGCCAGGGTCACGCGTTTCCTCGAGGGCGAGCTGCGCAACGATCCGCGTCTCGTCGTGCTCGGCGACTTCAACATCGCACCGGACGACCGCGACGTGCACGATCCGGTTGCCTGGCACGAGCAGATCCTGTGCTCGACGCCGGAGCGCGACGCGCTGCGGCGCCTGCTCGACCTCGGCCTGGTCGACAGCTTCCGCCTGTTCGATGCCGAGGCCGGCCACTATTCGTGGTGGGACTACCGCCAGGCCGCGTACCGGCGCAACCTCGGCCTGCGCATCGACCTCGTGCTCGCCGGCGAAACCTTGAAGGCGCGTGCGCGCGCCGCCACCATCGACCGCACGCCGCGCGGCTGGGATCGTCCCTCCGATCACGCGCCGGCCGTCCTGGAGCTCGCCGATGTCTGAATCCGACTGGCCCGCCTCGCTCGCCGACAGCGAACTCGAGGAACTCGACCAGTACCTGCGCGCCCACGCCGAGGACGAGCACCTGCTGCTCGACGGCGTGCACGGCCTGCTGACCTCGCTCGCGATCGGCCCGGTGCCGCCGAAGCCCGACGAGTGGCTGGCCGAGGTCCTGCACGAGCCGTTCGCCGACGCCGAGGAAGGCGAGCGCGTGCTGACCCTGCTCGCGCGCCTCAACGACTCCGTGCTGCTCGAGATCGAGACCGGCGCGTACGAGCCGATCCTCGGCGAGATCGATGCCGACGACGGCGGCACCGCGTTCACCTCGCGCGGCTGGTGCGAAGGCTTCAGCCGCGGCATCGACCTGCGCGCACCGGCCTGGGAAGCGCGCCTCGGCCAGGACTCGGACCTCATGCAGCACCTCGGCCCGATCATCGCGCTGTCGATCGAGGACGAGGTGTTCGAGAGCGACGCCGACTTCGCCCCGCTCAGCGACGAGGAATACGACGAATGCATCGCGCGCATCCCCGATTCGGTCGAGGCCGTGGCCGGGTACTGGCGCGACCATCCGGTGACCGACGAGGAGAGTCGCCGTCTCGGCGGCGACGACGCCCAGCCGCCGCGACGCCGCGGCGGGCGCTGGGTGCACTAGGCAAAGCGCTGATCAACCCCGATCGCGGCTGGCTTTCAACAGCCGCAGGGCTGGTCAGCCGCTCCCACAGACAAGTCCTTGGCGCATCGCCTCTGTGGGAGCCACTTCAGTCGCGACGTTTCCACGAGGGTCGGCGCAGGACAGGGAAAGATCGCACTGAAGCCGCTCCAACAGACAGGTCCGCGGCGCTTGGCCTCAGGGTGCGACTTCAGTCGCGATGCTCCACCGCGGGCTCGGCGCAGGACCGGGATGGATCGCGTGTGGAACCGCTCCCACGGCGCAGCGGTGCCGAAGCGCTACACTGCGCCGGTCCCCCGCCTCGGCATCGCCCGCATGACGGATGCGTCGCCTGCGCCGACCCACACCACCCGCTGGCTGCTCGATCGCGTGCGCGTCGGCGATGCGCGCGCGCGCAGCGACCTCGTCGCGCGCGTCGAGCCGCTGCTGCGCCGCTTCGCGCGCGGGCGCCTGCCGGGTCGGCTGCGCAGCCAGGAAGACACCGCCGATCTCATCCAGCTGACCTGGCTGCGCGTGCTCGACAAGCTCGAGTCGATCGACGTCAGCGAACCGGGCGCGTTCTTCGCCTACCTGCGCACGACCCTGATCAATGCCCTGCGCGAATCGCTGCGCCGGCAGTCGCGCTCGCCCGTGCATCCGGGTGGCAGCCTCGAGCTCGGCGAGGATCCGGCCATCGCTTCCGACGAGGTCGCCCAGGCCGACTGGCTGGCCTGGGAACAGGCCCTCGAGAAGCTGCCACCCGAGCAGCGCGGCATCGTGCTGATGCGCTTCGAGTTCGGCATGAGCTTCGTCGAGATCGCGGCCGAACTCGGCGAGACCAGCGACGGCGTGCGCATGAAGTTCAACCGCATCCTCGCGCGCATGGCGGAGGCCGGCCATGTCGTCGCCGGATGAAGGTGCGCCGGATGAAGACACCCTCGAGTCGCTGATCGCGCGCATCGGCGGCGGCGAGACGATCGATCCGGCCGCGATCCCGGCCCGCCTGCGCGGGAATCCCGTGCTCGAGCGCCTGCTCGGCCTCGCCCGCGTCGCGCATTCGTTCGATCGCCGCTTCGAGGAGAACCCCGACGCGAGCGAGCTCGCCGCCGGCGCGCGCATCGGTCCATGGCGCCTCGTGCGCCGCCTCGGCAGCGGCGGCATGGGTGACGTCTGGCTCGGCGAACGCGACGACGGCATCGTCGAGCAGCAGGTCGCGATCAAGTGCGTGCGCATCCCGACCCAGGATTTCCGCGACCGCCTCGTCAGCGAACGGCGCATCCTCGCGCGGCTCGAACATCCCAACATCGCGCGCTTCATCGATGCCGGCGTCGATGCCGGCGGCTCGCCGTGGTTCGCGCTCGAGTACGTGGAGGGCGAGCCGATCACCGAGTGGTGCGCGCGCCGGGCGACGCCGCTGCGCGAGCGCCTGCTGCTGTTCGCCAAGGTCTGCGCGGCGGTCGCGCATGCCCATCGTCATCTCGTCGTGCATCGCGACCTCAAGCCCGGCAACGTGCTGGTCAACGCCGACGGCGAACCGAAGCTGCTCGACTTCGGCATCGCCAAGCTGCTCGACGGATCGAGCGACGAGTTCACGCTCGGTGCGCTGACGCCATCCTATGCGGCGCCCGAACAGCTGCGCGGCGAGCCGGTGTCGACCGCGACCGACGTCTACGCACTGGGCCTGCTGCTGTTCCGCCTGCTCGCCGGTGCGCTGCCGCTGACGCGCTCGAGCAGCAACCCCGGCGTCGTCCTGCAGCAGCTCGATGCCGAGGAAACGCAGCGGCCGAGCGAGCAGACCGACCGCGCGGATCCGGTGCCGCCGTACTCCGCGGTCGAACTCAAGGGCGACCTCGACGCGATCGTGGCGCAGGCGATCCGCGCGCAGCCCGAGGC
>JAFLDX010000129.1 GCA_017302215.1 Lysobacterales bacterium
GCAGCGCGCGCGCGTGCCGCGCATGCACGTCGCGCGCGACCTCGGCGAGGCGTCGACGCACGGCCGTCGGCGCGAGTACTTCGATCTCGTTGCCGAAGGCGAGCAGCTGGCGGACCGCATAGTCGAGCGACTCGTACGCCACCCGGACGCCGGTCCAGCCATCCGCCGTCGTCGCCGAGGGCAGGTCGACGAACCCCACGCGCTCGTTGCGCATCCAGCGGCGCGCGCGCGGCGACGCGCGCAGCTCGACTGCGATCGCCTGGCGTTCGCGCTCGAAGCGAGCGGTCGACTCGCTCCAGTGCCGCGCGAGGTCGAAACGGCGCGGGCGACGGAATCGCCGCGACAGCGCCTCGAGCGCGAGCACGCTGCCGAGGCGATAGGTGGCCGGATCGGCGCGCGACGGCGAGGACGCGACGAGATACCAGACCCCGGCCTTCAGCACGAGGCCGAGTGGATGGATTTCGCGCACGCTCGTGGCGTTCCAGCTTTCGTAGCGGATGCGCACGGCCGTCGACGAATGAATCGCCCGGGCCACGTCGCGGAGCAGGGCGGGTTTCTCGGCGACGCGATGCCAGTCGGGCGGATCGACGTGCAGGCAGGCACGCACCTGCTCGGCGCGCTGTCTCCACTCCGCCGGCAGCGCGGCGGTCACCTTGAGCCGCGCCGACGCCGCGGCCGCAGCGAGCCCGAGTTCGGTGGCGGGGCCGGGCAGGCCGGCGAGGAACAGGGCGTCGACTTCCGCCTCGGTGAGGCCGGTCAGCCGCGTGCTCCATCCCGGACGCAGGCGGAAGCCGCCGTTGCGGCCGCGTTCCGCGAACACCGGCACGCCGGCCGCGGACAGCGCGTCGATGTCGCGCTGGATCGTGCGCACCGATACCTCGAGCGCCTGCGCGAGCGCGCCGGCGCTCATGCCCTGTCGCGATTGCAGCAGCATCAGCAGCGACAGCAACCGGCTGGCCTTCATGCGTCTCCCGCGCGATCACGCCGAGGCGGGTGATGGTAGTGCGAGCGAGGCCGGCACGCGCAGCCCGGGCGGCCGGCGTCTCAGGCGCGCGTCCAGTCCATGCTCCAGCCGGTTTCCCAGGTGCGCCCGCCGTCGCGCGAAACGGCCTGCTGCCAGCGATGCGAGTGTCCGGTGATGCGGTCCCAGCGACCGCGCACCTTGATCGGCGTGGCGCCATCGACGTCGTCGGCGACGAAGATGCCTTCGCCGTCCTCGAACGAGCCGGTCGTGCCGGGCGTGGTCAGCACGCCGCTCTTCGCGTTGACCCAGAAGTCGTTCCACAGGCGCTTGTCGACATCGAGCAGGCGCAGCCCGAGGCCCGAGAAGTCGCGTGCCGGGATGCGCAACTCCTCGACGCTGCCGATCCCGCCGAGGATGCTCCAGCAGGTCGCCTCGCCATCGAACTCGTCCCACTCACCGCGGGCCTTGAGGCGTCGGTGGCGGATCTTCCATTCGCCGGCGAGGAAATCGAAATCGCCGGGCTTGCCCGCGGTCGGCCGCCTCGGCGTGGGTGTTGCGTCGTTGCGAGTCGCCGCCGTGCCCGGGCCGACCATAAGCATGCCTGCGGCAAGTTCCATGGCGTGCCGCAGCACGGCGCGTCGCGGATGTTCCTGTGCGTCGTCGATCATGCGCCTTCTCCCCCACGGTCATCGTGGCGGAGGACGTTGTACCGGCTCAAACCGGACAGCGAGTGTCCTGTTTTCCGGCCATCTTCCGGATCGCGGCGGCGGCGCGCGTCGCGCTCGCCGCCACCATCTGCGCCTCAGGCCAGGCCTTCGGCCTCGAGCGCCTTCCGCACGCCGGCATCGGCTTCCATGCGTGCCTTGAAGGCGGCAACGTTCGGCAGGCCCGAGAGATCGACGCCGAGCCGGTCGGCCCAGCGCAGCGTGACGTAGAAATACGGGTCGGCGAAGCTGCGGAAGCCGGCCAGCCAGTCGCGCCCTTCGAGCTGCTTCTCGGCGGTCTCGTAGAGCCCGCGCAGACGCTTGAGCGCCGGTTCCTTGAGCGTCGCCTGGGCATCGGCATCGGCGCTGAAGCGGGCCGGTCCGAACAGCGGATGGAAGGCCGGATGCAGGTCGGCGTTGACGAAGGCGAGCCAGCGGTTCGCCTGCGCGCGCTGGCGTGCCGAGCCGTCGCCGGCCAGTTTCGCCTGCGGATACGTATCGGCGATGTAGCCCATGATCGCGGCGTTCTGGGTCAGCACGAAGTCGCCGTCGACGAGTGCCGGCACCTGGCCGCTCGGATTGATCGCGAGGTAGTCGGGCGCCTTCATCTCGGCCGCGGTCAGCACCTTCAGCTCGAACGGCTGACCGGTCCACTGCAGGGCGATGTCGTCGGCGGTCGAGCAGGCGCCGGGTTTGGTGTAGAGCTTCATGGCGGTGTCCTGGTGGGGGAAGGATCGTCGGCAACTGGGTGGCGACGGGCCGCTTTCAAGGGTCTGGTGCCGGCTATCGCCTCGCGGCATCATGACACCGCTGCAGGCAAGGGAGTGCAGGGATGGCGAACAACGCGCGCGGTCGGCTTCCGGCGGCGATGACGATGGTCGCCGGCGCATGCACGCTGGCCGCGGTGCCAACCGCAAGGGCCGCGCCCGAACCGTTCTTCGCGATCGCCGGCGGCAACACCTACTACGATGCGTTCCACGGCCTGAGCTCCGGTGGCAGCAACGGCACGCCGGTCGTGTACTTCCGCATCGATTCGATCGAGCCTGCGGGATCGACCCTGTGGCGCAGCGACGGATCGGTCGACGGCACGCATCCTGCAGTTCCGAAGTCGTATTCCGGGCGGGTCGGGCACATGCTCGTGCCGGAAGCGGGAGGCGTCTACTTTCTCTCGGCCGACAAGGCCAGCACCTTCCAGGTCCACTGGGCGGACGGCTCGGCCAGCGCGACTTCGACGCTGCAGCTCACCCATGAGTCCAGGGGCATCGCGACGCTGACCGGACTGATATCGGATCGGCCGGCATTCGTGCGACGTACGCCCGATGGCGAATCGCTCATGCGCCTCGTCGACCTGCAGGGAACTCTGTCGACCGTGCTCGAGGTGGATGCGCGGGCCGACGATTGGGCCGAGTGGGTGCTGGGCCCGACCGGCGGCCTCGTCATGTGGCAGACGCGGACGAGTCCGGGTGGATATCGCGTCGCGCGTTTCGGTTGGCACGGCGAGCTGCCCACCCCGCTGCCGCCGCCGGCGCCCGCGACGTCATGGATTTATCCGCATGCGGCCGGCGCCGGAGCCGGCATCTTTTGTCTCAAGGCCTACACGTCCCAGGGCGCGCGCCTGCATTGCACCGATGGAACCGCCGCCGGGACGATTCGTCCTGTACCGCCGACGCTCGGCAGCGACGTTTGGATCCCCGATTTCGTCAGGTTCACCGCCGTCGGCGAGCACCTCATGTTCATCACGCACGCGCTGTCCGGGCCGTATCGGCCGTGGACGACGGACGGCACACATGCGGGGACGCAGGCCCTGCTCGATTTCGGCCCTTCCACGGTCGACGTCTGCACCGATGACGACGACGGAACGATCTACTTCACCGGTGACGACACCGCGGGTGCGATTGCGCTCTGGCGAACGGACGGAACCCGAGAGGGAACGCATCGGATCGCGTCGGTGCCGGATCGCTGCGGTCATCGCGGTGTGTCCCGCGCGCTCGACGGGCGCGCCTATGTTGCCGCCGGAACGACCTTGCTCGTGACCGACGGAACCGAATCCGGCACGCATCCCGTGGTCGGTGCTCCGCCACTGCAGACCTCGTCACAGGAGACCGGTTACCGCGGCATTGCGGCCGCCGGGCGATGGATCCTGTTCGCGGCAGCGGACGGCGCGGGGACGATGCTCTGGCGCATCGACCTCGATCCGGTATTTTCCGGCGGATTCGACTGAGGTCATCCGACGGCGACATGTCGCCGTCGGCAGCGTCGACACGATCGTCAGCGCCCGTTGCGCACTGCGCCGTGGGTGGCTGGAGGGGTTCGGAGGACACATGAGGAAGTCGGTGGCACTCGCGTTGTTTTCATCCGGCGTCGTCTTGTATTGCGTCGTCATCCACCTCGGTGGATATCTCGCGGCGATCGCCGTGCCGACCGGGTATTTCGCGTGGTTCGGAGCGAACAAGACGCTCGCGCTGACACTCCTGCATGCGCTCATGTTCGCGTTGCCGATCTTCGTGCTCGCGGTGACCTGGAGTTTCCCGAGCATTCGCCCGGTGCGGACCCGGCATCGACGCGCGACCTTGTGCTGCGTCGCGGGCGTCGTCGCCGGATGGTTCGGTTGGGCAATTGCAGGCCTCGTGCAGTTCGCGGCCCATCCTTCAGCGCAGCCGTTGCCATGGACCACGCTCGCCGTGGCCATTCTTGTTCCGCCGATCTGGGGCGTGCTCGACGTGCTCGCCGCACCGGTCGGCGTGCTCTTCGCCGGTTGGCTTGCCGGCCGGCGGCGCGTCTCGCGCACGCCTGATGGCATCGCGTGAGAGTCTCGCTCGTTCCGGTTCGTCCCGGACATCGTGCGGGCCGGCTATTCCTCGACGGGTGACGGGGCCGGCAGGATGGCGGGCACGCCCTGCGGGCCATGGATGCCGCGGTCGGCGGGTTGACCGTACGCCTCCGGCACGAGATACCGGCCGCGTTCGTCGGCGGGCTTGTCTTCCTCGACCGGAATGCGGAACTTCTCGGCGTAGGCGTCGTGGCGCGTGCCGGTGACCATCCACGAGATCTTCGCGTACGGCGTGCCGCCGGCGATGGCGAAGCGGTTGCCGCGGATCTCCTCGGCGATGTAGGCGCCCGGCGACGGCGCGCCGATGCCGGTGAGCTGGTAGCGGAACTCGCGGTTGAGCGCCTCGAACCAGTCGGGCATCGTCACGACCGCGCTGCCGTTGCCGTCGAGCGTGACGACGCCGTCGTAGAGGTTCTTCATGTCGGGCGACTCGACGAACGAGTGCGACAGGTACTTGCCCTCCGGATCGAGCGGGTGGTCGATGCGGAACGAGCCGGCCGACTTCGACAGCGTGCCGACCACCTGCGTGTTGCCGGTGATGCGCAGGGCCTGGGTCGTGTTGCAGCTGGCGGCGGCGCAGTCGACCCTCACCGGCCCCGTGAACGACGCCGCGAAGCTGCCGTTCTGGTTGCTCGTCGTGCGCGCGTAGAGGGCGGTGGCGGTCGTGTTGCTGTTGACCTCGGCGCCGATCGCGTTGCCGGTGCCGCTGGTGCGCGCGAAGATCGCGGTGCGCGGGCTGGACGGGTTGACGATCTCGGTCTCGAGGCCGTAGCGCTGCGTGCCGTAGTTGTAGGCGGTCAGGGCCGAGCGCTGCCCGCTGCTGCCGACGGAGGAGTAGATGCCGCCGCCGGTTCCGCTGCCTTGCGACAGCAGGGTCGATTCGCTGCCGGAGTTGCTGACCCACAGGGCGGGGCCGTCGCCGAGGTGGGAGAGGGTCAAGGCCGCGTTGGGGCCCGCGCTCGGGCCTGCGAACGCGTGCATCGGCAGCACGAGGCCGAGCGCGTGCGTTGCCGGCGTCAACGGCTGGCGTGGCGAGAGCAGGGTGTACGAGCCGCCGCCGCCGACCTTGACCGCGATCTCGAGCCAGTTCGTTTCGGTGCCGAAGTTCGCGCCGAAATCGAGCGGCACGGTGAACACGCCGTCGCTGACGGCGACCGCATTGCGCGTGACGATCGGCCCGACCTGGCTGCCGCCGAGTTCGTCGGAGTAGAGGATGAAGCGGAAGTCGAAGCTGCCGGTCGCCGGCACGCCGTTGTTGGTCAACTCGCCCTGGTAGGTGAAGGTCGTGTCGGCGGATGCGGTCGATGCGCACACGAGACCCGCGAGCAGTACGGTCCACAGCCATCGAAGGCAGCGATGCATGGCGTAAATCCTCATTCGAAGCCGTGGGTAAAGAGCGAATCGCTCGGCGGATTGCTGCGCGAGCCCCAGAAGCCGCCGCGCACGGCAAAGGCGCCGCCGCTGGCATGGCCGGCATCGGGCTGACCGGCCGTCGAGCGCAGGCCCCACGGCGCCGCCGCGACGTCGCCTCCGCCGGAGTCGACCGTGCTCCTGGTAATCGCGAACGCTCCGCCCGATTGCGCGTGCACGGCGCCGACGCCGAGCATGGCGAGCGCAAGCGAGCCGGCGAGGCGCCAGGAACCGGTGCCGCGCGAGGTCGGCGCGATGGGGCGATGCGGGGAGGGCATGGCGCTCGTTCCGGCTGATTTCGTCACCTGAATGCCGGGATGCGGGCCAAGCGAACAGTCGCGGCCTGGTCGAGATCGCCGGCCCGCCGGCCATGCCTTCCGGCCCACGGGTGCCGCGCGGACGCCGGCTAGAATCGGTGCTTTCGCCGCTTCCGGAGATGGTCCCGATGCGCCCACGCGCCCTGTCCCTCCTGCTCGCGCTCGCCGCGACCTCGACCGTCGAGGCCATGCCGGCCGGCGAGTCGCGCCTGCTGCGCTTCCCCGACATCTGCGGCGACGCGATCACGTTCGTGCATGGCGGCGACCTCTACCGGGTCGGCGTGGACGGCGGCACGGCGCTGCGCCTGACTTCGCACGCCGGCCAGGAGCTCTATCCGAAGTTCTCGCCGGACTGCCGCTCGATCGCGTTCTCGGCCGAGTACGACGGCACGCGCCAGGTCTACGTGATCCCGGCCGCGGGCGGCTCGCCGAAGCAGCTCACCTGGTACAACGACGTCGGCGCGCAGCCACCGCGCGGCGGCACCGACTACCGCGTGCTCGACTGGACGCCGGACGGCAAGAACGTGCTCGTGCGCGCGAACCGCACGCCGACCGACGACCGCGGCGGCCGGCCCTACCTCGTGCCGGTCGACGGCGGCATGGAAACGCCGCTGGCCGTGCCCGAGACCGGCGGCGGCATGCTCTCGCCGGATGGAAAGCAGTACGTCTACACGCCGATCGACCGCGACTTCCGCAGCTGGAAGCGCTACCGCGGCGGCCGCGCACAGGACGTGTGGACCTACGACCTCGTCAACAACACGTCGAAGCGCCTGACCGACGATCCGGCCACCGACCACCAGCCGATGTGGGTCGGCGACACGATCTACTTCGTCTCCGACCGCAACCACACGCTGAACCTGTTCGCGATGTCGCCCGACGGTGGCGCGGCGCGCCAGCTCACGCAGTTCAGCGACTTCGACGTGCTGTGGCCGAGCGCGGGGCGCGACGCGATCGTGTTCGAGAACGGCGGTGCGATCTGGCGCTTCGATCCGGCCACGCAGCAGGCCGCGCGCGTGCCGATCACGGTGACCGGCGATTTCCCGCAGACCGTGCCGACCTGGAAGAACGTCGCCGCACAGGTCGAGTCGTCCGATCTTTCGGCCGACGCGAAGACGATCGTGTTCGGCGCGCGCGGCGAGGTGTTCCGCCTCGCCGGCAAGGACAAGGACATCACCAACCTCTCGCACACGCCCGACGCGCGCGAACTCGGCGTGACGCTTTCGGCCGACGGCACGACGATCGCGTTCCTGTCCGATGCCACGGGCGAGTACGAGATCTACACGCAGCCCGTCGCCGGCGGCACGCCGAAGCGCATCACGCGCGACGGTGGCAGCTGGCGCTTCCCGCCGGCGTGGTCGCCGGACGGCCGCCATCTCGCCTATGCCGACAAGCAGCAGCGCCTGCGCGTCGTCGACGTCGCCAGTGGCAACACGCGCGACATCGACGCGAGCCGCAACGACGACATCACCGAGTACGCCTGGTCGCCGGACGGCCAGTGGCTGGCCTACACGCTGACCAGCGACGCGATGCTTACGCGCGTGTGGTTGTACTCGCTGAAGGACGGCAAGCGCACGCCGGCGACCGAGGAGACCTCGAGCGCGTCGAGCCCGGTGTTCTCGCCGGACGGCAAGCGGCTCTATTTCCTCTCCAACCGCGATTACCAGCTGACCTTCAGCGCCTACGAGTCGAATTACCTCTACACGAACGCGACGCGCATCTACGCGCTGCCGCTCGCCGCGGACGGTGCGTTCCTGTTCGGCGACGAGGAGCCGGCGAAGGCGGATGCAGGGGAGGGTGGCAAGGACAAGGGCAAGGGCAAGGCCGATGCGCCGCGTGCTCCGGTCGTGCGCGTCGACGTCGATGGGCTGGTTGGGCGCGAGCAGGCGCTCAAGGCGCCGAACGGAAACTACGTCGGCCTGCAGGCGAGCGCCGAGGCGGTGTTCTACGCGGTCGGTGGCGAAGGCCGCGGCGGCGGACGCTTCGAGCTGCGCATGCTGCCGGTCGAGGGCGACAAGCCGGCCACGATCGCGCGCGGCCTCAGCGGGTTCCGCGTCAGCGCCGACGGCAAGAGCATCCTCGCCCAGCAGGGCGACAAGTTCGCCGTGCTCGAGGCCAAGGCCGACCAGGACTTCGCCAAGGCGACGCTCGACCTCGGACGCCTCAAGATGCTGGTCGATCCGCCGCGCGAGTGGAAACAGCAGTTCACCGACGGCTGGCGCATCCTGCGCGACTGGTTCTACGACCCCGGCATGCACGGCGGCATCGAGCGCTGGAACGCGATCCGCGCGCGCTACGAACCGCTGGTCGCCTATGCGGCGACGCGCCAGGACCTCGACTACCTGTTCCAGGAACTGGTCGGCGAGCTCAACTCGGGCCACGTCTACGTGCAGCAGGGCGACGAGCCGAAGATCGAGCGCACGCCGGGCGGCCTGCTCGGTGCCGAGATCGTCGGCGATGCATCGGGCTATTTCCGCATCAAGCGCATCTATCCTGGCGCGAACTGGGATGCACGCACGCGCTCGCCGCTGACCGAGGCCGGCGCCAACGTGCGCGAGGGCGAGTACATCCTCGCCGTCGATGGCGTCGATGCGCGCGGCGTGAAGAACTTCTACCAGCTCATGCAGGACAAGGGCGAGCGCAACGTCGTCCTGCGCATCGCCGCGAAGGCCGACGGCGCCGGCGCGCGCGACGTGCGCGTGAAGGCGCTGAGCTCGGAGCTCGCGCTGCGCTACAACGACTGGGTCGCGCAGAAGCGCGCGCTCGTCGAGCGCCTGTCGAACGGGCGGATCGGCTACATCCACGTGCCGAACACCTCGCAGGACGGCAACCGCGAGCTGTTCCGGGGCCTCGTCGCGTACGCGCACAAGGACGCGCTGATCATCGACGACCGCTACAACGGCGGCGGCTTCATCCCGGATCGCATGGCCGAGCTGCTCGCGCGCAAGCCGCTCAATTACTGGAAGCGCCGCGGCCTCGATCCGCAGGCGACGCCGCTGCTCTCGCACGACGGTCCGAAGGCGATGCTGATCAACGGCCTGTCCAGTTCGGGCGGCGACGCATTCCCGTACTACTTCCGCAAGCTCGGCCTCGGCAAGGTCATCGGCACGCGGACCTGGGGTGGCCTGATCGGCATTTCGGGCAACCCGGGCCTCGCCGACGGCGGTTCGCTCGTCGCGGCGACGTTCCGCTTCATGGACACCGACGATCACTGGGCCGTCGAGAACGAAGGCGTCGCGCCCGACATCGAGGTCATCGACCGCCCCGAGCTGATCGCGGCCGGGCGCGACCCGAGCATCGAGCGCGCCGTCGAGGAACTCGAGAAGGAACTCGCCGCGAAGCCGCCGCGCAAGCCGGTCGCCCCGCCGGCGCCGGTCGACTTCGGCGATCGCAGGCAAGGCACGCCGCGCTGATCGTGGCCGCGGT
>JAFLDX010000130.1:0-3632 GCA_017302215.1 Lysobacterales bacterium
GAGGCGGCGCATGCGCCGGCCGGCACGGCCGCCGGCGGCGCGCGGTGGGCCGGTGATCTCCTCGGCCTGCAGCGGCGTCGCCGCCTCGAACGGCTCGACCGGACCGTTGACGTCGACCGCGATCGTCGCGTCGGTGGCGTCGTGCAGGGTCGCCGACACCGGCAGCGGATTGAGCAGGCCGCCGTCGACGAGCAGGCGGCCTTCGAGGTGGGCCGGGCGGAAGATCGTCGGGATCGCGATCGAGGCACGGATCGCGTCGAACAGCGAGCCGCGCGAGAACCACACTTCGCGTTGCGCATCGAGGTCGACGGCGACCGCCGTGAAGCGGATCGGCAAATCCTCGATGTCGACCTCGCCGATCTGCCGGCGCAGCGCGCCCATGATGCGGTCACCCTTGATGAAGCCGCCGCCGGTGAACGTCCAGTCGATCATGCGCAGCACGTCGAGGCGGTGCAGCGGCAGCACCCAGTCGCGGTACGCATCGAGCTTGCCGGCCGCATGCACGCCGCCGATCAGCGCGCCCATCGAGCAGCCGGCAATCGAGCGGATCTCGAAGCCCTGCGCGATGAGCTCCTCGATGACGCCGATGTGCGCATAGCCGCGTGCGCCGCCCGAGCCGAGCACGAGCGACACCGTGGTCGCGCGCGGCGGCGCCAGCGCCGGCGCGGCTTCGCTCACGGCGTGCCGCCACCCTGGTAGCTGCCGATCGCGAGCTGCAGCAGGATGCGCATCTCCTCGCGCAGCGACACCGGCGAGACGATCTCGGCCTCGGGACCGTACTTCAGCACGTCCATCAGCAGCTCGCGCGAGTTGCTGTACGGCAGCTTCAGTTCGTAGCGCCCATCGGACAACCACTGGCCCTGCTGTTGCGAGTGCCAGCGCTCGTCGGCGACCCAGCGCGCGGCGTGCTCCGAGAAACGGATCGTCGCCCACGCTTTCGGCGGCCCGGAGAAGATGCCGTAGCTCGAGGCGAGGTGCTCGTCGAGCTCGGCGACCTCGCGGTCGAGCGCGGCGGCCTCGGTGGCATGCGCCTCGCGCATGCGGTCGAGGGCGAAGCTGCGCATCGCGTCACGCGCATGGTCCCAGGCGTCGAGGTACCAGTTGTCGCGGTAGTGGGTCAGGCGTTGCGGCGAGACTTCGCGCGTGGTCAGCGTATCGGTCGTGCGCGCGCGGTACTCGAACTTGAGGCGCTTGCGCCCGAACAGCGCGCCGGCGACGGTGCGGAACACGGCCTGGTCGAGCGTGCGCGCGCCGCTCGAGATCACGCGGATGCGCTCGAGCGGCAGCCTGCGTCCGCTGGCCTGGTCCGACAGCAGGCCCTCGATGCGCGCGCGGAACGGCGCGAGCGCCCCGGCCAGCACGCCCGGATCGGCGCGGCCGAGCAGTTCGTTCAAGGCCAGCAGCGAAGCAAGCTCCTCGCTCGTCAGCCACAGACCGGGCAGCTCGAAGCGGTCGGCCTCCTTCGCGTCGTAACGCACCGCGGCCTGGTCCGGATCGCTCTCGATCGGCGCGCCGAGCGCGTCGCGCAGGAAGGCGATGTCGCGGTAGATCGTCGCGCGCGAACACGACAACTCCTCGCGCAGGCGCGTCAGCGGCACCGGATAGCGCGAGGCCTTGAGGATGCGATGCAGGGACAGGATGCGCTCGTAGCGGTCCATGGGGTGGGAGGTTCGACGGCGACGCGCGGGAGTTTGGCACAACGCGTGAATATCGGCGTGGCAAGCGGCCCGCCGGACGGGATTCCAATCCGGTCTCGCGCTCCGAGAAGTGCAGGTGCGCGCCGGCGCGGCGCATACTCGGTGCAGTGATCGGACCACGGTGAGGCACTCGTGAAGAAACGGGCGATTCTGGTAGGGGTTGTGCTGCCGTTGCTCATGGTCACGGGAATCGCGCGGGCCGACTCCTGGGTCTTGCCGACCGAACGAAGCGTGACGTCCGATGACGGCCGCTGGCGCCTGACGATCACGCCGCGCACGCTGACCAGCCAGCTCGACTACTTCACGGATTCCGACGCGGGCAAGCACAAGGCCGGAGGCATTCCGTCCGGCGCCGACAGTGCGAGCGGGCGCATGCACCGCCGCGAGGGCGAGCGCTGGATCGAAGTCTGGAGCGCGCTCCTGCTCAACGATGTCTCTCCGGTTGAAGTGCTCGTTTCGCACGACGGCCTCGCCATGACCCTCGACAACTGGCACTCGATGGGCTACGGCGATACCGCCATCGTCATCTACGACGGCGTCGGTCAACCGAAATGCCAGTGGAGCCTCGATGACCTGCTGCCGATCAGCCATGTCGACAACCTGCCCCGCTCGGTCAGCTCGATCGCATGGCGAGGCAATGTATCGATCGAAGAGAAGACGGATCGGTTACGAATCCCTGTCGCCATGCCCATCGACATGAGCGACCGCGCCGGTCCGCGCGATGTCGAGCGCGCACTCGAACATCCGGAGTTCGTGACGCTCGAGATAGACGTCCGGACATGCGCCGTCTCGCCGCCGGAACAAGGCCAGTGGGCAAGGGCCATTGCGAGCGCGGCTGCCGCGCAGAAGAATCGCGAACTCGACCGGCAGGACTGGCGAGCCATGTTCCACGCCCCTTTGCTCGCCCCGACCGGTGCCGACGAGGATGCGTGGCTCCGATATCTTGCACAGGCTCGCCTCAGGGCCGTCGATATCGAGGATGTGTACGCGTCAGCGGACGACGTCGTGCTCGTGCCGGCCGACGTATCCGACGAGGCGGATCACCCGCGCAATCTGCGCAGCCGGCTCAGCGACAATCCGACCGACGACTCGACCCTTATCGTCGGCTCACCATCGCAGCAAGCCTTGGTCGAAGCGATCACGAATGCCGCCAAGAATGCCTCTCCTGGAAAGCTGGCGGGCATGACGATCGTGCTCGTCGTCGATGATGAACATCATGCGAAGGCGGCGATGGCATTGGCCGCCTCCGGCGCACGCCTCGTGCAAGTGGATCCCTCGAAGCCGTTGCCGCAGAGCGCGTTCAATCTCGCACGCTTCGAGAAGGAAGAGCGAGAGCGGATTTCCGAGCACCGCGAGCGCGAGCTGCGCATTCCGCGACACCCGCGCTGGTGGCTGTCTCTGGATGCGCGCATTGATCGACCATGAGCGGAAGAGTCACCCTCCGCCCATGCGGGCCATGACCCTTCGATCCGAGGCTCGATTCGACCTGACGATGGAATCGCGCTCTGGTAGAGCGCAGCTTGCTGCGCTGCCTTGTTTCATGGGCCATCCAGCGCAGCAAGCTGCGCTCTACGCAAACCTGCCGATTCGTGGAGTCTCCGCCGAGTCCTGATGTCAAAGTGGCTGCAGATCGGGGCCCATCACGTGCAGAATCCGCTACGGTTGACACGGCTCTCCGACGGCCCTGTCGATATCCGAAGGCCATGCGCACAGCGCATCCAGTACCATGCCGGCCTTCCCGCCAGCCCTCGTCACCGGGTGCACGCCTCGCCAAGCCCATGCCGCATGCCCATCTGAAACTCGACACGCCGACCGGCGCCGTGGTCAAGACGACGACGCGCACCCTGCGCGCGTGCCGGTGTGGGCGAGTCGGCGCGTTTGCGCGATGCCGTCGGGCATCGCGCGCGCCGGCGAGCGACCGGCCAGGGATGGCCG
>JAFLDX010000130.1:3732-9517 GCA_017302215.1 Lysobacterales bacterium
GGCCGGAGCCACGCGCCATGGATGGCTCGAAGAAGATGAAGCATCGTCCTGCAGGCACGCGCGCATGCCGCACGCCGAACTGAAACTCGACACGCCGACCGGCGACGTCGTCAAGACGACGACGTGCACCATGTGCGCGTGCCGGTGTGGGCGAGCCGGTGCGCTTGCGCAATGCCGTCGGGCATCGCGCGCGCCGGCGAGCGACCGGCCAGGGATGGCCGGGCCGGAGCCACGCGCCATGGATGGCTCGAAGAAGATGAAGCATCGTCCTGCAGGCACGCGCGCATGCCGCACGCCGAACTGAAACTCGACACGCCGACCGGCGACGTCGTCAAGACGACGACGTGCTACATGTGCGCGTGCCGGTGTGGAATCCGCGTGCACCTCAAGGACGGCCGCGTCCGCTACATCGACGGCAATCCGCAGCATCCGGTCAATCGCGGCGTGATCTGCGCGAAGGGTTCGGCCGGGATCAAGCAGCACTATTCGCCGGCGCGACTGTCGAAGCCGCTGCTGCGCGTCGGCGAGCGCGGTGCCGGCGAGTTCCGCGAGATCGAATGGGACGAGGCGCTCGAGCTCGCGGCGCAGTGGCTCGGCGCGATCCGCGCGCGCAATCCGGACGAACTCGCGTTCTTCACCGGGCGCGACCAGTCGCAGGCGCTGACCGGCTGGTGGGCGCAGCAGTTCGGCACGGTCAACTACGCTGCGCACGGCGGCTTCTGTTCGGTCAACATGGCCGCGGCCGGCCTGTACACGCTCGGCGGCAGCTTCTGGGAGTTCGGCGAGCCGGACTGGGAGCGCACGAAGTACCTCATGCTGTGGGGAGTCGCCGAGGACCACGACTCGAACCCGATCAAGACCGGGCTCGGCAAGCTCAAGGAACGCGGCGCGAAGATCGTCGCGGTCAATCCGGTGCGCAGCGGCTACGGCGCGATCGCCGACGAATGGGTGCCGATCAATCCCGGCACCGACGGCCTGCTCGCCGGCGCGCTGATCCATGAGCTGCTGCGGACGGATCGCATCGATCTCGATTTTCTCGTGCGCTACACGAACGCGCACCATCTCGTCATCCACGAACCCGGCGCGGCCGACGACGGCCTCGTTGCTCGCGATGCGCTCGGCCACGCGCTGTGCGCGGCGCGACCGGGCGCACGCCATCCTGCCGCGAGTCGCAGCGGAAACGTCGACTACGTCGTCGTGCGCGCCGACGAGCCGGACATCGCGCCGCTCGTGGTCGGCGAGTACCTCGTCGGCAACGCGCGGCGCGCCGTGCCGGCGTTCCAGCTGCTCGCCGAGCGCTATCTCGACGACGGCTTTTCGCCCGACGCGGTCGCGCCGCGCTGTGGCGTGCCGGCCGAGACGATCCGCCGACTCGCGCGCGAACTCGCGACGACCGCGTTCGACGAAGCGATCACGCTCGAGCAGCCGTGGACCGACGCCTGGGGCCGCGAGCACGCGACGATGACCGGTCGGCCGGTCGCGATGCACGCGATGCGCGGCATCTCCGCGCACGTCAACGGCTTCCACACCTGCCGCGCGTTGCACGTGCTGCAGATGCTGCTCGGCGCGATCGACACGCCGGGCAGCTTCCGCTACCAGCCACCGTTCCCGAAGCCGGCGCCGCCGGCGAACCGCCCCGGGCGCACGCGCAAGGACAACGGCGCGCTCGACGCCGCGCCGCTCGGCTTCGTGCACACGCCGGCCGACCTGCTCGTCGATGCCGAAGGACGTCCGCGACGCATCGACAAGGCCTATTCCTGGGAGTACCCGCTCGCCGCGCACGGCCTCATGCATGCGGTGATCCGCAACGCCTGGGCCGGCGACCCGTACCGCATCGACACGCTGCTGATGTTCATGGCCAACATGGGCTGGAATTCGGCGATGAACACGACCGAGACGCGGCGCATGCTCTGCGACCGCGATCCAGCCACCGGCGAATACCGCATCCCGCACATCATCTATGCCGATGCGTATGCCTCCGAGACGGTCGCGTTCGCCGACCTCGTGTTACCCGACACGACCTACCTCGAGCGCCACGACGCCATCAGCCTGCTCGACCGCCCGATCTCCGATGCCGATGCGGCCTCCGACGCGATCCGCCAGCCGGTCGTGGCGCCGGATCGCGACGTGCGTCCGTTCCAGGACGTGCTGCTCGACCTCGGCGCACGCCTCAACCTGCCCGGCATGGTCGACGACGCCGGCCAACCGAAGTATCCGCGCGGTTTCGCCCAGTACATGGTCGAACACGAACGCGCGCCGGGTGTCGGCCTGCTCGCGGGCTGGCGCGGCGCCGACGGCACGCGCGAGGGCCGCGGCGAACCGAATCCGCGCCAGCTCGAGCACTACATCGCCCACGGCTGCCACTGGCATGCGCCGGTGCCGGCCGCGGGGCGCTACTACAAGATGGCCAACCGCGCCTATCTCGATTGGGCCCATGGCCTCGGTTTCATCGGTGCGGCCGAACCGGTCGTGCTGCAGCTCTACTGCGAGACCCTGCAGCGCTTCCGCCTCGCCGCGCTCGGCCACGGCGAACGCCAGCCGCCTGCGCGCGAGCGCGAACGTGTTGCCCGTCATTTCGATCCGCTGCCGCAGTGGTATGCCGCACTCGAAGGCAACGAAGCCGATGCCGCATACCCGCTCGCCGCGATCACGCAGCGGCCGATGTTCATGTATCACGCCTGGGGTTCACAGAATGCCTGGCTGCGCCAGATCGCCGCTCGCAACGTCCTGTACCTGCATCCCGACACCGCACGCGCACACGGCGTCGCCGATGGCGACTGGATCTGGCTGGCTTCGCCGCGCGCACGCATCCGCGTGCAGGCGCGCCACCATGCCGCGACCGCGCCCGGCACGCTGTGGACATGGAACGCGATCGGCAAGTCGAAAGGCGCGTGGAAGCTCGCCGCCGATGCGCCCGAGAGCCGCGACGGCTTCCTGCTCAACCACCTGATCGGCGACGAACTCGATGACGGCAGCTACGCCAATGCCGATCCGGTCACCGGCCAGGCCGCGTGGTTCGACCTGCGCGTGCGCATCGAGTGCGATGCTGAACCCTTGCTGCCCGGAACGCGAACTCTGATGATCGAAGGAACATGCACATGACCTCGTGGTTCAAATCGCACGCCCAAACTTCATCTGCCGAAGAAGCCGTGGTCTGGGCGTACCGGCTCTTCCTGAATCGCGAGCCGGAGAGCCGCGACATCGTCAGCCGGACAGCGGAAGGTTCGCCAAGCTGGAGCGCCTTGCGCGCCACCTTCACCAGCTCACCCGAATACTCCATCGGCTTCGGCGGTCCCGCTCGACCATCGCTCCACGGCAATGAGCCGGCCATGGCGATCGAAGAGGTCGAGGAGCCTGCCGCCATCGCACGACTGCTGGACCACGTCGCCGCGGCGTGGACGCACATGGGCGAGGAGGAGCCGCACTTCTCGGTCATCACCGATCCGAGGTTCAAGCCCGAGCGCGTGAGCGCAAACCTCGACGAGTTCCACGCGGGCGGCAAGCAGAACCTCGAGCGCTTCACGTCGGCCCTGACCCGCAACGGACTCTCCGTACCGCCGGGTGCCACCTTTCTCGAGCTCGGGTGCGGCGTGGGGCGGATCACCCGCTGGCTTGCGGGACTGGGCGAGCGGATCATCGCCGTCGACGTGTCGGCGAATCATCTTGCGCTCGCCCGAGAACACCTGGATCGGAGCGGCATCGGCAATGTCGAGTTGGTCCAGCTCAAGCGCGTCGAGGACATCACGCTCCTCGGCGAGTTCGATGCGTTCTTCTCGGTCATCGTGCTGCAGCACAATCCGCCACCGGTCATCGCGGCTCTGCTCGACCGGATACTCGAGCGCTTGCGTCCCGGCGGACTCGCGTACTTCCAGGTTCCCACGTATCGCGCGAACTATCGCTTCGATCTGCAGGCCTATCTGGTCGAGAACGTCGGCAGTACCGACATGGAGATGCACGTGCTTCCGCAACGCGAGATCATGCGCATCGCGGGCGCGCACGGATGCGAGTTGATCGAGGTCATCGAGGACACCTATACCGGCATGCGCGTCGGTGAGGTGTCGAACACGTTCCTGCTGAGGAAGCGGGACGCCGGATGACCTCGCTGCCCGCGCCAGCCGCGAAGAAGCTCGGGCTCGTCATCGACCTCGACACCTGCGTCGGCTGCCATGCCTGCGCGGTCGCCTGCAAGGAGTGGAACGACGGCGGATCGTTCGGACCGCTGACCGACGAGAACCCCTACGCAGCCGAGCCGCTCGGCGTGTGGTTCAACCGCGTGCACAGTTACGAGGTCACGCGCACGCCCACGCCGTGCGGCGGCGACGCGCCGGCCGCTGCCACCGCGGCGACGATGAGCGTGCACTTCCCGCGCTCGTGCCTGCACTGCGAGACCCCGGCCTGCGTGAGCGTGTGCCCGACCGGCGCGAGCTACAAGCGCGCCGGGGACGGCATCGTGCTCGTCGACGAGGACAAGTGCATCGGTTGCCAGTTGTGTTCCTGGGCCTGTCCGTACGGCGCGCGCGAGTTCAGCGCGCGCCATGGCACGATGCAGAAGTGCACGCTGTGCGTCGACCGCATCTACAACGAGACGCTCGACGAGGCCGATCGCCAGCCGGCCTGCGTGCTCGCCTGCCCGACGCGCGCGCGCCATTTCGGCGACCTCGGCGACGAGCACTCGGCGGTGTCGAAGCTCGTCGCCGAGCGCGGCGGTTACGCGCTGATGCCCGAGCTCGGCTACCGGCCGGTCAACCGCTACCTGCCACCGCGGCCGCGCCGCGACACCGCCGCGCAGCCCGATGCGCCGAAACCCGAACCGCTCGACCGCGCGCAGCTGTCGCCGCTGCTGCGCTGGGTCGACCGCGTGCTCTCGCGCTGACCCGCATGCGCCCGGCCCTCTCGATCCTCTTCTTCACGACCCTGTCCGGCGCGGGCTACGGACTGTGGTTCGTGCTCGGCCTCGTCCTCGCCGTGCACGCCGGTTACGCGCCGCTGACGATGCCGGCGCTCACCGCGCTCGCGATCGGCTTCGTGCTGTCGACGACCGGGCTGCTCTGCTCGGTCGGCCACCTCGGCAAGCCGCTGCGCGCCTGGCGTGCGCTCAGCCAGTGGCGCAGTTCGTGGCTGTCGCGCGAAGGCATCGCAGCACTCGTCTGCGCCGTCGTCGCGCTCGCGACCGCCGCGCTCGTGCTCGATGCCGGCACGGTGTCCGCGCAACGCATCGCCGGCCTCGCGCTCGCGGCGAACGCGGGCGTCGTCGTGTTCTGCACGGCGCGCATCTACTCCTCGCTGCCGACGATCGCGGCCTGGCGCGACGCACGCGTGCTGCCCGCGTTCCTCGCCCTCGCGTTCGCGGGCGGGGCAACCTGGTGGTGGCTGGTCGTCGCCTCGGGCGGCGGGTTCGGCTCGCGCGCGTCTCGCCCCGATTGATCGAGGCGTTGCGCAAGGATGAGATCGACGCCGATCAGCTCGCGGCGCTGGCCGTGGTCGATGACTATACAGCTCAGGAAAAGGCGTTCTTCGACGCGCCTGCTTGGGCGCGCACGCCGCATCGCCTGAAAGCGCAGCTTCTGCAAACGCACGTTCCGGAGACCGACAAGCTCGCATGCTTTGTCGGCGTCGAGGCGTACGGGGCCGCGGGCGGCGCCGCGACTTCGGAGTTGTTCAACGAGACTGGCGCCAACCCCATGCTTTGGCTGACCGATAGCGATCTTCTCATGCGCTTGGCGGTGGAGAAGCTCGAACCCATCGCCGAGAAGGCGCGAGGCGAAGGCTGGGCCTGGGTCGAAAT
>JAFLDX010000013.1 GCA_017302215.1 Lysobacterales bacterium
TGAACCCAAGCTTTGCTAAAGCGTTGCTTTGACGTTTGCTTGGACGCTCGATACTTCGTGGACTTTCGTCCACCTCAAGGCGCCCACACAAAACACTTGCGCACACTGTCAAGGATCAATGGCTTGCGGGACCTTCTTCCCCCCGCACCCGAGGACCTTTCGTCCAAGGGAGCCGCACACTATACAACCATTTTCGCGACCGTCAACACCCGACGACCGACGACCGGGACCCCCTCTCCCGAAACATACCCCTCCTTCCGAAGGGGCGCGCATCCTAACCGGACCCGATGACTTCCGAAAGACCTTCGCTGCAGCGGGCCGGTCGACGAGTGCGCGGCAAGATGACGCTGCAACCACCGGCGTGCTCGACGATTCACGGCACCTGCTGGCGCTGCGCGTTGCGATACCCCTCGACTTCCCGCGCGTCGATCGTCATCGGCATGGAGGGCACGTCTGTCGGCAGCGGCTCGCGCATCGCGTGCTCGCAAGGCACGCCGAAGCGATACGGGAAGATCCGACCGCATGAGGGATCGACAGAATCGTCTTCGATCGGAACGAAAACACGCATCTCGATGCTCTCCGTTGACGGGCGCAATCGCCCACCGGGATTCGAGCATTCGAACATGACGTAGATGCCGCGCGCAGCGGCCGGAAGATGGCAGTAGGTGCCCAAATGCGGGCGCGACTCAGATCTCGACCATCTCGAAATCGGACTTGGTGACCCCGCAATCGGGACAGGTCCAGGTCTCGGGCACGTCTTCCCAGCGCGTCCCCGGCGCAATGTCGTCGTCGGGCCATCCTTCGGCTTCGTTGTAGACGAGTCCGCACACCACGCACATGAAGGATCGGAAGGGCGCTTCGTGCTGACTCATCGGATGCCGTATCGACTGTTGGCGCGGCGCAACGCAGGTCGCGCTATTCTCGCAGCTTGCCCCGATCGCGACCAGCAGCGCAGAACATGGCACGCCTTGAAGGACGCGGCGTCTACGCGATCACCGACGGCCCGCGGACAAACCTCATCGCAGCGGTCGAGGCGGCCCTGGCCGGGGGTGCCGCGGTGCTGCAGTATCGCGACAAGACCCGCGACACCACCCGCCGGGCCGATGAGGCGCGCGCATTGCGGGTGGCGTGCAAGCGGCATGCAGTGCCGCTCATCATCAACGACGACATCGATCTGGCGATGGCGATCGGCGCGGACGGCGTGCATCTCGGCGCTGAAGACTCCGGCATCGTCGAGGCCAGACAGAGGCTCGGCGAGGCGGCAATCATCGGCGTGTCGTGCTACGCGTCGATCGAGCGCGCGCGACAACTTGCCGCGGCAGGAGCGGACTATCTCGCATTCGGCGCCTTTTTCGCGTCCACGACGAAGCCTCTCGCCGCGCGGGCCGCATTCCCGGTGTTGCGCGACGCGCGCACGCTCGGCCTTCCGCTGGTGGCCATCGGCGGCATCAACGCCGACAATGCGCCGCTCCTGATCGACGCCGGTGTGGACTATCTCGCCGTGATAGCGAGCGTTTTTGGCGCGAGCGACATCGAATCGGCGACACGCGCACTCGCATCGTGCTTCACCTGACCGCGGATACCGAGCAATGACAACCAACGCCGCCCTCTTCCAGCGCGCACTTGCCCTGCTTCCCGGTGGCGTCAATTCGCCGGTCCGCGCGTTCAAATCGGTCGGCGGCGAACCGTTCTTCACCGCACGCGCCGATGGCGCGCACCTGTGGGATGTCGAGGGCAGGCGTTACATCGACTACGTCGGCTCGTGGGGACCGATGATCGTCGGCCACAACCATCCGACCGTGCGCGCGGCGGTCGAGCAGGCGATCGCCAACGGGCTCTCGTTCGGCACGCCGTGCGAAGCCGAGATCACGATGGCGGAGGCGATCACGCGGCTCGTGCCGTCGATCGAAGTCGTGCGCATGGTCAACTCGGGCACCGAGGCGACGATGTCGGCGATCCGTCTCGCGCGCGGCTTCACCGGGCGCTCGCGCATCGTCAAATTCGAAGGGTGTTACCACGGCCACGCGGACGCGTTCCTCGTCAAGGCCGGGTCGGGGGCCTTGACCTTCGGCACGCCGACGTCGCCTGGCGTGCCGGCCGCGCTGGCCGACCTGACCCTGACCCTGCCATTCAACGATTTCGACGCGGCGACACGCCTCTTCGACGAAGCCGGTGCCGGGATCGCCGGGCTGATCGTCGAGCCGTTGCCTGGCAACATGAACTGCATCCCGCCGCGCGAGGGATATCTCGAACACCTGCGCGCGTTGTGTTCGCGGCACGGCGCCTTGCTGATCTTCGACGAGGTGATGACCGGCTTTCGCGTCGCCCTCGGTGGCGCCCAGGCCCACTATGGCGTCACGCCGGATCTCACGACACTCGGCAAGATCATCGGTGGCGGCATGCCGGTCGGTGCCTACGGCGGCCGGCGCGAGATCATGCAGGAAATCGCGCCGGCCGGTCCGATCTACCAGGCCGGCACGCTGAGCGGCAACCCGGTCGCGATGGCGGCTGGCCTTGCGATGCTCGGGCTGATCCAGACCCCGGGCTTCCACGTCGAACTCGCGCGCCGCACGCGCCTGCTGACCGATGGACTGCAGGCGATCGCCGACGGCGAGGGTGTGCCATTCAGCACGACCCGTGTCGGCGCAATGTTCGGATTGTTCTTCTCGGCGGAGAAAATCGAGACCTACGAACAGGCCACGCGCGCCGATGTTGCACGCTTCAATCGCTTCTTCCGAGCCATGCTCGAACGGGGCGTGTTCCTGGCGCCATCGGCCTACGAGGCGGGATTCATGTCGATCGCCCACACCGAGCCCGTGATCGCCGAAACGCTCGACGCCGCGCGCGGCGCGATGCGCGAGGCGGCCCGAACCTAGTCGCGCCCGAGGAATCGCGCCACGGCGCGCTCCAGGCGCGCGAAGCCGTCCGCGACCTCGTCCGTACCGATGTTCAGTGGCGGCACGAAGCGCAACACGTCCGGCCCGGCCTGCAGCAGCAGCAAGCCCTCGGCGGCGGCCTGATCGAGGATCGCCCCGGCCTTGCCGGCGTGTTCCGGTGCAAGCACCGCACCGAGCATGAGGCCGCGACCGCGCACCTCCGAGAACAGCCCGGTCGTGTTTCCGATCCGCTCGAGGCCGAGCCGGAACGCGACCGCCTGGCGCTCGACATGATCAAGCAGGTCCGGCGATGACAGCTTGCGCAGCGCGACACGCGCGACCGCCGCCGCCAGCGGATTGCCGCCGAACGTCGTGCCGTGCGAACCAAACTGCATCGTTTCGGCTGCCCGCGCGCCGACCAGCATCGCACCGATCGGGAAACCGCAGCCGAGAGCCTTGGCCAGCGTCATCAGGTCCGGTTTCACGTCACTCCAGGCATGCGCCCAGAGACGTCCGGTGCGTCCCATCCCGCACTGGATCTCGTCGAAGACGAGCAGGGCGCCCTGCGCATCGCAACGTTCGCGCAACGCGCGCAGGAACGCCGGTGCAGCCGGGACGACACCGCCTTCGCCCTGGATCGGCTCGACGAGTACGGCGCAGACGTCGCCGTCGATCAGCGTGGCGAGTGCGTCTGCATCGTTGAATGTGCCGTAACGGAATCCGCCTGGCAGCGGTTCGAAGCCGTGCTGGTACTTCGGTTGCGCCGTCGCGGTCACCGTCGCCAGCGTGCGCCCGTGAAACGAACCGTCGAAGGTGACGATCACGCGCCGTTCGGGCGGACGGCCGGCATCGGCCGCATGCTTGCGCGCAAGCTTGATCGCCGCTTCGTTGGCCTCGGCACCCGAGTTGCACAGGAACACGCGCTCGGCGAAGTCGCTCGCCTCGACCAGTTCGGCGGCGAGTCGCAGCGGCGGCTCGCTGTAGAACACGTTGCTCGTGTGCCAAAGACGAGCAGCCTGCTCGTGCAGGGCGCCGAGAAGGTCGGGATCGCCATGGCCGAGCGCGTTGACGGCGATGCCGGCCGAGAAGTCGATGTACTCGCGGCCCTCGATGTCCCACAGGCGAGAACCATGGCCACGCTCGAGGATCAGCTCACGTTGGCGATACACCGAAAGCGTGGTGCGGCGGGCGCCGGCGATGAGGTCGGTGGTGGTACTCACGGTTCGATGACTCAGATGGACGGGCCGCGCATCCTCGCACACGCGCGGCCCGTCCGGTTCAGACGAGCTCGCGCTTGAGGATCTTGCCCGACGCCGTCATCGGCAGGCTGTCGCGAAACTCGACGAGGCGCGGGTATTTGTAGGCGGCGATGCGCTCGCGTGCCCACTCGATCAGGCCCTGCTCGTCGACGTCGGAACCGGTCTTGCGGATGACGAACGCCTTGATCTCCTCGCCGTGCTCGGCCGATGGCACGCCGACCACGGCAGCGAGCGACACGCCCGGATGGGTCACGAGCAGTTCCTCGATCTCGCGCGGATAGACGTTGAATCCACCCCGGATGATCATGTCCTTGCTGCGGTCGACGATGTAGTACGCGCCGTCGGCGTCGCGACGTGCGAGGTCGCCGGTGCGAAACCAGCCATCGCGCATGACCGCCGCGGTTTCCGCCGGGCGACGGAAGTAGCGCTTCATGACGTTGTGGCCGCGCACCGCGATCTCGCCGATCGCACCGATCTCGTCGATCGTGTTCCATTCGGCATCGACGAGACGGACCTCCACGCCCCAAACGGGCGTACCGATCGAACCGGCCTTGATGGCATGGTCGCGGCGCGAGAACGTGGCCACCGGGGAAGTTTCCGAGAGACCGTAGCCTTCGAGTATCTGCACGCCGAAACGGCGCTTGAACTCGTGCAGGATCTCGACCGGCAAGGCCGCCCCGCCGGACGCCGCGATGCGCAGGTTGGCAGCGATCGCCGCAACGTCGACGCCGTCATCGAGTGCGTTGAGCAACCCCCAGTACATGGTCGGAACGCCGGCGAAGCACGTGATCGATTCGGCCTGCATCGTGGCCAGCGCGGTGCGTGCCTCGAAGCGCGGCAGCAGGACGAGGCTCGCGGCCTGCAGGAATCCGGCGACGAGCTGAACGGTCTGGCCGAAGGTATGGAACAACGGCAGGACGACGAGGATGCGGTCATGCCCCTGAGGGTGCTCGCCGAACAGGCGCATCACCGCGACCGCATTGAGCAGTATGTTGCCGTGACTCAGTTCCGCCCCTTTGGGGCGACCCGTCGTGCCGCTCGTGTAGAGGATCACCGCGGTGTCATTGGCGTCGGTTCGCACGCTCTGGAAGATCGTCGGCTGCGCCCGCACGGCCTCGGCGAATGTCGTGGCTCCCGAGAGCGCAGATGGCGCGCGGGCATCGACCGTCATCACGAAGAAGTGGGTGCAGGCGTCGACTTCATTGAATGCCGCCCAGCCTTCGTTGCCCATCGGCAGTTCGGGCGTGCCTTCGAAGCAGAAGTAGGCTTTCACCTGCGCGTCGGCGAGGTGGTACGCGATCTCGCCGCGCTTGAGCAGGATGTTGAGCGGAACGACGACCGCACCGGCCTTGAGGATGCCGAAGTAGACGATCGGGAAGTAAGGAAGATTCGGGCAACCGAGCGCCACGCGATCGCCCGGGACGATGCCACTGGCGACGAGCAGGTTGGCGACCTGGTTCGCGGCGGCATCGACGGCGGCGTACGAGAGGCGGGTGCCGGCGAACAGGATCGCTTCGCGCTGCGCGTACTCGCGCGCGCTGTGCTCGAGGACGGCGGCAAGGTTGAGCAAGGCGCTGTCCGTTGCTCAGGGCGTCAGCGGACAGACCGACTGGCCGACCGTGTCGGCGCGCAGGCCGGGCTCGATCGCGGCCGCCGCATTGGCCTCGGCATCGCCGATCGCCTGCGGGATGTAGCTGGCAATCAGCGCACCGATGATCGGATTGCAGTTGTTTCCGGTCGAATAGCTCGTGATGTCGACTACCGGCATCTGCAGGTCCTCGGCGAAGACGCCATCGATGCCGTCCGTGCGCATGAGGTAGTCGAGCGTCGTGGAGAGGGTGACGCCGGTGATGCTGACCGTGCAGTTGCCGAGCGTGGTTGTCAGCGGCACGTTGATGTTCGCCGTGCTGCCCGGCGCGCTGAAATGTCCGGCAACGAAATCGCCGGAGAACGGCTGCGACTGCACCGATAGAGGGCATCCGTGGACACCGCTGCCACAGCCGTCGGGAACATTGCAGATCGTGTAGGAAATGCCGGACTGGCTGCCCGACTGCGGCGGCAGGCAGGCCGTGCGGCCATCGACCTGGTTGCGCAGCCGGGCGAGGAAATCGGCCTTCGTGATCGCCGTCGACCAGCAGGTCTCGAAGCCCTGGTGATAGACGAAGTCGGCCCGCGCCGACATGGCGGACAGGCCCAGCACCAGCACGAGCGGCAGCTTCGACATGATTCCTCCCGGATTCGTTACCGATCCTACCGCGAAGCGTCGAGGAAAAGATCGGGCAGCAGCGGCTGGCCCGGGTCGACGGCGTAGCGGTCGAAGTCACGGATGCCGGCCGCTTCGAGCACCTCGTCGTCGATCAGGAAACGACCGGTGCATTCGCGGCCAGGCGTGGTCAGGATCGCGTGTGCCGCGTCGGCCACGATCGCCGGCGTGCGCGCATTCGCCATCGAGACGCCCGGGATCATGTTGAGTGCATCGGTGGCGATCAGGGTGCGCGGCCACAGTGCATTGACCGCGATGCCGTCCTCGCGGAACTCCTCGGCCATGCCGAGCACGCACAGGCTCATGCCGTACTTGGCAATCGTGTAGGCGACGTGCGGTCCGAACCACTTCGGATCGAGGCTCGGCGGGGGCGCGAGCATGAGGATGTGCGGATTGGCCGCCTTGCGCAGGTACGGCAGGCAGGCCTGCGAACACAGGAAGGTGCCGCGTGCATTGACCTGGTGCATGAGGTCCCAGCGCTTCATCGGCGTGTCGAGGGTGCCGCGCAGCCAGATTGCGCTCGCATTGTTGACGAGGATGTCGATGCCGCCGAAGGTTTCGACCGCGCGCGCAACCGCGGCGGCGACCTCGGCTTCCTCACGGATGTCGACCTGCAGTGCGAGCGCGCGACCACCGGCCGCCTCGACGGCGGCCGCGGCGGTATGGATCGTGCCGGGCAGCTTCGGATTGGCGACACTGCTCTTGGCGGCGATGACGATGTTGGCGCCGTCGCGCGCAGCGCGCTCGGCGATGGCGAGACCGATGCCACGCGAGGCACCGGTGATGAACAGGGTCTTGCCGGACAGGGTGTCCATGGAAACTCCGTCAACTGCGCTGGAAGCGCGGGAGGTGATGCAGCAGGCGCGCGAGGCGCTCGATCGGATCGGTCATCTGCAACAGTTCCTGCCGATCGACCGGTTCGAGCGGCAGCGTTTCGGCGAGCCGGAAGCCGACCCAGCTCGCGTCGTCGTAGCGCGCGCGCTCGACCTTGGCGAATGCGCCGCCGGCCTGTTCGAGCAGGCGCTCGAGGATCGTTGCAAGCAAACCGTGCTCGGGTGGCACGGACACGATCGGCTCATCGGGCCAGAAGCGCACTTCGCCGTGGACGAGCCCGTTGTCGCGCACGCGCGTCGTCGCGACCTGGAAGCGCTCTCCGCCCTCGGCGCCGATGCCGAGCAGGCCGTCGGGCAAGGTGTAGAAATCAGTGATGCGGGCGAGCGTGCCGACGGCCGCCGGCACGGCCGGTTCGCCGACTTCGCGCCCGGCGAGGATCAGGCAGACCCCGAAGCCCTCGCGGCTGCGCGCGCAGTCGCGCACGAGATCGAGATAGCGTCGCTCGAACACGCGCAGGCTGAGCGGGCCGCCGGGAAACAGCACGGCCGACAGCGGAAACAGCGGTATGTCGACGAGAGCCATCGTCGCGAGTCTAGGGATGCCACGATCGACTCCGCAATGGCGTCGTGACGTGGACGTCACGAACGATCACTGCCTTTCGCCACCGCGCCTGAAGAAACCTCAGGCCCTTGCAGCGAGTGCGGCCGCGAACCGGCGCGGCGCATTCTCGAATCCGCCGTTCGACATGAAGACGACGTGGTCGCCCGGTCGCGCCAGGGCGACGAGATCGGCGACGAGTGCGTCGACGTCCGCCGCGGCGCGGCCACGGCCATCGAGCCCGGCGAGCACGCGCGCGGCATCCCACGGCAACTCGGCACGCTTCAGGAAGACCACCGCATCGGCATCGGCGAGCGATGGCGCGAGTTCGTCGGCATGCGCACCCATGCGCATCGAGTTCGAACGCGGCTCCATGCCGACCAGGATTCGCGCGGCACCGACCTTCGCGCGCAGGCCGGCGAGGGTGGTCGCGATCGCGGTCGGATGGTGGGCAAAATCGTCGTATACGCGGATGCCGGCGTGCGCGCCGACGAGCTCCATGCGTCGCGCGACGTTGCGGAACGTCGCCAGCGCGGCGACCGATTCGACCGCATCGACACCGACCGCATTCGCCGCCGCGATCGCCGCCAGCGCGTTCATGACGTTGTGGCGGCCGCTTAGTTCCCATCGCGCCTCGGCCAGCTCGCGGCCCGCGTGCGAAACGACGAACGAAGACCCATCCGCGGCAGTCAGGCGCGCGCGCCAGTCGCCGGCATCGATGCCGAAACGCTCGACCGGCGTCCAGCAGCCCATGGCAAGGACTTCGGCGAGCCGGGCATCCTCGGCATTGACGATCAGCCTGCCATTGCCCGGCACGATGCGCACGAGGTGATGGAACTGGCGCTGGATCGCGGCCACGTCGGGGAAGATGTCGGCGTGGTCGTACTCGAGGTTGTTGAGGACCGCAATGTCCGGCCGGTAGTGCACGAACTTCGAGCGCTTGTCGAAGAACGCCGTGTCGTACTCGTCGGCCTCGATGACGAAAAGGGGGTCCGGGCGACCGTTCCGGTGAGGCTCGCGACGCTTCGACCCATCATCGCGGGAGCGACTTTGCTCGCCTGCTCCGCCCAGTCGCGCCGACACCGCGAAATTGGCCGGCACGCCACCGACCAGGAAGCCCGGCGCACGGCCGGCGCATTCGAGCAGCCAGGCCAGCAGGGACGTGGTCGTGGTCTTGCCGTGCGTGCCGGCGACCGCGAGCACGCGACGATCCGCCAGCACGCGCTCGCCGAGCCATTGAGGCCCGGATACGTACGGCAGGCGCGCATCGAGCACATGCTCGATCGCCGGATTGCCGCGCGAAAGCGCATTGCCGACGACGACCCGGTCCGGCGCGGGCTCGAGGTGCGCGGCCGAGTAGCCGTGCCGAAGCGCGATGCCGAGCGACTCGAGTTGGGTCGACATCGGCGGATACACGTTCGCATCCGAGCCATCGACTGCATCGCCGAGCTCGCGCGCGAGTGCGGCGATTCCACCCATGAAGGTGCCGCAGATGCCGAGGACGTGCAGCTTCATCGCGCGCAGTCGGCGGCAGGAGGGCAACAACCGGCGCGCATCAGCGCGCCGGCAGTGCAGCGTTGATTCGCGCGAGAACCTCGTCGAGCGTGCCGACGCCATCGACGACGACGAGCTTGCCCTTGCGCGCGAAGTAGTCGGCGACCGGCTCGGTCTGCTCGGCATAGACGCGCAGGCGCTCGCGCACGGTCTCGGGCGTGTCGTCCTTGCGTCCTTCGGCTGCGGCGCGCCCGGCGATGCGCTCGACGATCAGCTCGTTCGGCACGTCGAGCTTGACCGCCACATCGATCGGCTGGCCGATGCGCGCGAGCAGGGCTTCCAGCGCCGCGCACTGGGCGACGTTGCGCGGATAGCCGTCGAGGATGAAGCCCGCTTTCGCGTCGGCTTCGGCGAGGCGCTCCTCCAGCATGCCGAGCACGATGTCGTCGGAGACGAGCTGGCCTGCCTCCATGACGGCCTTCGCCTTCAACCCGAGCGGCGTGCCGGCCTTCACCGCGCCGCGCAGCAGGTCACCGGTCGAGACGTGCGGAATGCCGAGCGCGGTCTTCAGCGAACCGGCCTGTGTCCCCTTGCCCGAACCGGGCGCACCGAGCAGCACGAGTCGCATAGTGTTCCTTGACGAGGGCGCCGTGCCGACGCGCGCAGGGCTGCGCTAGACTTCGGCCGGAAAACG
The DNA here is from genome assembly GCA_017302215.1 of Lysobacterales bacterium. Lineage (GTDB taxonomy): Bacteria > Pseudomonadota > Gammaproteobacteria > Xanthomonadales > Rhodanobacteraceae > Dokdonella. The sequence goes on from JAFLDX010000013.1 coordinate 10,018, forward strand.
CGGCGTAACGCTAGCCGCAGATGCCGATGTAGTCAAACCGCGCCGCCGCGCGCGATCCACGACGGGAACCGGTCCGATGCGAGGCAATCTGCTCTACGCCCAGTCCGGCGGCGTCACCGCCGTCATCAATGCCAGTGCCTGCGCCGTGATCGAAACCGCGCGACGGCACAAGGTGCGCGTGCTCGCCGCGCGCAACGGCATCATCGGCGCCCTGCGCGAGGACCTCATCGACACCTCGAAGGATTCCGCCGCGGCGATAGCGGCATTGCGCCACACGCCGGGCGGCGCGTTCGGCTCGTGCCGCTTCAAGCTCAAGTCGATCGAAGAGGATCGCGCGCGCTACGAACGCCTGATCGAGGTGTTCCGCGCGCACGACATCCGCTGGTTCCTCTACAACGGCGGCAACGACTCGGCCGACACCTCGCAGAAGATTTCGCAGGTCGGCAAGGCCCTCGGCTACGACATCACCGTCGTCGGCGTGCCGAAGACGGTCGACAACGACCTCGCGGTGACCGATTGCTGCCCCGGCTTCGGTTCGGTGGCGAAATACACCGCGGTGTCGGTGCTCGAAGCGAGCCTCGACGTCGCCTCGATGGCGGAGTCTTCCACCAAGGTCTTCGTCATGGAGGTGATGGGCCGGCATGCCGGCTGGATCGCCGCCGCCGCCGGCCTCGCCGGCAGGACCGACGACGACGCGCCGCACCTGATCCTGTTTCCGGAGATTCCGTTCGACGAAACCTCGTTCCTGGCGCGCGTGAAGGCCACGGTCGAGCGCGTCGGCTGGTGCACCGTGGTCACGTCCGAAGGATTGCGCAACCGGGAAGGCCGTTTCCTGTCCGAGGTCGGCACGCGCGATGCGTTCGGCCACGCCCAGCTCGGCGGTGTCGCTCCGCTGCTCGCGCAACTGGTCAAGGACCGACTCGGCTACAAGTACCACTGGGCGATGCCGGACTACCTGCAACGCTCGGCGCGCCACCTCTCTTCGAAGACCGATGTCGACCACGCCTGCGCCGTCGGCAAGGCCGCGGTCGAGCTGGCCCTGGCCGGACGCAACGCCGTGATGCCGGCGATCATCCGCCAGTCGGACGCGCCGTACCGCTGGAAGATCGAGGCGGTGCCGCTCGAGAAGGTGGCCAACCACGAAAAGAAGCTGCCGAAGGGTTTCATCCGGCGCGACGGCTACGGCATCACGGCCGCCGCCCGCCGTTACCTGGAACCACTGGTCCGCGGCGAAGCGCCCCCGCCGTATGGTCGTGACGGCTTGCCGAAGTACGCCCGGCTCAAGAACGTCGGCGTGAAACCGCGGTTGCCGGCGTACGTGATCGCCGACAGGTAGCGCGGGTCGACGGGATCGAGGTCCATCGCGAGCACGTGACTGGATCGGACGCGGAACTGCGTATAGGGCGGCAGCGGGTGGATGCGGCGATGTCCGAGCCGGCACCCGATGTCCCCAGCCGGAGCCGCCCCGATGACCCGTCCCAGCCGCCACCGCACCGTCCGCGCGGTCCTGTGCATCGCCCTCGCGACCGTTTCAGCCGGCGCCGTCGCCCAGACCGGCGACCGCTATCGCGTGAAATCCACGTTCGACATGAAGGGCATGCCGTTCCAGATGCCCGCGCAGAGCACCGAGGTGTGCACGGCCAGGGACGGTGGCAGCGCCTCGATGGTGCCGCACGAGGACAACTGCCGCATCAGCGGCTTCGAACGCAGCGGCAGCAAGAGCCGCTTCCGCATGGAATGCAGCGGCAAGGAAGCGATGAGCGGCGAGGGCGAAACCGAACAGCTCGGCCCGGACGCCTACCGCGGCAGCATCCGCGCGCTGACCCAGGCCGACGGCGAATCGATCGAGATGACGATCCGCTTCGAGGGCACGCGCATCGGCGCGTGTGACTATGCGACCGAATCGCCCGAGGCCATCGGCAAGGCGATGGTCGCGCAGACCTGCGAATCGCAGATCGACTCGGCGCATGCCTGGAAGATGTTCGTCGGCGACAAGGCGACCTGTGCCGGATCGAGGGCGAAATACTGCGCAAACCTCGTTCGCCAGGCCGATGCTCTGGTCGACCCGGCGAAGTTCCCGGCGCAGGAGATCGGATTCCCGTGGCAAGGCTACGAAGCCTGCGGTCGTCCGCGCGCGACCATCGTGGCCAAGGCCTGCAATGCGGCCCAGGCCAGCGCCAACCTCGACTTCATCGGCGCGCAGTGTCCGGCACTGCTCGGCCCGGCCTGTGCCGCCGCCGACGCACGCGTCAAGCCGGGCTTCGTCGCGCAGTACTGTCCCGAGCAGGCACGCGCGCTCGCCGCGCAGCAGTGCGAGGGGCGCGGCTACACCGCGATGAGCACCTCGCCCTACCGCGATTTCTGCAGCCGCCAGGCCAGTCGGCGCCTCGAGGAGCGCAATGCGGGCCGAGCCGGCGACGAGGATTCCGCGCAGGCGCCGGCCGACGCGGCGCCGGCCAAACCGAGCATGCGCGAGCGCCTGAAGGGCCTCAAGGATCGGCTTGGCGGCGGTTGAGATGCTCGCCGGTGCCCTGTTCGCCGCCAGCCTCACGCTGGCGACCGGCACGTCCCGATCGCTGGCCGATCCGTATCCCGACGTCGCGCGCGCCTACTACGTCGAGATCGACGGCGAAGCGCGCTGGGGCGGCCATGCCGACGATGCCATGCCGACCGCGAGCCTGACCAAGCTCATGACCGCGTTGCTGATCGCGGAGGCCGATGCCGACGGCGACGTGGCGATTTCGCGAACCGCCGCGACCGAGACCGGCTCGCGCCTCGGCCTCGTCGCCGGCGATCGTGCGCGCCGCGGCGACCTGCTCGCGGCGATGCTCGTGCGCTCGGCCAACGACGCCTGTCGCGCGCTTGCGGACGATGCCGCCGGCACCGAGTCGGCGTTCGTCACGCGCATGAATGCGCGCGCGGCCGCGCTCGGTCTGGCCAACACGCGCTTCGCCAATGCCTGCGGGCACGACCACGACGACAACCGCGCGAGTGCGCGCGATCTCGCCCGACTGACTCGGGCGGCGCTCGCGGTCGACGCGGTCGCCGCCGCGGTGGCGCGGAGCGGGTTTGCCTTCACGACGCGCCAGGGGCGCCGCTACGCGATGCGCACGACCAATGCGCTGCTCGGCACGCTCGACGGCGTGCGCGGCGTCAAGACCGGCTGGACACCGCAAGCCGGACGCTGCCTCGTCGTCGTCGCCGAGCGTGACGGTGTCGAGGTGCTCGCCGTCCTGCTTGCCGCGCCGGACCGCTGGTGGGACAGCGCGGGCCTGCTCGAGCTCGCCTTCGCCGATGCCCGCGTTCGACACTGACCTCGCCGCACCCTCCGTGCGCAGGTCGCAGACGCACATCGCCGCCGCGCTCGTGCTGGCCGCATGCGTCGCGCACGCGCCCGCCCTCACCGCGGTATTCCAGTTCGACGACTACGCGGTCATCGTCGACAACCCGTCGGTGCATTCTCTGGCGGCATGGTGGGCCTCGATGCCCGGGATCCGCCCGCTGCTGAAACTGTCGTATGCGCTGAATCACGCACTGTGGCCGGGAACGTCGGGCTTCCACGCCGCGAACATGCTCGTGCACGTCACCAACACGCTTTTGGTCTGGCGTCTGTCGCGGCATTGGCTGCCGCACCTCGGCCTGCCTGCAGCCTCTGCTGCGCCGCTCGCCGCCCTGCTGTTCGCCGTGCATCCGGCGACGACCGAAACGGTCGCCTACGCGAGCGGTCGTTCGATTTCGCTGGCGGCGCTGTTCATGCTCGCCGCGTGGCTGGCCGATGCGCGCCACGTAGCGTCGCGACCGGCTTCGTGGTCGATCGCTTCGCCGTTGCTGTTCGCCGTGGCGCTCGGCGTACGCGAGACGAGCCTGGTCGTGCCGCTTGCCTTCGTGCTGCTCGCACTGTGTGCGCCGACGCACTCGAGTGCGGGTGAGCGGCTGCGACGCTACGCCGGCCATGCGCTCGTCGTCCTCATCGGCACCGGCTGCTTCGTGATCGTGCCCGGCTACGTGCGCTTCTTCGCCACCAGCCTCGCCACGCGTGATGCCGCGGACCAGCTCGCCGGCCAGCTCGGCGCGCAGGCCTACCTCGCCACGCGCCCGCTGCTCGGCGCGCACACCAACATCGACCCGCCGGCGCAGGCGATCCTCGACAGCGCACCGCCGATGTTCGTCGCCGTGCTGCTGGCCGTGCTGGCGATCGCGGCATGGCGCCTGCGTCGACGCGTGCCGTGGGCAGCCTTCGCCATCGGCTGGTACGTGCTGATGCTCGCCCCATCGAACTCGTTGCTGCCGCGGCTCGATCTCGCCAACGATCGCCACCTGTATCTGGCCCTGCTTGGTCCCGCGTGGATCGTTGCCGGCACACTGGCAAGGCTGCCATCGCGGCGCCTCGCGAGCGTGCTAGGCGTCGCCCTCGCCGGCGCGCTCGGCATCGCGACCTGGCAGCGTTCGCTCGACTATCGCAGCGAATCGGCGCTGTGGATGGCGAGCGTCGCCGCTGCGCCTGCGAACGCGCGCGCCTGGACCAATCTCGGCTATGCCTGGCGACGGCTCGGCGACCGCGAGCGCGCGCACGACGCCTATCTCTGCGCGCTCGCCTTCGATCGGCGCAATGAGCAGGCGATCCTCAACCTCGACGCACTCGGCAAACCCGCGGTCGCGCGGCCCCGCTCGCCGCGGGCGTGCGCGCCGGAGGCCTTCGCCGCGCCGTGAGTGACGGACCGGGACGGCGGCTACCAAGCCATGCCGCGCGCCTTCGCTACCATGCGCGCATGCCGACCGAGCCGATCCGTTTCCCGAAACGTGCTGAAGCGACCGTCCTGCTCGGGTTCGCCGGCCTGGCCGGCTTCGTCATCACGCTGCTGCTGCTCTATCCGGGCCAGTATCCGTTCGACTCGGCCTACCAGTGGTGGCAGGCACGCACCGGCGAGTACGCGAACATCACGCCGGTGGCGATGCCCGCGCTGTGGTCCGTGCTGCTCGCCGCGAGCGCAAGCCCGGCCAGCCTGCTCGTGTTGAATCTCCTGCTGTTCTGGACCGGTCTCGTGCTCGCGATCGAGCGCCTGCCATGGTCGCCCGCCGCGCGCATCGCCGCACTGCTGGCCTGCGGCCTCGTGCCGACGACGCTCGTGCAACTCGCCCACCTGCTCACCGACAGCCATCTCGCGGCCGTGCTGGTGCTCGCCTGCGGCCTGTTCCTGCAGTCCGGGCCGCATCGACGCTGGCCGCTCGCGTTGGCGGCCGCCCTGCTCGTGCATGCCGGTTGCATCCGGCACAACGCCGTGCTCGCGACCCTGCCGCTGGCAGTCGCGCTGGTCGCGCAGCTCGGCGTGCGCCACCGCACGCTGCGGGCCGGCGCGACGCTCGCGATCGTGCTCGCGTCCTTGCTCGCCGCCGCGCTGCTCGATCGCTGGCTGACCGTCGAACGCAGGCAGGTGTGGCCGACGATCGCACTGTGGGATCTGGCCGCAATCTCGGTTTCGACCGGCGATCTGCTGCTGCCGGACTACTCCCACGGACCCGGGCTCAGCGTCGCCGAACTGGTCGAGACGCGGGCATTCGACCCGACGTCGGTGACGAACCTGTTCGCGCCCTCGCGCTCGGGCATGCGCAGTGGCCTCGAGAGCCCGTATCCACCCGAGCTGCGCGCCGATCTGCGCACGCGCTGGTTCTCGGCCATAGCCGCCCATCCGCGCGCGTGGATCGCGCACAGGCTGCGCACGTTCTGGCTGCTCGTCGGCCCGCATCACGGCTCGACGCAGGGCATCGCGTTCTACGTGAATCGCCACGCGTACCGGGACAACCCGGCTCTGCCCGAACCGCTGGCCCCGCGCATGCAGCAGGCGTTCTATGGATTCGCGGCGCGGCTCGTGCCTGGCTGGGCGTTCAGCGCGCTGCCGTGGCTGCTGCTGCACGCGATCAGCTTCGCACTGGCATGGCGACACCGCGCGAGCGCACCCGGCGCGATCGCCACGGCGATCGCCGCCAGTGCCCTGCTCTACACCGCCGGCTACCTCGTGCTGGCGCCGAGCGCGGAACTGCGCTACCTGACCTGGCCGCTCGCCTCGGCACCGTTGGCACTGGCCCTGGGCATGGCCAGTCACCGGGCGCCGTGCGCTGTGCGCGACCGCCCGGCCGAGGCCATGCGACATCCCGACGCGGCCTGAGCGGCCGTGCCGCGCGCCGGTTGCTGCATCGCGTCGGTCCGGGTCGCGGCGGCACGGCTATACTCGCCGGGCTACGGCACGTGGGGTCACCGGCTTCCAACCATTCACGCCTGTTCTCCGGGAGGGGTAGATGTTGCAGCAACACGGTTTGCTCATTTCACTGGCCTGTGCGGTCCTCGCGATCGTCTACGGCATCTGGTCGATCCGCTGGATCATCGCCAAGCCGGCCGGCAACGAGCGCATGCAGGAGATCGCCGCGGCGATCCAGCTCGGCGCCAAGGCCTATCTCAACCGGCAGTACACGACGATCGCGATCGTCGGCATCGTCCTCTTCGCGGTCATGGGTTTCGCGCTCGGCTGGAGCACGGCGATCGGCTTCGCGGTCGGCGCGATCCTGTCCGGCCTGGCCGGCTACATCGGCATGAACGTCTCGGTGCGTGCCAACGTGCGCACCGCCGAGGCCGCGCGCAGCGGCCTCGCCGCGGCGCTGGCGGTGGCGTTCCGCGGCGGCGCGATCACCGGCATGCTCGTGGTCGGGCTCGGCCTGCTCGGCGTCGCCGGCTACTACGTCGTCCTCTCGCGGCTCGGGCACACGCCCGACCAGGCGCTGCACGCGCTGATCGGCCTGGCCTTCGGCTCCTCGCTGATCTCGATCTTCGCGCGCCTCGGCGGCGGCATCTTCACCAAGGGCGCCGACGTCGGCGCCGATCTCGTCGGCAAGGTCGAGGCCGGCATTCCCGAGGACGATCCGCGCAACCCGGCGGTGATCGCCGACAACGTCGGCGACAACGTCGGCGATTGCGCCGGCATGGCCGCCGACCTGTTCGAGACCTACGCGGTCACGCTGATCGCGACGATGCTGCTCGGCGGCGTCATGTTCGCCGGCAACGCGAACGCGGTCCTCTACCCGATCCTGCTCGGCGGCGTGTCGATCATCGCCTCGATCATCGGCACGTTCTTCGTGAAGACGAAACCCGGCGCCAAGATCATGAACGCGCTCTACAAGGGCGTCATCGTCTCGGCCGTGCTGTCGGCAATCGCGTTCTGGTTCGTCACGCGCGACCTGTTCCCGACCGGCCTCGAGGTCAGCGCCGGCACCGTGATCCCGACGATCAACCTGTTCTGGTGCGGTCTGATCGGCCTGTTCCTGACCGGCGCGATGGTTGTCATCACCGAGTACTACACGGCAACCGAGTACAAGCCGGTGCGCCATGTGGCCCAGGCCTCGACCACGGGCCATGCGACGAACATCATCGCCGGCATCGGCGTGTCGATGAAGTCGACCGCGTGGCCGGTCATCGCGGTGTGCGTCGCGATCTGGGCGGCCTACCACTTCGGCGGGCTGTACGGCATCGCGGTCGCCGCGACGGCCATGCTGTCGATGACCGGCATGATCGTCGCCCTCGATGCCTACGGCCCGATCACCGACAACGCCGGCGGCATCGCCGAGATGGCCGAGCTGCCGAGCGAGGTGCGCGCGGTGACCGACCCGCTCGACGCGGTCGGCAACACGACCAAGGCGGTCACCAAGGGTTACGCGATCGGCTCGGCCGGCCTTGCCGCGCTCGTGCTGTTCGCCGACTACACGCACAAGCTCGACGTCAACGCGCAGGCCAAGGCTGCCGCCGCGAACATGCCCGCGCAGATCTACACCTTCGACATCTCGAACCACTACGTGATCATCGGCCTGCTGATCGGCGGCCTGATCCCGTACCTGTTCGGCGCGATGGCGATGGAAGCGGTCGGGCGCGCGGCCGGCTCGGTGGTCGAGGAAGTGCGCCGCCAGTTCCGCGAGATCAAGGGCATCATGGAAGGCAAGGCCAAGCCCGACTATTCGCGCGCGGTCGACCTGCTGACGCGCTCGGCGATCCGCGAAATGATGATCCCGTCGCTGCTGCCCGTGCTGGTGCCGATCGTGATCGGCTTCGGCATCGGCTGGGTGGCCGGTCCGCTCGCCGGCGCGCAGGCGCTCGGCGGCATGCTGATCGGCACGATCGTCACCGGCCTGTTCGTGGCGATCTCGATGACGACCGGCGGCGGCGCGTGGGACAACGCCAAGAAGTACATCGAGGACGGCCACTTCGGCGGCAAGGGTTCCGACGCACACAAGGCGGCGGTCACCGGCGACACGGTCGGCGATCCGTACAAGGACACGGCCGGTCCGGCGGTCAACCCGCTGATCAAGATCATCAACATCGTGGCACTGCTGCTCGTGCCACTGCTCTGAGCGTCGGTCAACGCTCGGCATGCAGAAGCCCCGCGCAAGCGGGGCTTTTGTTTTGCGCCACTCCCGGCCGCAGTGCGGCGCCAGCCAGGCTCCTGCGCCTCCCGCTCCCCGGCGCCGGTGCTGCGGCGCAACAAGTCCTGCCGTATGATGGCGCCCCTTTTTTCGCACCCGGCGCGCGTCGCCGGCTCAACGGAGCAGCCATGGCCCTCGAACGCGTCGCCACCGGCAAGGACGTGCCGAACGAGATCAACGTCATCATCGAGATTCCGAAAGACGCCGAACCGGTCAAGTACGAGGTCGACAAGGCCAGTGGCGCGATCTTCGTCGACCGCGTGCTGTCGACGCCGATGCGCTATCCGTGCAACTACGGTTACGTGCCGCAGACGCTCGGCGGCGATGGCGATCCGCTCGATGTGCTGGTGATCCTGCCGTTGCCGCTCGTGCCGGGCTCGGTGATCCGCTGCGTGCCGGTCGGCGTGCTGCGCATGACCGACGAGGCCGGCAGCGACGAGAAGCTCGTCGCCGTGCCGGTGCGCAAGGTGTTCGACGGCTATTCGCACATCACCGACATCGACCAGGTTTCGCGCCACTGGCTCGACCGCATCGGCCACTTCTTCGAGCACTACAAGGACCTCGAGAAGGGCAAGTGGGTGCGCATCGACGGCTGGGCCAGCGCGGTCGACGCGAAGAACGAGATCCTCGCCGGCGTCGAGCGCTACCGCGCCAGCGAGACGGACTGACCTGCGCGCGCTGCGCGCACCCGTGCGACGCGCCGCTCAGGCGAGCAGGTCGGCCTGGTCGGCGTGGCGATCGAAGTACTGCCGCGCGTACGAACAGGCCGGGATGATCTTCCACCCTTCGGCGCGGGCCGCCGCCAACGCCGCGCGCATCAGTTCGCCGGCGATGCCGCGGCCGCCGACTGCCGCGGGCACGCCGGTATGCGTGATCGTCATCGTCGCCCCGGCGAGCCGGTACTCGAGCACGCAGCGTTCGCCGTCGACGACGGCGCTGAAGACGCCGGCGGCGCGTTCTTGGTGCACTTCGATGGACATTTTCCTCCTCCTCAGCCGCGGCGCAGCAGTTCGCGCAGCTCGATCAGCGCGGCGTTCGCGCGCGAGACATAGTTCGCCAGCACGAGTGAATGGTTGGCGAAGAAGCCGAACGCCGAACCGTTGAGCACGATCGGACTGCCGAGCCCGGTCTGTGCCTCCTCGAGCTCGCGAATGACCTGCTCGAGACTGACCATCGCGTTCTTGTCGGCGAGCACCGGCGCGAAGTCCAGGCGGATCGCCTCGAGATGTTCGCGCAGCGCCCAGGTGTAGCCGCGCGCCTCGTAGAAGTTGTCGTCGATCTTCGACCACGGGGTCCGGACCACGCGCGGGCTTTCGGCCGGCTTGGCCCGTTGCGCGGACGGATCATTGGCAAGATCGGTGTCGACGCGCACCTGGCCGACGCTCGCCGACAGGCGCTGCGACAGCGAGCCGAGCCGCGTCGACACAACCTGAAGGTAGTCGGCGAGATTGTCGGCGCGTGCGTGGAACTGGCCGTCGACCGGATCGTTGTCGGCCAGGCGCGTGGCATAGGCGTCGACGCGCGCAATCGCCTTGCGGTACTGGCTTTCCGAACTCGGCAGCAGCCAGCGGTCGTTCGGCGAACTGAACAGCGGATCGGCCTCCATGAGGTCCTTGTCCTCGACCGATTGCGTCTGCGAACGGCTGAACTCGTTGCGCAGCGCGCGCGTGAGATCGCGTGTCGCGGTCAGTACGCCGAATTCCCAGTTCGGCAGGTTGTCCATGAGCACGCCGGGCGGGAAGCGGTCGTTGCTGAGGTAGCCGCCGCGCTTGTCGAGCATGCCCTCGGCCGTCCTCGCCAGCGCGGCCGCGGTGACCGATCCGGTCAGCACGGACTGCTGGCGCTCGGTCGCACGCGTGCGTGCCGCGGCCGCGACGTCGAAATGATCGGGCTCGGTGTCCCACCACCACATCAGTGCGAGCACAACAACTGCCAGCAGCACGAGCGGAACCACGAACCAGAACAGGCGACCGCGCAGTTCGCGACCGGGTCCGACGGCGGTACTCATGACGGTTCCTCGATGGCTGTGGCGCGCACGCCGATGCCGGCTAGCTTCCCCGATTCGGCCACGCCGTGCCAGCCGTCCGCGACGGCATCAGTGCCGGCGGCGCTTCTTCGGCTTCGCCGGCTCGCCCTTCTTGCCGAGGTCCTCGAGCAGGGTCTTCAGGTCCTCTGCATGCTCTTCCTCACTCGCGAGGATCTCTTCCATCATGCGCCGCGTGGTCGGGTCATCGTTGCCGAGGTACTGGATGATCTCGCGGTAGCTGTCGATGGCGATGCGTTCGGCGACGAGATCTTCCTCGAGCATGCTGGCGAGGTCGTCACCCTCGACGTACTCCGAGTGGCTGCGCGTGAGCAAGCCTTCCGGCGAGAAGTTCGGCTTGCCATCGAGCTGGGTGATGCGCTCGGCGATGCGATCGGCATGCGTCTGCTCCTCGGCGGCATGCTCGAGGAACTCGGCCGCGACGCTCTTCGCGTTGATACCCGAAGCCATGTAGTAGTGGTACTTGTAGCGCAACACGCAGACGATCTCGGTCGCCAGCGACTCGTTGAGCAGGCGCAGGACGGTCTCGCGATCCGCGCCGTATCCGTCGGTCACCGCGCCCTTGTCGATATGTCGGCGCGCGCGCTTGCGAATCGTCTCGATGTCGGTGAGGAACGGTCGGGTTGGCACGACCGGATCGGACTTCGCCACGTCGGCCTTCGGTGCTCGGGAACTCGCCAGCTTGTTCTTCGCCGCCATTGCCTGGCCCTCGTCGGGTTGGGTAGTCCGCGCGCGCCCGCGCGCAGTCGGCACATACTCGCCCGGCCAAGGCTAAAGAATGATGAACGACGACGCGAGCCGCACGGCGGGCGGGGCCGTCAGTCGAAGCCCGACGCGTAGACCGGATCGGGCAGCGCCCCGCAGTTCGCGTGCCACGGAACCTGCCCCGTCGCCGCGTCCCAGGCCGCGTTGGCGACTGCCGTGAACGCGTTCGGACACACGCTCGATACGCCCGGATCGAGTCCTGCTGGCGGCGGCGGAAGCGCACCACTCAACAGGTTGTTCTCGATGCGGAACACGTCGAGACTGGTCAGAGCCGCCAGGGACGGCACCAGGCCGCCGAGCTGGTTGTCGTACACGCGGAAGTTCACCAGGTTCGGCAGGCCGGTCAGGGGCGGAATGCTTCCGGTCAGGCGATTCGACCGGACATTGAAGCCGATCAGGTTCGTCATCCCGGCGATCGAGGGCAGCGCCCCGGTCAGCTGGTTCGAATGGACGGCGAAGAATTGCAGTCCGGTGAGCCCGCCCAGGGACGGAATCGAACCCGTGATCTGGTTGTTTCCGGCATAGAACAGCGAGAGCGACGTCATGCCGCTCAACGATGGCAGCGTTCCGCCGAACCGGTTCGATCCGAAGTCCGCGTAATAGAGCCGCTGCAGCGACGTCAGCGGCGGGATCGCGCCTTGCAACTGATTGCCACTGACATTGAAGTACTCGATCTCGGTCAGGCCCGCGAGGCTGGGCAGGCTGCCCACGAGGTTGTTGCCCGGCAGGTCGATGTCCGACACATGGTCGCCGAAACAGTGCACGCCGTACCACGTGCACTCGGTGCCTGGCGCACCGAGCCAGCCGAGGTTGTTGGTCCATCCGGTTCCGGTCGTGGCGGAGTAGAGCGCCGCCAGCGCTGCGCGCTCGCTCGCCGGAATCGCGGCGGACACCACAGAGGGGGCAAGGAACATCGCCGAAGCGATCAGCGCGAGGCCGCGCGCGCCACGGCGCGCCGAGCGTTGGATGTGGAGCAGCATGGCATCGACCCTCGAGTGTGCGCGGGCAGCGCACTCTCAAGGGGCGTCAAGCGGGGCCGGCGTGTGTCACCACGGCGAGCACGCGGCGCAGCGCGTGATGCCGGCCCGGAAGCGGGCCTATCCAGCCCGATACACCTCGCCACCCTGCTCGCGGAACTCGCGCGCCTTGTCGGCCATGCCCGCATCGAGCGCCTGCGCGTCGCCGACGCCGTGCTCCTTCGCGTAGTCGCGCACGTCCTGGGTGATCTTCATCGAGCAGAACTTCGGACCGCACATCGAGCAGAAGTGGGCGGTCTTGTGCGCGTCCTTGGGCAGGGTCTCGTCGTGGAACTCCTTGGCCTTCTCCGGATCGAGGCCGAGGTTGAACTGGTCCTGCCAGCGGAACTCGAAACGCGCCTTGCTGAGCGCGTTGTCGCGCGCCTGCGCGCCGGGGTGGCCCTTGCCGAGGTCGGCGGCGTGCGCGGCGAGCTTGTAGGTGATGATGCCGTCGCGGACGTCCTGCTTGTCGGGCAGGCCGAGATGTTCCTTCGGCGTGACGTAGCAGAGCATCGCCGTGCCGTACCAGCCGATCATCGCCGCGCCGATCGCGCTCGTGATGTGGTCGTAGCCCGGTGCGATGTCGGTGGTCAGCGGGCCGAGCGTGTAGAACGGCGCCTCGTGGCACTTCTCGAGCTGCCGCTCCATGTTCTCCTTGATGAGATGCATCGGCACGTGGCCGGGTCCCTCGATCATGACCTGCACGTCGTGCTTCCACGCGGTCGTGGTCAGTTCGCCGAGCGTGTCGAGTTCGGCGAACTGCGCCTCGTCGTTGGCGTCGGCGATCGAGCCGGGGCGCAGGCCGTCGCCGAGCGAGAAGGCGACGTCGTAGGCCTTCATGATTTCGCAGATCTCCTCGAAGCGTTCGTACAGGAACGATTCGCGGTGGTGGGCGAGACACCACTTGGCCATGATCGAGCCGCCGCGGCTGACGATGCCGGTGACGCGCTTCGCGGTCAGCGGGATGAACGGCAGGCGCACGCCGGCGTGGATCGTGAAGTAGTCGACGCCCTGCTCGGCCTGCTCGATCAGGGTGTCGCGAAACAGCTCCCAGGTCAGGTCCTCGGCGACGCCGCCGACCTTCTCGAGCGCCTGGTAGATCGGCACCGTGCCGATCGGCACCGGCGCGTTGCGGATGATCCACTCGCGCGTCTCGTGGATGTGCCTGCCGGTCGAGAGATCCATCACCGTGTCGGCGCCCCAGCGGATCGCCCACACCATCTTCTCGACTTCCTCGGCGATTGAACTGGTCACGGCGGAGTTGCCGATGTTCGCGTTGATCTTCACAAGGAAGTTGCGGCCGATGATCATCGGCTCGCTTTCGGGGTGATTGATGTTGTTCGGGATGATCGCGCGGCCGCGCGCGATCTCGCTGCGCACGAACTCGGGTGTGATGAGCTTCGGGATCGCCGCACCGAACGCCTGGCCGGCGTGCTGGCGCGTGAGGTGCCTCTCGCGGATCGCCTCGAGCTTCTGGTTCTCGCGGATCGCGACGAACTCCATCTCCGGCGTGACGAGGCCGCGCCGCGCGTAGTGCATCTGCGAAACGTTCATGCCGGACCTGGCCACGCGCGGTTTCGGCACGCGCGGGAAGCGCACGTGGTCGAGCTGGTGCGCACCGGCGTGGCGGCGCGTGTACGGCGAGGTGAAGTCGGCGAGGCGCTCGCTGTCGTCGCGCTCGTCGATCCAGCGCGCGCGCAACGCCGGCAATCCGGCGGCAAGGTCGACCGCATGGGCCGGATCGGTGTACGGACCCGAGGTGTCGTAGACCGTGAACGGCGCATTCTTCTCCGCACCGAACACGCTCGGCGTGTCCTCGAGCACGATCTCGCGCATCGGCACGCGAATGTCCGGGCGCGAACCCTCGACGTGGATCTTGCGCGAACCGGGGATCGGCGCGGTGACCGTCGCCGACAGGGTTTCGGCTTCGCGCAGCAGCGGCGTGGCGGGAAGGGCGTTCATCGGCTTCGATCCTCGTGGACGGACGGGACGAAGCGGGCGCTGCCGGCGCACGGGCACCGGTGGCGAAGCTCCCTACACCGGTGCGAGCCGGATCAGGTTCGAAGGGACTCTCTCAGCCGGTCGAGCGACCGGCACCCCCGCTTGCGTGGGCGCATTCAACCACGTCCGCGTCCTGCAACCAAATGCGCCGCCCGCGCATCCCTTGCCGCGACCGTTCCGACCTGACCCGGAGAATGCCGTGCTGCGCAGCGTCTGCCTGCTGTTGCTGTTCATCGCCCTGCCCGCCTTCGCCGCCGCGCCGGACCTGCCCGACACGCCGGCCGCCGCCGTCGCTCGCGAGTGGATCGATGCCGTCAACTCCGGCGAGCGCGCGCGCCTGCAAGCGTTCAAGGAACGCTATCGGCGCAAGGCGCCGGTCGAGGGCCTGCTCGAACTGCGCGCGAACACGGGCGGTTTCGACGTCGTGCGCGTCGAGCGCAGCGAGCCATCGACGATCCGCCTGCTCGTCAGCGAACGCGAAGGCGACGGCCTGGCCCGCCTCGAGGCCTCGATCGAACCCGGCAAGCCCGAATCGCTGAAGCTCGGCGTCGAATTGATCGAGCGCCCGGCCGACCTCGCCATCCCGCGCCTCGATGCTGCCGGCCTGGCTGCCGCGCTCGACCGGCGCATCGACGCGGCCGTCGCCGCCGACGCGTTCAGCGGTCGCGTGCTCGTCACGCGCAACGGCGAGACCCTGTACGAGCGCAGTGCCGGGCTCGCCGACCGCGATGCCGGCACGCCTGTCGGTGCCGACACGCAGTTCCGCCTCGGCTCGATGAACAAGATGTTCACCGCGGTGGCGATCCTGCAGTTCGTCGATGCCGGCAAGCTCACGCTCGACACCCGTGTCGGCGAGATCCTCGCCGACTACCCGAACCGCGACGTCGCGACCAAGGTCCGCATCCGCCACCTGCTGACCCATACCGGCGGCACCGGCGACATCTTCGGCCCCGAATTCGACCAGCACCGCCTCAACCTGAAGACGCATGCCGACTACCTGCGCCTGTACGGCAAGCGCGGGCTCGACTTCGAGCCCGGTGCCGAACAGCGCTACTCGAACTACGGTTTCATCCTGCTCGGCGCGATCATTGAGAAGCTGTCCGGCACGAGCTATTACGACCATGTGCAGGCGAAGGTGTTCGGCCCGGCCGGCATGCGCGACACGGCCTCACCGCTGGAGTCCGAGCCCATGCCGAAGCGCGCGAAAGGCTACCTGCGCGACGGCGACCACTGGGCCTCGAACGTCGACACGCTCCCGTGGCGCGGCACCGCGGCCGGCGGTGGCCTCTCGACGAGCGCCGATCTCGTGCGCTTCGCCACGGCACTGATGGACGGCACGCTGCTGTCGAAGCGCCTGTTCGAACAGGCGACGGCAGCGCAGGCACCGGATGGCGGCTATGGCTATGGTTTCGGCGTGGCCGGCAACGGTGCCCAGCGTCGCTTCGGCCACGGCGGCGGCGCGCCGGGCATGAACGGCGAACTGATGGTCGTGCCGGCCAGCCGCACGATCGTCGTCGCGCTCGCGAACCTCGATCCGCCGGCCGCGAGCCGGCTTGCCGAATACGCGATCCACCGGGTTCCCGCCGCGGACTGAGCAGCGCCGTTCACGGTGCCGCAGGTCCCGCGCAGGGCACGCCGCAGGCGGGACAGGTGCGCCCGATCGGGGTAAGGTGCCGACACCTGCCTGCGGGAACCGCCGTCATGCCTTCTTCTTGGTCGC
Organism: Lysobacterales bacterium; assembly: GCA_017302215.1. Lineage (GTDB taxonomy): Bacteria > Pseudomonadota > Gammaproteobacteria > Xanthomonadales > Rhodanobacteraceae > Dokdonella. The sequence continues at coordinate 26,027 of JAFLDX010000013.1, forward strand.
GTGTCTGTTTCGCCCTGCTGGGCGCCACCGCTTCGGCAGGCGCGATCGCAGGCGGCACGTTCGGTGACTCCGGTTGGTCGCACGACCCGGCGCAGAACCTCGTCGTCGCCGATCGCGCCGGCGAGGAGACCCAGGCCAAGATCCTCGCGCGCGCCGACGGCGGCTTCTACGTGAGCTGGTTCGACAACACCGACGGCGGCTACTCGCTGCGCCTGCAGCGCCTCGATGCGAACGGCGTCGAGCAATGGGCACACAACGGCATCGTCGTGGCCGCGCGCAGTTACAGCTCGACCACTGATTACGGCCTGGCCGTCGACGGCCAGGGCCACGCGCTGCTCTCGTTCCAGTGCTGCGTGCAGGGCGCCGGCGACGAGCGCATCGTCGTCGCGCGCATCGCACCGGACGGCTCGGCGGTGTGGTCCGGCGTCGGCGTCGCCGTGTCGACGCCCGGCGAAGGCGCCGTCGTTTCGCAGGTCACGGCGGCCAGCGACGGCGATGCCGTCGTGATCTGGATGAACAACGCCGGCGCCGGCCGCGCGCAGAAGCTCGATCCGGCCGGTTCGCCGCGCTGGGGCGCGACCGGAGTGAGCCTGCCGGGTCCTGCGGCCGGGCTCAAGTTCATCGCCGACGTGAAGCCATCGACGAACGGCGACGCAATCGTCTCGTGGAGCAACCAGCAGGGTTCGACGCGCATCCTGCGCGCGCAGAAGCTCGGCGCGGCCGACGGCGCGGCGATGTGGGGCAGCGACGGCGTGCGCGTGGCGGACGCCGGCAACCTGCAGGCCGGCTACTTCCCGAAGATGCTGGTCGACGGCAGCGGCGGCGTCGTGTTCGGCTACTACGACGCGAGCGGCGTCAGCTGGAACGTGCGCGTGCAGCGCCTCGATGCGGCCGGCACGCGCCTGTACGGCGACAATGGCGTGCTCGCCTCGACCGACACCACGCGCGGGCACTACTCGCCGGCTGTGAGCTTCAATCCGGCGAACGGCGACACCCACATCGTCTGGGTCGACGGCCAGACCATCAACCAGCAGGCCTACGACGGCCTCTATGCCCAGCGCATCGATGCGAGTGGCGCGCGCCGTTACGGCGACGAGGGCCGCGTGATCGTGCCGATGACGCAGTCGACCGACGGCGCACAATCGCTGTCCCAGCTCGTCGCGCTGTCGGTGCCGGACGGATTCATCGCCGCCTGGGTGACCGGCAACACCTCGGTGACGAACCAGCGCATCTCGACGCTGCGCCTCGACAACACCGGCGCGTTCGCCTGGCCCGCGCCGGTGCCGTTGAAGACCGCGCCGACCGCGACCTCGCGCCTGGCCGGCGCCAACAGCACGCTGGGCTACGCGGCCTTCGCCTGGGGCGACGGCATCGGCAACGACACGGCTACGCGCGACATCCATGCGCAGGACCTGCCGTGGAACGGCGTGTTCGACGACACGCTCTTCGCCGACGGCTTCGACGACTGACGCCCTGGATCGCGGTTCCCGCTCCGGCGCGGCACACTAGGCGCCTGCCGCGAGGAATCCCGATGGACACCCAGCATCCCGACCTGCATCCGCTCTACGCCGAGCATCTCGCCACGCTCAAGCAGCGCGCCGACGCCGCGCTCGAACGCGGCGGCTTCGACCACCTCGTCGTCGCCAGCGGCCAACTGCACTACCAGTTCCTCGACGACCGCGACTACCCGTTCTGCGTCAACCCACAGTTCAAGCACTGGCTGCCGGTGACGAAGGCACCGGGGTCGTGGCTCGTGTACACGCCGGGTCGGCGTCCGCAGCTCGTCTACCTGCAGCCGCACGACTACTGGCACGTCGTGCCCGATGCGCCGGCCGGCTACTGGGTCGAGCACTTCGACATCGTCGTCATCCGCACGGCCGACGAGGCCCGCGCGCACCTGCCGGCCGATCGCGCGCGCTGCGCGATCATCGGCGAGGCGAATGCCGCGGTCGGCGACATCGTCCCGAACAACCCGGACGCCGTGCTCGCGCATCTTCACTACCACCGCGCGTTCAAGACACCGTACGAGCTCGCGATGATGCGCGTCGCGAGCCGCATCGCCGTGCGTGGCCATCGCGTCGCCGAAGCGGCATTCCGCGCCGGCGAATCCGAGTTCGGCATCCACGTCGCCTACGTGCGCGCGACACGCCAAACCGACACGGAACTGCCGTACACGAACATCATCGGCCTCAACGAGCACGCCGCGGTGCTGCACTACATGCACCTCGACCATGCCCCGCCGGCGCACCTGCGCTCGTTCCTGATCGATGCGGGCGCCTCGTTTCACGGCTATGCGGCCGACGTCACGCGCACGTACGCCAAGGATCGCAGCAGCGCGTTCCAGGACCTGATCGACGCGGTCGACGCCGCGCAGCAGGATTTCTGCGCGCGCGTGCGCACGGGCCAGGATTACCGCGAGCTGCACCTGCACGCCCACCTCGTGCTGGCCGGGATCCTGCGCGAGCATGGCGTGATCCGGCTGTCGGCCGAAGCCGCGGTCGAAACCGGCGTGTCGTCGGTGTTCTTCCCGCACGGCCTCGGCCACGGCATCGGCCTGCAGGTGCACGAGGTCGCCGGCTTCGCCGCCGGCGAGAACGGCGGCACGATCGCCAGGCCGGAAGGACATCCGTACCTGCGCCTGACCCGCACGCTCGAGCCAGGCATGGTCGTGACGATCGAACCCGGGCTCTACTTCATCGACATGCTGCTGGCGACACTCAAGGACAAGCCGGTTGCGCGCGACATCGACTGGGCTCGCGTCGACGCGTTGCGGCCATACGGCGGGATCCGCATCGAGGACGACGTGGCCTGCACGACCGGCGCGCCGGAAAACCTCACGCGCGACGCCTTCGCCGCGGCGTGTGCAGCGGTTGGCTGAATCGAGCCCGCGTGCGGGCAGGATTGCGAGGGGTCCATCCTGCGACGGGACGCCGCGGTCCGACGTCTGTCAAGATGGAATCGCGGCCTGCCCGCCGGACAACGGGATCCACCCCATGAACATGTCGTCGCCAACCCTGCCATGCCTTGTCGTCCTGTTCGCGCTGGCCTCGACGCCGGCACGCGCCGCGGACGGCGAAGCGCCTCGCATCACCGTCGCGTGGCCCGATGTCGCGACCTTGTCCGAGACGAAGGAGGCGCACGGTCGCGGCTGGCAACGCGGCCAGGCCTGGCTCGAGGCCTTGCGCAAGCAGGTCGTGCGCACCGCCGAACGCACGCTGGCGCCGGACGAGCGCCTCGACGTCACCTTCACCGACATCAAGCTGGCCGGCTCGTTCGAGCCGTGGCGAGGGCCGCAGTTCGACGATGTACGCATCGTCAAGGACATCTATCCGCCGCGCATCGACCTGCGCTTCGTCCTGCGCAGCGGCGACGGTCAGGTCATCGCCGAGGGTGAACGCACGCTGCGTGATCCGGGTTTCCTGACGCGCAGCATCGCCAACGCGAACGATCCGCTGCGCTACGAGAAGCGCATGCTCGACGAATGGCTGCGCAGGGAGTTCGGCAAGGACGTCCGCAAGAGCTCCTGACCTCGACGACGCGTACACGCAGGAGCGCACCCTGTGCGCGATTGCCTTTGCGCAACGCCTCAGTCGCGCACAGGGTGCGCTCCTGCACGTGATCGGGCGCCATGGAAGGCGCCTTCCGGGTCGAGCGCGCTCAGTGCTCGCCGTCGCCGCGATGCGGGTCGCGCGCGCTGTCGCGCAGCAGGCCAAGACGGTACGCCAGCTCGCCGGCCAGTTCATGCAGCACCCCATCGGACTTGACGAGCGCGCTGGTGGCCGGGAGGAAGTAGCCGACCCCGCCGTACCCCGCGAAGCGTCGATCGACTGCGTGCGTGCAGACCTCGAAGCCGGCCTGCTCGAAGGCGTAGCGTGCACGTGCCATGTGCACCGCCGAAGTGACGAGGGCGATGCGCCGCGCGATCGGCGGGTCGAGAGCGGCGACGAACTGCGCGTTCTGCCAGGTCGTGCGCGAGGCCTGTTCGAGCACGAGGCGGTCCGCCGGCACGCCGAGGCGCAAGGCCAGTGCACCGAACAGCGACGCTTCGCTGGCCGTGTAGCGGCTCACGCCGCCCGATGCGACGAGCTGCGCACCGGTCTCGCGCTGCAGCTCGACCGCGCCGATCAGGCGCCGCAGGCTTGCTTCGCTCAGCACGGCGAAATCGTCGAAGGTGGCCGCCTCGCGCAGCACCCCGCCGCCGAGCACGACGATCGTCGACGGATAGGGGGCGGCACACGGGGCCTCGTCGCCACGCGCTTCCTGCAGCCCGACCAGCGCATTCGCCGCGAACGGCGTGGTCAAGGCGAGGCATGGCAGCAGCACGAGCACGCCGGCGACGCGCATGCGTGGGCCGAGATGGCGCCAGGCGAGCACCAGCACGAGCGCGACCAGCAGGCCGAAGCGCAGCGGTGATACCAGCGAGTTCAGCACGGATTGGCACTCACAGGCGGTTGCACTCGTCGGCTTCGGCCGCCGCGGCGAACGCGGGTCCGGCGTCGGCATCGCGCGTGAACCACATGACCTTGAAGCCCTCGCCCATCTGCCCGGGTAGGGTCAGGCGCTTGACCTGCTGGGCGAGCGCGTAACGTGCCGCCTCGCCGGCCTGCGCATGCGCATCGGCGAAACTTTCCTGCAGGCCCGCATGCAGAAGGAATGCACCCTGCGCAACGTACCCGCCGAGATCCAGGCCGGCGCTTTCGCCGGCTTCGGCCAGCGCACTGAAATCGACCGAAGCGGTCAGATCCTGCAGGCCCGGCCAGCGCAATGCGTCGCCGTGCATGCGATGGCGGTAGTGGCAGGCGAGCGTGCCGTCGCGGCGATCGGCGCGGTAGTAGTCGCGCCGTGCGTAACCGTAGTCGACGAACACGGCAAGGCCGCGCTCGAGCGTGCCGAGCACGGCCTGCATCCAGAACGGCAACTGCGGCAGCAGCTCGGACCGGTAGCCGTCGGCGAAGCGAGCGCCGAGTTCGCGCTCGAGATGGCGCACGGCGGCGGCGACGAGCAGGTCGGCCGGACGCGCGCGCCAACCGAAGCCATCCGCTCCGGCATCGACGACGTGCTCCTCGAAGACGTCCCCGTTGACCACGCTGAAGCGCGTCGCCGGCAGGGCATCGATGACTTCGTTGGCGAACAGCACGCCGCGCCAGACATCGGCCGGCGGACCGTCCAGCCACTCGACGCGCGCGGCGAGCGCCTGCGGGAGGTTTTCCCGCAGGCGTTCGCGCTGGCGTTCACGCAGGTCCGCGCTCGGCTCGAGGATGCGGTAGCGCGCCGGCGCATGGCCGGCGTCGCCGAGCGCGCGCAACGCCACCTCGGCGAAGGCGCCGCTGCCGCCGCCGAGTTCGACCACGTCCGCGTCGCCACCGAGGGCGTCCAGCACCGGTGCGAGAGCGCGCGCGAACGTCTGCGCGAACAGATCGCCGAGTTCGGGTGCGGTGACGAAATCGCCGGCCGCGCCGAACTTGGTGCGTCCGGCGCTGTAGTAGCCGAGTCCCGGCGCGTACAGGCAGCGTTCCATGAAGCGCGGGAACGGCATCGGGCCGAGGCGCGCGATCTCGTCCTTCAGCACGGCGGCGAGGCGCTCGCTGTGCGCGCGTTCGTCGGCATCGGGCGGCGGCAGGTCGATCGTCACGGCTGGTCCGGCGCGCCGGCTTGCGGCACTCTGTAGAGGATATCAGCGCCCGCCGGGGACCCACGATGTCCGAACCGCATCCCGTCGCCCTCGTCACCGGTGCCGCGCGCCGCATCGGCGCGGCGATCGCGCGCCGCCTGCACGCGGCCGGCTACGACGTC
>JAFLDX010000131.1 GCA_017302215.1 Lysobacterales bacterium
CTCGCGCCGGCGAGCGCGGTGGCCAGCCTCGACGCAGCCTCGTCGGCGCGCAGGCCGGCGATCGCGGCGGCGAGTTCCGACGACTGCGGCAGGTGGCCCGCATCGTTCGTCGCCTTGGCCAGGCCGAGCGCCGCATCGACCAGCTGGCTCGGCGTGACCACGCGCTCGCTCGCGAGCGTGAACGTCGAATCGAGGCCGACGCACTGGATCGAATGGACCTTGGCGCCACGCTTGGCCGCCTTGCGCAGGCGCGCGGCCAGCAACGGCACTTCAGTGCGCGGGTCGCACCCGACGAGGACGACGAGGTCGGCCTTCTCGATTTCGGCGACCGGCATCTCGAACGGCAACGCCGTCGCGCGATCGGACAGGTCGAGCGCACGCAGCCGATGGTCGATCGAATCGCTGCCGAGTGCGCGCACGAGCGCGGCGAGCAGGCTGCCTTCCTCGGTCGACGTCGACGGATGCACGAGCGCACCGAGCTGGCCACGCGGCACGCGTTGAAGGGTCTCGCTGGCGACGCGCAGGGCTTCGTCCCACTCGACCTCGGCCCAGGCACCGTTGCGCTTGACCAGCGGCCGGCGCGCGCGGTCTGCGGCCTGCAGGCCCTCGTGGCTGTAGCGGTCGCGATCGGACAGCCAGCACTCGTTGATCGCCTCGTTGTCGCGCGGCACCGTGCGCAGCACCTCGCCGCGGCGCGTGTGCAGCCAAAGGTTCGAGCCGAGCGCATCGTGGTAGCCGATCGACTCGCGCGCGATCAGCTCCCAGGCGCGCGCCTTGAAGCGGAACGCCTTGTTGGTCAGTGCGCCGACCGGACAGACGTCGATCACGTTGCCGGACAGCTCGCTCATGAGCGGCTTGCCCACGTAGGTGCCGATCTGCAGGCGCTCGCCACGCTCCATGCCGCCGAGTTCGTACGTGCCGGCGACCTCGGCCATGACGCGCACGCAGCGCGTGCACTGGATGCAGCGCGTCATCTCGGTCTCGACCAGGGGCCCGAGGTCCTCGTCGGGAATCGTGCGCTTGCGTTCGACGAAGCGGCTGACCGAGCGGCCATAGCCCATCGACAGGTCCTGCAGTTCGCACTCGCCGCCCTGGTCGCAGATCGGGCAGTCGAGCGGATGGTTGATCAGCAGGAACTCCATCACGTTGCGCTGCGCGGACAGCGCGCGCTGCGACTGCGTGGAGATCTTCATGCCGTCGGCGACCGGCGTGGCGCAGGCCGGCTGCGGCTTCGGCATCGGCTTGCCACCCATCTCGACCTCGACCATGCACATGCGGCAGTTCGCGGCGATCGGCAGCTTGTCGTGGTAGCAGAAGCGCGGGATCGCGATGCCGAGCCGGTCCGCCGCCTGGATGATCATCGAGCCTTTCGGCGCGAACGTCGCCTGGCCGTTGATCTCGATCGCGACGTGGTCTGGCGGCGTGGCCGGATTGGCGGGTTGGGCGCTCATGGCTTGGCTCCTTGCGGAGCGGTGACTGGTGATCGGTGATGGGTGATTCGGAGGCGCGGAATCGCAGCCGCGCGTTCGCTCCAGCGAATCACGAATGACGAATGACGAATCACGTGCGTCATGCGGCCACCCCGATGCGCTCGTCGACGATCGAGCGGCCGTGCCGGATGTAGTGCTCGAATTCATGCCAGTAATGGCGCAGGAAGCCCTGCACGGGCCAGGCGGCGGCCTCGCCGAACGCACAGATCGTGTGACCCTCGATCTGCCCGGCAGCCTGCTTCAGCATGTCGAGGTCAGCGGGTTCGGCCCTGCCCTCGACGATGCGCGTGAGCATGCGGTACATCCATCCGGTGCCCTCGCGGCACGGCGTGCACTGGCCGCACGACTCGGCATAGTAGAAGCGCGCGATGCGCTGGCAGGCGCGCACCATGCACGTCGTCTCGTCCATGACGATGACGGCGCCCGAGCCGAGGCCCGAGCCGGCCTTCTGGATCGCGTCGTAGTCCATGGTCAGCGCCATCATCGTCTCGGCCGGCAGCACCGGCATCGACGAACCACCCGGGATCACCGCCTTCAAGGCATGGCCCTTGCGCACGCCGCCGGCCATCTCGAGCAGTTCGGAGAACGGCGTGCCGAGGCGGATCTCGTAGTTGCCGGGCCGGTTGACGTGACCCGACACCGAGAAGATCTTCGGCCCGCCGTTGTTCGGCTTGCCGAGATCGAGGAACCACTGGCCGCCGTTGCGCAGGATCGCAGGAACCGACGCATAGGTCTCGGTGTTGTTGATCGTGGTCGGCTTGCCGTACAGGCCGAAGTTCGCCGGGAACGGCGGTTTGTAGCGTGGCTGGCCCTTCTTGCCCTCGAGCGATTCCATCAGCGCGGTTTCCTCGCCGCAGATGTAGGCGCCGGCGCCGAGTGCATTGTGGATGTCGACGTCGATGCCGCTGCCCTGGATGTCCTTGCCGAGCAGGCCGGCCGCATAGGCCTCGTGCAACGCTTCCTCGATGTGCTCGAACGGCTCGTGGTGGAACTCGCCGCGCATGTAGTTGTAGGCGACCGTCGAGCCGGTGGCGTAACAGGCGATCGCCATGCCTTCGAGGACCGCATGCGGGTTGAAGCGCAGGATGTCGCGATCCTTGCACGTGCCCGGCTCGGATTCGTCCGAGTTGCACAGGATGTACTTCTGCCCCGGCGCCGTGCGCGGCATGAACGACCACTTGAGCCCGGTCGGGAAGCCCGCGCCACCGCGGCCGCGCAGGCCGCTCTTCTTGACCTCGTCGACGATCGCCGCCGGATCGGGCCTGTCGGCGAGGATCTTCTTCCACGCCTGCCAGCCGCCGGTCGCGAGGTAGTTCTCGAGCGACCACGGCTTTTCGTGGTGGAGGGTCGTGTAGACGACCTGGTGTTCCTGCGGGACTGGACCGTGTGCCATGGCGGTTCTTCGATCTTCGGTGCTTCGCTTCGATGGACTTCCGGCACGCGTCGAGGCCCGGAAAACAGGAGCATCGCGGCGCAAGCCGCTTCCTACGGGGGTTTCTATTCCAGCTTGTCGAGGATCTCGTCGACCTTCGTCGTGTCGAGGTTCTCGTGGTAATGGCCGTTGACGACCATCATCGGCGCGCCACAACAGGCGGCGAGGCATTCCTCCTCGCGCTTGAGGTAGATGCGGCCGTCCGCGGTCGATTCGCCGAGCTTGGCGCCGAGCCGGCGCTCGCAGTGGCGCACGATGTCCTCGGCACCGTTGAGCCAGCACGAAATGTTCGTGCAGATCGCGACATTGTTGCGGCCGACCGGCTTCGTCTCGAACATCGAGTAGAAGCTCGCGACCTCGAACGCCCATACCTGCGGCAGGTCGAGGTAGCGCGCCACCGCGACGATCAGCGCGTCGGTCAGGAATCCCCCGTTCTGCTCCTGCGCGGCGAACAGCGACTGGATCAGCGCCGAACGCTTGCGGTCGGGCGGGAACTTCGCCTTCCAGTGCTCGATGTGATGGCGCGTATGCTCGCTCAGCACGACCATCGGGTCGACATCCTTGATCTCGTCCCAGTCTCCGGTCGGCTTCATCGATCGATCTCCCCGAACACGACATCGTAGGTGCCGATCATGGCCACCACGTCGGCCAGCATGTGGCCGCGCACGATCGTGTCCATCGACGAGAGGTGGGCGAAGCCCGGCGCGCGCAACTTGACGCGAAACGGCTTGTTGGCGCCATCCGACACGAGGTAGCAACCGAACTCGCCCTTAGGCGCCTCGACCGCGGCATACGTCTCGCCGGCCGGCACGCAATAACCCTCGGTGAACAGCTTGAAGTGGTGGATGAGGGCTTCCATGTCGTCCTTCATCTCTTCGCGACGCGGTGGCGCGACCTTGAAGTTCTGCACGATCACCGGGCCCGGATTGGCGCGCAGCCACTTGACGCACTGCTGGATGATGCGGTTGGACTGGCGCATCTCCTCGACGCGCACGAGGTAGCGGTCGTAGCAGTCGCCGTTCGTGCCGACGGGGATGTCGAAGTCGACCTCGGCGTACTTCGCGTACGGCTGCTTCTTGCGCAGGTCCCAGGCGATGCCGGAACCGCGCAGCATCGGCCCGCTCATGCCCCAGGCGCGGGCGAGTTCGGGCGAGACGACGCCGATGTCGACCGTGCGCTGCTTCCAGATGCGGTTGCCGGTCAGCAATTCCTCGTACTCGTCGACCTTGTGCGGGAAGTCGGCGCAGAACTGCTCGAGGTAATCGAGCATCGAACCTTCGCGCCAGGCATTGAAGCGCGCGAGGTCGGCGCCCTTGTGCCAGCGCGATTCCTTGTACTTCGGCATCTGCAGCGGCAAGTCGCGGTAAACACCGCCCGGACGATAGTAGGTTGCATGCATGCGCGCGCCGCTGACCGCCTCGTAGCAGTCCATCAGTTCCTCGCGCTCGCGGAACGCGTAGAGGAAGACGGCCATCGCGCCGAGGTCGAGCGCGTTCGAGCCGATCCACATGAGGTGGTTGAGGATGCGCGTGATCTCGTCGAACATCGTGCGGATCCACTGTGCGCGATCCGGCACCTCGAGTTGCAGCAGGTTCTCGATCGCGCGCACGTACGCGTGCTCGTTGCACATCATCGAGACGTAGTCGAGGCGGTCCATGTAGCCGATCGACTGGTTGAACGGTTTCGATTCGGCGAGCTTCTCGGTGCCGCGATGCAGAAGGCCGATGTGCGGATCGGCACGCACGACCGTCTCGCCGTCCATCTCGAGCACGAGGCGCAGCACGCCGTGCGCGGCCGGGTGCTGCGGGCCGAAGTTCATCGTGTAGTTGCGGATTTCCTCCACGGCCTATTTCCCCGCCTTGCGTTCGGCTGCCGCCTGCTCGTAGCGAGAGTCGTCGCGGATCGTGCGCGGGACGAGCACGCGCGGCTCGATCGACACGGGTTCATACACGACGCGGCGCTTGTCCGGGTCGTAGCGCACCTCGACGTTGCCGATGAGCGGGAAGTCCTTGCGGAAGGCATGGCCGACGAACCCGTAGTCGGTGAGGATGCGGCGCAGGTCCGGATGCCCCTCGAAGACGATGCCGTAGAGGTCGAAGGCCTCGCGTTCGAACCAGTCGACACCGGGCCAGACCCCGATCAGGGACGGCACCGACGGCAGTTCGTCGTCCATGCAGAACGCGCGCACGCGCAGGCGCCGGTTGTGCTCGAGCGAAAGCAGATGGACGACGACGGCGAAGCGACGCGGGATATGCGGTGGACGCGGACGATCCTCCCAGCGGAAGCGGCCCGGGCCGGCGCCCTCGACGCCGCGCGAGAAGCCCTCGGACGAGACGTCGCTGGTGTCCCACTCGGTATCGCCATGGCCGAGGTAGTCGATCCCGCAGACATCGACGATGACGTCGAAACGCAGGGCGGGATCGTCGCGCAGGGTGCGCGCGACTGCGATCCAGTTCTCCGGCAACACCTCGATCGTCATCTCGCCCAGCGGCGCTGAGTGCGACGCGAGCTTCTGGCCGAGACGGGCCTCGAGCACCTGGGCGAACGGGTTGTTGGCTGCTGTCATCTGTGCAAGTGCCGCTTCGACTGGGAATGCATCCGTGCGACGTGGCGATGGGGCCTCCTGCCCCACTCCGCGCGACTCCGCGCCGCGCGGCGATCAGCGCGCGATCGTGTTGGTGCGACGAATCTTCTTCTGCAGCTGCAGGATGCCGTGGATCAGCGCTTCGGCCGTCGGCGGGCAGCCCGGCACGTAGATGTCGACCGGCACGATGCGATCGCAGCCGCGCACGACCGCGTACGAGTAGTGGTAGTAACCACCGCCGTTCGCGCACGAGCCCATCGAGATGACCCATTTCGGCTCGGGCATCTGGTCATAGACCTTGCGCAGGGCAGGCGCCATCTTGTTGACCAGGGTGCCGGCCACGATCATCACGTCGGACTGGCGCGGCGACGGGCGGAAGATCACGCCGTTGCGGTCGAGGTCCAGGCGCGCGGCGCCCGCATGCATCATCTCGACCGCGCAGCAGGCCAGGCCGAACGTGACCGGCCACATCGACCCGGTGCGAGCCCAGTTGACGAGCTCGTCCATGCGCGCCGTGACGAAACCGCGCTCGAGCAGGGGGTTGTCGTCGCCGGGACGCAGGATGTCGTCGACCGGACCCGCCGGCGCCGGGTTGTGCATGACCCGGCTGATGTCGTCGATCACTCCCATTCCAGCGCTCCCTTCTTCCACACGTAGACGAAGCCGAGCACGAGCAGGCCGATGAACATGCCCATCTCGACGAGGCCGAACAGGCCGAGGCCGTCGAAGACGACCGCCCACGGGATCACGAAGGCGATTTCGAGGTCGAAGATGATGAACAGGATCGCGATGAGGTAATAGCGCACGTCGAACTTCATGCGCGCGTCCTCGAACGCCTCGAAGCCGCATTCGTACGGAGCGAGCTTCTCGGGAGCCGGCTTCTTCGGGCCGAGCAGGTTGCCGATGACGAGCAGGGCGACGCCGATGACGGTCGCCACCGCGAGGAACAGCAGGACGGGGAAATACTCGGTCAGCACTCGCACCTCCGCGCCCGCAGGCGCATCAGCGGTTGTCGCCATGCTGCACGACAACGACGGTTACCTGCAATTTGGTGCCCAAGGGGGGACTCGAACCCCCACAGCTTTCGCCGCTACCACCTCAAGGTAGTGCGTCTACCAATTCCGCCACCTGGGCAACGCGATCAAGCTCCGTCCTTCCCCTTCTTTTCCTCGGGCTGCGGCACCGCCGGCTTGCCGGGATCGGCTGCCGGGGTGGCCGCATCGACAGGCACCGGTGCCGGCGTGTCCGCGGAAGGCGGAACCGCAGGCGTTGCGGCCGGCACGTCACCCGAGGCGGGTGCAGGCTGCTCCGTGGCGACACCGGACATGACGCCGAGATCGTCGGAAGCACCGACGGGCGCGGGTCGGCCGTGGAAGATGCCCATGCCGAGGCTGAGCAGGAAGAACAAACCGGCGAGGACCGCCGTGCTGCGCGACAGGAAGTTGGCCGAGCCGCGCGCACCGAAGACGGTCGCTGATGCACCACCACCGAAGCCGGAGCCGGCATTGGCTCCCGCGCCACGCTGCATGAGGATCAGCGTGATCATCGCAATGGCGATCAGCACATAGAAAACCTGGGCAATGATCGAAAGCATTCCGTTCAAACCTGTTTCGCGGCCGCCCGCGCGGCCTCGCATATCGCCAGAAAATCGGCCGCCACGAGCGACGCCCCGCCGATCAGCCCGCCATCGATGTCGGGCCCGGCGAAGAGCGCGCCGGCATTGGCGGCCTTCACGCTGCCCCCGTACAGGATGCGCAGCGAGCTGGCGATTGTAGCATCGTGCGCCGCGAGTTTGCCACGCACGAACGCGTGGACCTCCTGCGCCTGCTCCGGCGTGGCGGTGCGCCCGGTGCCGATCGCCCAGACCGGTTCGTACGCGACCACCGCATGCGCGAAGGCGGCCGCGCCGGACACGGCGACCACGGCATCGAGTTGCGCGGCGACGACGGCCTCGGTTTCGCCGGCATCGCGATGCTCGAGCAACTCACCGACGCAGAGTACAGGTACCAGGCCGGCGGCCTGTGCGGCGACGAACTTGCGCGCAACGACGGCATCGGTTTCGCCGTGATACTGGCGACGCTCGGAATGGCCGACCAGCACGTAACGGCAGCCGACGTCGGCCAGCATCGCTCCCGACACCTCGCCCGTGTACGCGCCTTGCGCGTGTTCGCTCAGATCCTGCGCACCGATGGCGAGATCGGAGCCGGCGTGGGCCGCCGCCAGTTCGGCGAGGTAAGGGAACGGCGGCAGGACGGCGACCTCGACGGCGACACCGCCGGCGCCGGCCAAGGCCGCGACGAGTTCGGACGCCATCGCACGCGAACCGTGCATCTTCCAGTTTCCGGCAACGAGCTTGCGGCGCATCATCGGTCCGTCGGGTCGGGCCAGGGGCGCGAAGGATAGCCGCGCCGGCCGCGCATCGCCAACCGCGGCATGCAAGCCGGATCGCGCGCGGTTAACCTTTCCACCCGTTCTCCCGCTGGAGCCGCGCATGATCGAGACTGCTCGCGGCCATGCCCTGGTCACCGGTGCCTCGGCCGGCATCGGCGCGGCCTTCGCCCGCGAGCTGGCCCGGCGCGGAAGCGCGCTCGTGTTGACCGCGCGTCGACTCGACCGCCTCGACACACTCGCGGCCGAACTGCGCCAGGCCCACGGGGTCGACGTGCGCGTGATCGCCTGCGACCTCGCCGATCCTGCCGCGCCGGCCTTCCTCCAGGCCGAAGTCGAACGCGCCGGCGTGGCGATCGGCACCCTCGTCAACAACGCCGGCTACGGCCTCACCGGCTACTTCCTCGCCCAGCCGTGGAGTGCCCAGGCCGCGTTCCTGCAGGTGCTCGTCACGGCACCTACCGAACTCTGCCATCGCTTCCTGCCCGGCATGCGCGAGCGCGGCTTCGGTCGCATCATCAATGTCGCCTCGCTGGCCGCGCATGTGCCGGGATCGGCCGGGCAGACCCTCTATGCCGGCGCGAAGAGCTACCTCGTGAAGCTCTCGCAGGCCCTCACGCTCGAGTATGCGCACGACGGCGTGCACACCTGCGCCGTGTGTCCCGGCTTCACCTGGTCGGAATTCCACGACGTGACGGGGTCGCGCGCATTGATGTCGAAACTGCCGTCGTGGATGTGGATGGACGCCGAGACGGTCGCGCGCGAGGGACTCGACGCGGTCGAGCGCGGTGTCGCGGTCCACGTCAACGGGCGCGTCAACCGCACGATCAAGACGCTGTTCAAGCTGCTGCCGGACCGGCTGGCGCTGCGCCTGATCGGGCGACGCAGCCGCCAGTTCCGCAAGGCATCCGTCGACTAGGCACAGGCCCGGCGAATGCTCACGGGCATTGCGCGGGCGCGCGGAAGCACTCGAACTGCACCGCGCGCGCGCCGCTGCGCACTTCGTCGCCGACATCCTCGAAACGTCCGTTGCGCAACGCGAGGTAGTGGCTTCCGACACCGCGCGGCGGCGCCGCGCCCGGCACGAGATTGACGAACACGAGGGCCGCACGCCCGAGCGGGATCGAGCGCAGGTGTGCGGCGCCGGCGCGCACCGGCGAGAACGGTGGCGTCGCCGAGCGTTCGACGCGCGCGGTGTCGACGAGATGGAACCACGGCGCCGACTCGCTCTGGATGTAGCAGCGGGCCAGGCGCTGCGGATCGGGTGCGATCGCCTTGATCGCCGGATCGAGGAAGAAGCGGAACATGAGGTCGCCGCTGTCGAGCACGAAGATCTGGCAATCGCCCGCATCGAGGTCGAGCTGGCCGATCGCGGTGCTCGCCGCCTCGACCAGCGCCATCTGCCCGCGGCTG
This sequence comes from Lysobacterales bacterium, assembly GCA_017302215.1. Lineage (GTDB taxonomy): Bacteria > Pseudomonadota > Gammaproteobacteria > Xanthomonadales > Rhodanobacteraceae > Dokdonella. Next base: position 9,308 of record JAFLDX010000131.1, read on the forward strand.
ACCGCGCGCTGGCTGCGCGCGAGGTGCTGCGAGACCGAAAACAGGCCGGCGCCGAGGCAGACCGACGCGAC
>JAFLDX010000132.1 GCA_017302215.1 Lysobacterales bacterium
GCCGCCGCGGGGCGCCGTGCGGTGTCGGGCGGCGGCGTCGATGCGTCGCCCGATGCAGGCACCCTGCGGCTCGCGACGCCGGGCGGGCGCCCGCCGAGCACGAGTTCGTGCAGCACCACGCCGAGCGCGTAGACATCGGTTGCGGTGGTGACCGCGGCACCGCGGAGCTGTTCCGGCGCGGCATAGCCGGGCGTCAGCGCGGTCAACTCGGTGCGCGCCCCGTCGTGCTCGTCGGCGAGCAGCTTGGCGATGCCGAAGTCGAGCAGCTTCACGCGGCCTTCGGCGTCGACGAGGATGTTCGACGGCTTGAGGTCGCGGTGCACGATGAGCTGACGGTGCGCGGCGGCCACGGCGCGGCAGACCACGACGAACAGGCCGAGGCGCTCGCGCAGGTCCGAGCCGCGTGCGGCGACGTGGTCGGTGATCGGCACGCCCTGCACGTACTCGAGGACCAGGTACGGCACGCCGCCTTCGCCGATGCCGCCGTCGATCAGGTGGGTGATGTTCGGATGCGAGAGCGAGGCCAGGACCTGCTGCTCGCGTCGGAACATGCGCTGCTCGATGGGCGACCACAGGCCGCGGCGCAACAGCTTGACCGCGGCCTGCTGGTGGAACTCGCCGCCCTCGCGTTCGCCGAGGAAGACCACGGCCATGCCGCCCTCGCCGATCAGGCGGGTCAGGCGGAACGCGCCGAAGCGCTGGCCGATCCAGGCGTCGGCCGGCGGAGTCGGGTCGGCACCGATGCGCTGCATGCGCTCCTCGGCCGGGCAGTCGACCGGACCGGCGCGGTCGTCGGCATCGAGCAATTGCTGCAGCACGCTGCGGTCTGCGTCGTCCGCGAGGTTCGCCGCGATCCAGGCCGCGCGCTGCGCCGCAGGCAACTCGACGACCTCGTCGAAAGCCGCCTGCAACAGGCTGGCGCGCTCGACATCGGTGGTGGGCGGGCGATGGGGATCGGGCATGTCAGCAGGAACCCCGTTCGGCATGCGCTCGGGACACCGCCGCGTGCTCAGCCGAGGCGCGCGTTGAGGAAGGCGCGCGCGAAGCGCCAGTCGCGGTGCACGGTGCGGCGGTCGACGCCGAGCAGGTCGGCCACCTGTTCGACCGGCAGGCCGGCGAAGTAGCGCAACTCGATCACGCGCGCGGCGCGTGCATTGCTCTGTTCGAGCGCCTGCAGCGATTCCTCGAGGCCCATCGCCTCCTGCGCGCTCTCGACCGCGAGTCGTTCGTCGTGCGCGTCGAGGGTCACGCGCGCCCAGTCGCCGCCGGCGCGCAGGCGCAGGCGGTCGCGCGCGCGGTTGGCGAGCAGGTGGCGCATGGCCTGGGCCGCGTAGCCGAAGAACTGCGCGGGCGCCTCGAAGCGCAGGCCGTCGCCGTGCTGCATGCGCAGGTACAGCTCGTGGACGAGGGCGGTGGTGTCGAGGGTGGCGCCGCTGGCGGCGGTGCGCCGGCTCGCCATGGCCTTGAGCCGCGCATAGACCTCGCTGAACAGGGCGTCGACGCCGCGCGCCGCAGTGCCGGCGTGTGTGTCGTCGGTAGCGGCGGCGTCGGCGGGCTCACCCATGGCGGCGATCCTACTCCGCCCCCTCCATTCATGTACCGGTGACGCGAACGATGTCCCGGATCGCCGCGCGACGGTGTTCCTCGCATCGACCCCCTGGATGGAGCCGTTGCGATGCGATCCACGATCCCTGCCCTTACCCTTGTCGCCGCGCTGTCCCTGGCGCTTCCGGTTTCCGCGGCGACGTTCACGGTCGGCCCGGGCGGCGACTGCACGCACCCGACCCTGCAGGCCGCGCTCGACTCGGCGGCCGCCAACAGCGGTGCCGACGAGGTGCGCATCGTGCGCACGGCGACCTGGACCGGCATCCAGGTCAGCACCGACACGAACCAGGACGTCACGATCGTCGGCGGCTGGACGGCGTGCTCGAGCCAGCAGCCGACCGGCAAGACCACGCTCGACGGCACGGGCGGCCAGGCGCGTTCGGTGGTCGCGCTGCGCGGCAACGGCAACTTCACGCTGCGCAACCTCGAGATCACGGGCGGCGACCAGGCCGGCGACGACGACGGCGGCGGCGTGCACTTCCAGGGCGGCGGCATCCTGCGCATCGAGGACAGCGAGATCGCCGGGAACGAAGCCGAGGACGGCGGCGGCATCTACGCGCAGGGCACGACGACGACGGCCGAACTGATCATCGGCGCCAACGTCTCCATCGCATTCAACGTCGCGCGCCGGAATGGCGGCGGCGTGGTCGCGCAGAACCTCGAGATGACGATGATTGCGCCGGGCAGCGTGCTGTGGTTCAACACCGCGGGCGGCCGCGGCGGCGGCCTGCTGGTGGCCAGCGGCGATTTCCCGTCCTACGCCTACATCGGCTCCAGCGGTATCGGCGACACCGGACCGGTCTACAGCAACCAGGCGGCGATCGGCGGCGGCATCGCGGTGGTCGGCGGCGAGAACTCGGGCCGGCGCGCCCAAGTACAGGTGTTCAGCATCACGTCGGCCGCACCGGTGCGCATCCGCGGCAACAGCGCCAGCCAGCGCGGCGGCGGTATCGACCTGCAGCCGGATGGCGACGTCTTCAGTGGTAATGCCGATGCCATCGCCACTCTCCGGCATGCCGCCCTCGAGGAGAACACGGCGCCAGTGGGTGCCGCAATCAACCTGTCCTATGACAACTTCGGACCGATTGATATCGACGTGATCGGCGGCAGGGTGGACTTCAACCTAGACGGCGCGGGAGTCCCGCTGCACCCCGCTGCGGCGGCGTGTCCATTCGGCGCTCCCTGCGGCTTCATCCGCAACAACAGTACCGGCAACACCACGGGCGCGGTCGTGCACCAATCCAACGGTGCCTATTTTCATGGGTCGCGCATCGCGATCGAAGGCAACCAGGGGGGCTGGCTGATGTATGTGTCCGGGGGCCACTTCCATGATCTGAAGCTCGACAACAGCCTGATTGCCGGCAACACCGTACAAAATGCCTTGATCCGCGACGACCAGAACTTTGGGGCCTACGAATGGCGACTGGTCGTGCTCGACTACCTGACCATCACCGGCAACACCATCGGCGCCAACGGCGTGCTGTCGATCAACGAGGACATGCTGTTCACGCGCAGCCTGATCGACCAGCCCGGCAAGGCGCTGTTCGCCACCGATGTCGGCTCGACCGGCGGCATCCACGATATCGAATACGTGATCGCCAACACCACGACGGCGCCCGGCGGCACGACGCTCGCCGCGCCGCGCTTCGTCGATCCGGCCAACGGCGACTACATGCCGCGCGCCGGCTCGCGCGCCGTCGACTACGCGCCGCCGCTCGCGGCCTATCCGGTCGACCTGTACTCGCACACGCGCACCATCGACCTGCCGGTCAAGCCGAACGCACTCGGCGCGTCCGACGTCGGTGCGTTGGAGCGCGAGTACCTGCAACCGCTGGTGCTCAATTCCACCTTCGACACCGATCTGAACCTGTGGGTGGCCCCGGGCTCGGCATGGGACGGCACGCAGAACATCACCGGCCCCACCGGCTCCGGCTCGCTGCGTGGCATGGCCGCCGTCGACGCCGCGCGCTCGATCGTCGGCAAGCAGTGCATCCATCTGCCCGGACCGGGCATCTACTCGCTCAATGGCTGGGGCCGGGTCACCGCCACCCCGCCGTTTACGCCACCAAACCGTGTCTGGCTGGATTGGGAGCTGCGCTGGGGCGTCTCCCAGGATGATGGCTGCAACAACGCCGCAACCATCCAGACCGGCTCGCTGCAGCTCGCCAGCGGCAACACCTGGCGGAAGCCGATGCTGCCCGTGACCATCGATGCGACGTTTGCCTCGGGAGCGTTCGCCACGCTGACCGTCTACCTCGTCGTGGAAAACGGCAGCCCGATCGCGCCGGGACCGAACGGTACGGTCACCCCGGCCGCCGTCCTCGGCGGCGGCCCCGACGGCTGGTTCGACGGCATCACCCTGGAGACCGGTTTCGACGACACGATCTTCCGCGACGGCTTCGAGTAGCGCCTCGACCGCCGGGCACGCCAAGACCGCGCAGCGATCCGTCTGCGCGGTCTTGGCTGCGCACCGAGCCTGCCCTGCACGTGCCATCGGCACGGATGTCCCGGCATGCCGCTGCACGCCGCGCCGATGTCCCGGATCGCCGCGCGACGGTGTTCCTCGCATCGACCCCCTGGATGGAGCCGTTGCGATGCGATCCACGATCCCAGCCCTTACCCTTGTCGCCGCGCTGGCCACGGCGCTGCCGGTTTCCGCGGCGACGTTCACGGTCGGCCCGGGCGGCGACTGCACGCACCCGAACCTGCAGGCCGCGCTCGATTCGGCGGCCGCCAACAGCGGTGCCGACGAGGTGCGCATCGTGCGCACGGCGACCTGGACCGGCATCCAGGTCAGCACCGACACGAACCAGGACGTCGCGATCGTCGGCGGCTGGGCGGCGTGCTCGAGCCAGCAGCCGACCGGCAAGACCACGCTCGACGGCACGGGCGGCCAGGCGCGTTCGGTGGTCGCGTTGCGCGGCAACGGCAACTTCACGCTGCGCAACCTCGAGATCACGGGCGGCGACCAGGCCGGCGACGACGACGGCGGCGGCGTGCACTTCCAGGGTGGCGGCATCCTGCGCATCGAGGACAGCGAGATCGCCGAGAACGAGGCCGAGGACGGCGGCGGCATCTACGCGCAGGGCACGACGACGACGGCCGAGCTGATCATCGGCGCGAATGTCACGGTGGCGAACAACGTTGCGCACCGCCACGGTGGCGGCATCGTCGCGCAGAGCCTCGAGATGACGATGACCGCGCCGGGCAGCATCCTGATTGCGAACACGGCCGGCGACAGCGGCGGCGGGCTTATGGTCGTCAGCGGCGATTTCGTCTCCTACGCCTACATCGGCTCGAACGGCGTCCTCGACCTGGGCCCGGTTTACGGCAACCAGGCGGCCAAGGGCGGCGGCATCGCAGTGATCGGCGGCGTCAACTCGGGTCGCCGCGCCGAGGTGCAGGTATTCAGCACCACGCCGGGCGTGCCGCTGCGCATCCGCGGCAACTTCGCCAGCCAGCGCGGAGGCGGCATTGACCTGCAGCCAGATGGCGACGAACTCGATGGGAACGCATACGCCGTTGCGCAACTGCGCCATGTCGCGATCGAGGACAACAGCGCGCCGGTCGGCGCGGCGATCAACCTTTCCTACGACAACAGCGGCATCGTCGGCGAGCTCGCGGTCGGCGGTTGGGTCTTTTTCAACATTGCGCCTGCCGGGTTTCCGCTCGGCTCGCTGCATCCCGCCGCTGCCCCCTGTCCGTTCGGCGCACCGTGTGGCTACATCCGCTACAACCGCACCAACAACACTACCGGCGCGGTCGTGCATTTTTCCGAGAGAGCCCAGTTCTACGGTTCGCGCATCGCGATCGAAGGCAACGAGGGTGGCTGGTTGATGTACCTGTCCGGTGAGGAGGGCACCTCGCTGCAACTCGACAACAGCCTGATGGCCGGCAATACCGTGCAGAACGCGCTGATCCGCGACGACCAGGATGAAGACTCGCTCGGCCAGCTGGTCGGCCTCTACTACCTGACCATCGCCGGTAACACGATCGGTGCCAATGGCGTGCTCTCGATCAACGAGGACATCGAGATCACGCGCAGCCTGATCGACCAGCCCGGCAAGGCCTTGTTCGCGACCGATGTCGGCGCGAGCGGCGGCACGCGCGACATCCAGCACGTGCTGATGAACCAGCCCGGCGGTCCGGCCGGCACGACGCTGGCGGCCCCGCGCTTCGTCGATGCGGCGCGTGGCGACTACATGCCGCGCGCGGGCTCGCTTGCGGTCGACTACGCGCCGGCACTCGCGGCCTTTCCGGTCGACCTGTACTCGCACACGCGCACGGTCGACCTGCCGCTCAACCCGAACGACGCCGGTGCCTCCGATGTCGGCGCGCTCGAGCGCGAGTACCTGCAGCCACTCGTGCTGAACCCCGACTTCGACGTCGACCTCAACCAGTGGGAACAGCTCGCGCCGTCTTCGCGCGATGCCACGCAGAACGTGTCGGGTCCGGCCGGTTCGGGTTCGGTCCTTGCCACGATCGCCAGCGACCAGGTGCGCGTCGCCGTGCGCCGGCAGTGCGTGCACCTGCCCGGTCCGGGCCTGTATGCGCTCGACGGTTTCGGTCGCGTGACGGGTGTCGCCCCGTTCGCGCCGCCGAACCGCGCGTGGCTCGACTGGGAGCTGCGCTACAACGCCGGCTACAACGGATGCAGCAACGGCACGCCGGCGGCGACCGGTTCGCTGCAGCTGGCCAGCACCAGTACGTGGACGACGCCCGCCGTGCCGGCGTTCATCAACGTGCCGGCGGCGAACTGGGGCGCGAACGCGTCGCTGACCGTTTACCTCGTCGTGCAGAACGGCAGCCCGGTCGCGCCGGGCGGTGACGGCACGAACGCCGTGCTCGGCGGCCCGAGCGGCTGGTTCGACGGCATCACGTTGCGCACCGACTTCGACGACACGATCTTCCGCGACGACTTCGAATAGCGCCTCGACCGCCGGGCACGCGAACGACCGCGCAGCACAACCGCTGCGCGGCCTTCGTTGCGCGGCTGCCGGGTTTCGTCAGCCCTTCGCCCGTCCGATCACCGCCGCCGCGCGGGCCAGGCGCGCTTTGTCGCAACCCTGACGCGAAAGCGTCGCGGTGACCGCCGGAAGCTGCGCGCGGATCGCCTCGCCGAGCGTCGCCAGCCGGCGCTGCACGTAGCCCGGCGCGTAGCCGCATTCGCGTGCGAACAGGCGCCAGTCCGCCGCCGCGATCGCGTCGATGTCGCGCGCCTCGCCGATGCGCAGCGCGGGCGCGCGCTCGACCATCGATTCGGGCATGACGACAGTCGGCACGAGGTCGTACAACGGCGCCAGGCGCCGCCGCCCGTCCTCGCCGCAGAGCAGGGCGAGGTTCTTCGCATGGGCATCGGCATTGCCGATCAGCGCGTTGAACAGCACGCCGTCGAGCAGGCCGCGGACGCTGGAAGGGCCGAGGCCGAGGCGACGCACGAGGGCCGAGCAGGCGGCGAGGCCGGGGCCGCCCTGGCTTTCGTATTTCAGTTCGCCGGGGTAGCCGAGCGCCTGGCAGAAGTCTTCCTGGTGCAGGCGCCGCGTTTCGCCATCGGCGCCGGTCGCGCGGTCGAAGCGCTCGACGAGCAGCGCGGCGCGTCCGGCGACGGCGACGGGTTCGGCCCGCGCGGCATCGAGGCCGATGGCGCGGGCGAGCGCGAGACCGAGCGCTTCGAGGTCGCGCAGCCCGCGGAACTGCAGGCTGTCGGGCTTGAGGATGTGGGTGCTCGGCTGGTCCCCGCGCGGCAGGCGCAGGCGACCATCGTCGGCGCGGACGACGGCGATCTTGTCCTGCGCGCCGGCCAGGGACAGGCGCATCGGTTCGGCCAGCAGGGCCCAGGTGCCGCCACCCTGGCCATCGCCCTGGCGGCGTACGAGTTCCTCGACATCGGCGCCGGCGGTCGCGGCGGACGGACGCGGTGCCTCGGCGGGATGCACACTCACGGCGCCGGCGCATTCGTGGCCGATCGCGGCGAGCAGGGCGAAGTCGTCGCGCTCCGGAATGCGCAGCCGGCGCGTGATCGCCTCGCGCACGCCGCCTTCGGGCAGCAGGTTGCAGAACCAGTTGCGGACCACGGCGCCGACATGCGGTTCGCGGCGCGGCGGCAGCGACACCGACAGCGCGGCCGCGTCGGACGCGGCGAGGAAAGCCTCGTCGTAGGCAAAGGTCCAGTCTTCGGGACTGCCGAGGTCGCCGTGCACGGAAACCCGGCCGGCGCGACGGCCGAACAGCGCGACCTCGAGCGCGCCGGCCATCAGCGCGCTTCGCCGAGCAGGAGTCGCAGGCCGAGCACGGCGAGCACGGCCAGGGTCTTGTCGAGGCTGGCCGTCGGCTTGCCGCGTTCGAGTTCGGAAACGAAACGCAGACCCGTGCCGGCAAGGCCGGCCAGCTCGGTCTGCGTGAGGCCGTGGGCCTTGCGCGACCGGCGGATCGCCTGGCCGAGGGCGAGCGGATCGGCGATTCGCTGAAATTCTCCCGACCGGGACAGATCACGGCTCATCGGCTCTGCTCGACTCGAATTTTACCTTACGGTAAAAAATCATTGATCCGGGGTGCCAAGTCAAGCAGATTTATCCCGACGAGGATGATCCCTGCGGCCGAGCCTGCTCCGCAGGAGCGCACCCGGCGCGCGATTCAGGCGTTGCACAAAAGCGATCGCGCACAGAGCCTGCCCCGGACTCGATCCGGGGTTGCGCTCCGATTTCACGTACCGCGCGGTGGTCGCGCTCAGTTCCTCAGGCGCCGCGCGATCGCCGGCTTCGACACGAGCGCGAACACGATGCCGATGAAGAAGCCGGCGATGTGGGTCCACCAGGCGACCGCACCGAACGCCGGGCCGACGTAGGTGAACACCACCTGCAGCACGGCCCAGAAGCCGATCAGCAGCGGCGCCGGGATACGCACGAACTCGAGGAACACGCCGAGCGGCAGGACGAGGCCGAGGCGCGCTCGCGGGAACAGCGCGAGGTAGGCGCCGATCACGGCCCACACCGCGCCGCTCGAGCCGATGATCGGCGAGCGCGCATCGGCCAGTGTCAGCGCGCCGACGAGATTCGCCAGCGCACCGCCGAGCACGAACAGCAGCAGGAAACGACGGAAGCCGAGTGCACGCTCCGACGGCACGCCGAAGATCACGAGGAACAGCAGGTTCGTGGTCAGGTGCAGCCAGTCGGCATGGATGAACAACGCGGTGACGAGGCGTGCGAAGCGCAGTTCGGCGAGCTGGGTCAGCCACGGCGCGGTCGCGTCGAGCAGGGTCGATGGCACGGTGCCCCAGATCGTCAGCAGGCGCAGGCGCGCGTCCGGCGCGCCCGAGGCGATCCACAGGAACATCGCCACGCAGATCGCGACGAGCAGGATGGTCGCCCACGGCGGGTGGGCGCGGCGGCGGCTTTCGAGCTGGACGAACACGCCGGCCGCGCCGCGTGTCAGCGACCGCCGCGCGGGTAGACGAAGCGCAGCTGGCCGAGGGCGAGGACGAGGCCGTCGTTGCGGATCTCGATCAGCTTGAGTCCTTCGAACTCGTCGCCTTCGACCTGGCGGTTGCCGTTGATGATGACGAAACGCTGGGCCGGGTCCGCCGCGTAGACGTGCATGCTGAGCTTGAGCTCGGGAATGCCGCGCCGCTGTGCATAGGGCAATGCCCACAGCAGTTGCGGGCCGGCGTCGGCGCTGGCTGCAGCCGCCGCGGCCGGCGGCGGCGCCGGGGC
>JAFLDX010000133.1 GCA_017302215.1 Lysobacterales bacterium
ATGAAGAGTATTAGCAGGACTGGAGCTCTGCGACTTGAGTCCCATCTGCTTAGCGACACTAGTGAAATCGGTCTCCTTGTATCCGTCCTTCTTGAGCAAGTCATGCAAATTCTTATGCTTCCACATCGAGGCGAGCACATGAGCAGCATACTTGACGATCTTGATCTGAAAATGATTGGCGTTTCGGGTAATGAAAACCATTCGTTTGACGCCGCCGTGGTTATAGCACGACTTGACGAACTCGTCGCTCGCTTTGATGCACTCGTTGATGCAGGCGAGCGCTGCGGTGATGGTCGCGATTGCAGTCGCCGCTGCGGCGACGTGGGCCGACGTCGAATGGCTGCGCGCGCAGACGCGCCTGCCGCTCGTGCTGAAGGGCATCCTCGGCGCCGCGGATGCGCGCCTGGCCGTGGCCGCCGGAGCCGATGGCGTGATCGTCTCGAACCATGGCGGGCGTACGCTCGACGGCCTGCCGGCGACGATCGACGCGTTGCCGGCCGTCGCGGAGGCGATCGACGCACGCGCGCCGGTGCTGATGGACGGCGGCATCCGCCGCGGCACCGATGTGCTCAAGGCGATCGCCTTGGGCGCGCGCGCCGTGCTGGTCGGTCGACCGTACGTGCACGGACTCGCCGTGGCCGGCGCGGCCGGCGTCGCGCACGTCGTCGACATGCTGCGCAGCGAGCTCGAGGCGGCGATGGTGCTGAGTGGTCGACGCCGCCTCGCCGAGATCGACCGCTCGTTGCTGTGGCAAGCCGGATGACGCACTGCGCCATTGGCCGAAAGACCAGATTGAACCACCCTTCGCGGCCGTACTACCCTCAGCCGACCCTCCGACCGTGGCGGCGTCCGCCGGCCCGAACCGCAAGGATCCCGACGTGAAAAAAGTGTATTCCTCCGCTGCCGAGGCGCTGTCCGGCCTGCTGCACGACGACATGACGATCGCCGCCGGCGGCTTCGGCCTGTGCGGGATCCCCGAGAACCTGATCCAGGCGCTGCTCGAGTCGGGCGTGAAGGGCCTGACCATCGTCGGCAACAACGCCGGCGTCGACGATTTCGGCATGGGTCCGCTGCTGAAGACGCGCCAGGTCAGGAAGGTCATCGCCTCCTATGTCGGCGAGAACAAGGAGTTCGAGCGCCAGGTGCTGGCCGGCGAACTCGAGCTCGAACTCGTGCCGCAGGGCACGCTGGCCGAACGCCTGCGCGCCGGCGGCGCCGGCATCCCGGGCTTCTACACGCGCACCGCGTTCGGCACGAAGCTCGCCGAGGGCAAGGAGACCAAGCGCTTCGACGGCCTCGACTACGTGCTCGAACCTGCGATCAAGGCCGAGGTCTCGATCGTCAAGGCGTGGAAGGGCGACCGCTTCGGCAACCTCGTGTTCCGCAAGACCGCGCGCAACTTCAACCCGATGATCGCGACCTGCGGCGCGATCTGCGTCGCCGAAGTGGAGGAGCTGGTCGATACCGGCACACTCGAACCCGACCAGATCCATACGCCCGGCATCTATGTCGACCGCATCATCCAGGGCGCGAAGTACGAGAAGCGCATCGAGTTCCGCACCCTGTCCGGCGGCGCGCCGTCGGCCAAGGAAAGCCCGGTCCGTGAAGGCATGGCGCGCCGTGCCGCGCAGGAACTGCGCGACGGTTTCTGCGTCAACCTCGGCATCGGCATCCCGACCCTCGTCGCCAACTTCATCCCGCCCGGCGTCAACGTGACCCTGCAGTCCGAGAACGGCCTGCTCGGCATCGGCCCGTTCCCGACCGAGGCCACGGTCGACCCGGACCTCATCAACGCCGGCAAGCAGACGATCACGACGATTCCCGGCTCGAGCTTCTTCTCGAGCGCCGATTCGTTCGCGATGATCCGAGGTGGCCACATCGACCTGTCGATCCTCGGCGGCCTCGAGGTATCGAAGAACGGTGACCTCGCCAACTGGATGGTGCCCGGCAAGATGGTCAAGGGGCCGGGCGGCGCGATGGACCTCGTCGCCGGCGTCAAGCGCGTGGTCGTGCTGATGGAGCACACCGCGAAGGACGGTTCGCCGAAGATCCTCGACGAATGCGCGTTGCCGATCACCGGCAAGGCCTGCGTCGACATGATCATCACCGACCTCTGCGTGTTCGACGTCAAGGAAGGCGGCGGGCTCGTGCTGAAGGAGCTCAATCCCGGCGTCAGCGTCGACGACGTGCGCGCGAAGACCGGCTGCGCGTTCGAGGTGGCGGCCGGACTGGGCTGAGTACCCCTCGCGGCGCGCGGTACGCGAAGGCGACGAGCAGCATCGCGGCATCCCGCCGTCCCGACGTCTGCTGCGTCCTCGACCGAAGCGGTGCCGAGCCGTCGTGGAGTGATGGAGCAACCCGCCCGCCGGCGGGCGGTGCCCTCGAAGCGGAAATCCAGGGGCAAATGCGAACCGCCGCCGAGTTCGGTCTATGATCCGGCCGACTTCCGGGGGAGAACCGCATGAGCCTGATCGCGCGCCTGACGCGGCACAAGAGCATCGAGCAGTTGCAGTCCGAGCTCGGACGACGCAACGAATTCCGGCGCGTGCTCGGCTTGTGGCAACTGACCAGCATCGGTCTCGGCGGCATCATCGGCGTCGGCATCTTCGTGCTGGCAGGCCAGCAGGCGGCGGCCAATGCCGGTCCGGCCGTGGCGCTGGCTTTCCTGATCGCCGGCGTGGCGAGTGCGGCGGCCGCGCTCTGCTACGCCGAGTTCGCCGGCATGATTCCGGTCACCGGCAGCGCCTACACGTACGGCTACGCCGTGCTCGGCGAGTTCGCGGCGTGGCTGATCGGTTGGGACCTGCTGCTCGAGTACGCACTGATCGTGGCCGCGGTGGCGAGCGGCTGGGCCGGTTACCTGCAGAAGATCCTCGAGGCGATCGGCCTCGGCTTGCCGGTATGGGCCCAGGGCGCTTACGGCACCGGCGAAGGTCGCGTCTTCAACGTCATCGCCGCCTTCGTCGCGATGGCGATCGCCGTGCTGTTGACGATGCGCACCGAACTCGGCGCGCGCATCAACACGGTCGTCGTCATCGTCAAGATCCTGGGCGTCGCGCTGATCATCGGCGTCGGCGTCTTCTACATCGATACCGCCAACTGGGTGCCGTTCATCCCCGAGCGCATCGTCGGCGCGGACGGCAAGGGCCATTTCGGCTTCGACGGCGTGGTCACCGCGGCGGCCGTCGTGTTCTTCGCCGTGTTCGGCTACGACACATTGACCACGGCGGCCGAGGAGTCGAGGAACCCGCAGCGCGACCTGCCGCGCGCGATCCTGCTCTCGCTCGGCATTTCGATGGCGCTCTACCTGACGATCTCGTTCGTGCTGACCGGCGTCGCCCACTACTCGACGCTCGGCAACGACGCACCGGTGGCGAATGCGTTCAATGCGCTCGGGCTGACCTGGGTCGGCATCGCGATCTCGGTGACCGCCGTCACCGGCATCATCAGCGTCGTGTTCGCCTTCATGCTGGCCGCGGCACGCATCTGGTACGCGCTGGCGCGCGACGGCCTGCTGCCGGCGTGGTTCGCCCGGCCGCACCCCAAGTACGGCACGCCGTATCGGCCGACCCTGCTGCTCGGCGTGCTGACCGGCCTCGCCGCCGGCGCGTTCCCGATCGGCGAGCTGGCCGAGATGGTCAACATCGGCGTGCTCGCGGCCTTCATCGTGATCTGCGCGTCGATCCTCGTCCTGCGCATGCGCCGGCCCGAACTGCCGCGTGCGTTCCGCACGCCGTGGGTGCCGCTCGTGCCGATCCTCGGCATCGGCTTCTCGCTCTGGCTGATCTCGGGCCTGCCGATCCACACCTACGAGCGCTTCGGCATCTGGCTCGTGCTCGGCCTCGTCGTCTACTTCGGCTACGGCATCCGCCACAGCCGGCTCGGACGCGAAGGCGACTGATCCGGGCGGGACGACGCGGGCCGGTCGTGCCGCGAGGTCGGCCGGCGGACGACGTGATCAGGGATCCTCGTCTTCCTGTTCCTCGAAATCGCCGACGAAGATCGAATCGTCGAAGCTCGTGCCGTCGAGCTCGAACGGCAGGTCGACGTTGTACGGCGCGCTGCCGTTGATGAAGAGCCGCCACTGGCTCGGCGGGCAATCGCTGCTCGTGATGTCCGGCGGGCACTTCTGCCGGGCGAACCCGTTCAGTGCGGTGTACGGCTGGCCGATGATGCTGACCGGCGGCGTGTAGACCTGTCCGGACTGGCCGCCGGTCAACTGCCAGTCGACCCAATAGTTGCCGCTCTCGAGGACCAGCTCGGGGATCGCGATGCCCAGCACGTGCACGCGTCGCGCGACGTTCGTGAACGGCGCGGTGGCCTCGGTCGACTGGGCGATGCGGTACGGTCCCGGCGTCGAGTCGACGAGCGTGTTCGACACCGTGCCGTCGAAGACCTTCGTGCTGACCGGGCCGTCCGGCACGCCGAGCCAGATGATCACGCGCGCGTCGGTGAACCCGGCGGTGACGTTCGGCTGGAACGCGAACAGGCGGGCCCCCGTGATCGTCCAGATCTTGCCGACGGGAACCGTGAAGTCGTCCGCCAGGCGCCAGCCTGGGCCGGCCGCGTAGCCGAGCGCGGTATAGCCCGGATAGGTCACGTCCTGGGCGAGGCTCACGTCCGCTCCGGACACATGCGCGCCTTCGTGGGTCACGAACGGGCCGTTGCTGTAGAGCGCCTGGCCGTGGGCCGTGCCGGCAGCGAGCAGGACAGCCAGACAACCGGCGGCGGTGATGCGGGAAATCGTCATGACGCGGATCCTGGGACAGGGGCAGCCGCGGGCCGGGCCCGGGGCGGGGCGTGATTCTAGCAGGGTGTCGACCGTGTGCCTTTGGCGCGAGCCCGATTCGCCGGGGCGCGCATCGCCGATCGGTTACGATGCCGCGATGGACAAGCCCGGCATCACCCATTTCGGTTTCCGTGACGTGCCCGAGGGCGACAAGGCGCGCCTCGTCGGCGAGGTGTTCAGTTCGGTCGCGCGCCGCTACGACATCATGAACGACCTCATGTCGTTCGGCGTGCATCGCTTGTGGAAGCGCCACTTCGCCGCCACCAGCGGCGTGCGTGCAGGCGACCGCGTGCTCGACCTCGCCGGCGGCACCGGCGACATTGCCGCCTTGCTGCTGCCGCGCATCGGCGATGCCGGATCGATCGTGGTCGGCGACATCAATGGGGACATGCTCGCGGTCGGTCGCGACCGCATGGCCGATCGGGGCCACGTGCGCGGCCTTTCGTGGGTGCGGATGGACGCCGAGGCCCTGCCGTTCCCCGATCGCAGCTTCGATTGCGTGACGATGGCCTTCGGCCTGCGCAACGTGACGCACAAGGAGCGCGCCCTGGCCGACATCCACCGCGTGCTGAAGATCGGCGGCCGCGCCCTCGTGCTCGAGTTCTCGGCCGTGCGTGCGCCGTGGTTGCGCCCGTTGTACGACTTCCATTCGTTCTCGGTCCTGCCGCGCATCGGCCGCCTCGTGGCCGGTGACGAGGCCAGCTACCGCTATCTGGCCGAATCGATCCGCAAGCATCCCGACCAGGGAACGCTGAAGACGATGATGGAGGACGCCGGCTTCGACCGCGTCGACGTGCGCAACCTGTCGGCCGGCATCGTCGCGATCCATCGCGGCTACCGCACCTGAACCTGTCCGCGCGGACGGAATGGCGACGCACGCGGGCGTTGGCGCTGCATGCGCTGCGCCGAAGTTCCGGGCCGAAGCGCGAGGCCGGCAAGGTCATGGCGACGCGGAAGTGGGACGGCCGGACAGGAGTGGCTCGCATCCTGCGAACCATTCCCCCCCTGTCCGGCCAGGGGGACTGGTAGATCGGCCAACGCCGTCTCGGCAGCGAGAGTGCCGCGATCGCGCGCAGGCGCCTAGCTGTCGGTTTCAACAGCTAGTCAGGCCGGACGAAGTGTGCTAGGCGCAGGTGGCCGCGGTCGTCCGCAGCGCCGCCCCGACGCCGCGCGTGGACGGGCGAGCCCTGCTCAGAGCGTGATCAGCTGCAGCGCGATCGCGCGTGCGACCGCCTGGCGACGGCCGACCACGCCGAGTTTGGCGGCCGCGTTGGTCAGGTGGAAGGCGACCGTGCGCTCGCCGATGCCGAGCAGCTGACCGATCTCCCAACCGGTCTTGCCTTCCGCGGCCCAGCGCAGCGCATCGGCTTCGCGCTGGGTCAGGTGCACCGGTTCGCTCGCTGCCGGAACCGCGAGTCGCAGGCTCGCTTCGTGCACCAAGGTCGCGAGCAGGTGCAGGCGCGCGATCTCGTCGAACCGCAGCGCGCGATCGGGCAGCGCATCGCTGGCCACCGACAGCATGCTCCATTGTCCGCCCGGCCCGTGGTTCGGCAAGCCGACGCCGACGCGAAGGCCGAACTCGGCGGCCTCGAGGAAGAATCGCGTCGAGTGGCCGACCTGGCGTGTCGACGCATCGGTTCCCCACAGGCACGGCGTGCTGCGCTGGCGGCAATGGGCGACCACCGGATCGAGTTCGAAGTAACCGAGGCGGTGGTAGTGGTCGAGCCACTCGCGCGGAAAATTGCCGACCGAGAACGGCGCACGCGGCTGCGCTCCCGACGCGTGCGCCCAGTGCTCGAAACCGAGCTCGCGGAACCGGCGGCCACTGGCCAGGCGCAACGACTCGTGCGAGTCGCAGTCGAGCAGGTCGAACACGCTGGCGAGAGTTTCGAGCATGGTGAACTGTCCCCTTGCCCGCATGGTAGCGCGGCTCGACGGACGAAATCCCGCGAAAAATGCTGAACACGTATCGGTACGCGAACCGGCCTGGGCGAGCTGGCATACTCGCAAACGTTTTCAGGAGGTCTCATGACGCTCATCCGTTGGCTCGCCCTTCCCGCCATGCTCATCGCCACCCATGCCGCCTGGGCCGAGAACGACCCGCACAGTTATGCCGAACCGCAGGTCGTTTCGGTCAGGGCACTCGCCCTCGACCTCGCCGTGGATTTCGACAAGCGCGAGCTCGCCGGCAACGCCGAACTCGCGCTCGACTGGCACGACCCGAAAGCCCGCTCCCTGGTCCTCGACACGCGCGACCTCGTCATCGAGACCGTGGCCGCCGTCGATGCCGACGGCCGTGAAAGCAAGGCCTCGTTCTCGCTCGATGCGCGCGACGCGATCTTCGGCTCGGCGCTGCGCATCACCCTCGACGAGGCTGCGCCGCGCGTACGCATCCGCTATCGCACGCAGCCGGTCGCCTCGGGCCTGCAATGGATGGCGCCCGCGCAGACGGCCAGTCGCAAGCATCCGTTCATGTTTTCGCAATCGCAGGCGATCCATGCGCGCAGCTGGGTGCCGCTGCAGGACACGCCATCGGTGCGCTTCACCTACACGGCGCGCATCGAGGCGCCGCGGGGGTTGCGCGTGATCATGAGCGCGGACAACGAGGTCGCCCATGCGCTCGATGGCGAGTTCCGCTTCACGATGAATCAGCCGATCCCGTCCTATCTGCTCGCGATCGCGGTCGGCGAACTCGCCGTGCGCGAAACCGGCCCGCGCACGGCGGTGTACGCCGAACCCGCGGTCGTTGCCGCCGCGGCCAAGGAATTCGAGGACACCGAGGCGATGATCGCGGCGACCGAGAAGCTCTACGGCCCGTATCGTTGGGAGCGCTACGACATCCTCGTCCTGCCGGCGAGCTTTCCGTTCGGCGGCATGGAGAATCCGCGCGTGACGTTCGCCACGCCGACCGTCATCGCCGGAGACAAGAGCCTGGTCGGACTGATCGCCCACGAGCTCGCGCATTCCTGGTCCGGCAACCTGGTCACCAATGCCAATGCCCAGCACATGTGGCTCAACGAGGGATTCACGACCTATGTCGAGAACCGCATCGTCGAGGCGGTCTACGGCAGGGACGTGGCGACGATGCAGCTCGTCGTCGACGACCAGGAGCTGCGCACCGAAATCGCCGGCATGAAGCCGAACGAGCAGCGGCTCGTCACCGACCTGACCGGCATCGATCCCGACGAGGGGCTGAGCGGAGTTCCGTACGACAAGGGCCGATGGTTCCTGCGTTTCCTCGAATCGCGCTACGGGCGCGCCGATTTCGACCCGTTCGTGCGCGCCTGGTTCGATTCGCACGCCTTCAAGAGCGTGGTCACGCACGACTTCCTCGCCTTCTACGACGAGAACCTCGCGCGCAAGTACCCGGGCAAGGTCGGGCTGGCCGAGATCGACGAATGGCTGCACGGCGCCGGCGTGCCGGCCGATGCACCGGTCGCGCATTCCACGCGCTTCGACGCGGTCGACAAGGCCGCCGCCGATTTCCTGGCCGGCACGCTCGCGGCGAAGGATCTGCCGGCCAGGGGTTGGGTCACCTACGAATGGCTGCGTTTCATCAACGCGTTGCCGGCCACGCCGACCGTCGCGCAGATGAAGGCGCTCGACGAGGCCTGGAAGCTGACCGGTACCGGCAACGGCGAGATCGCGTTTCGCTGGTATGTCGCGACGGTCCGCGCCGGCTACACCGAAGCCCGGCCGCGGATCGCGACCTTCATCTTACGCATCGGCCGGCGCAAGCTGATCATCCCGATCTATGAGGCGCTCGCGAAGACCGAGGACGGCAAGCAGTTCGCGATCGGCGTGTTCGAAAAGGCCAAGGCCGGTTACCACCCGCTGACGCGTGGCAGCGTGGCGAAGGTGCTCGGCGTCGCCGAGTGAGCCGTGTCGTGGTTGCGCAGGCTTGCGTCGCGGATTGACCCTTTGCTCCTTCGCTGATGGGTCGACGCGGGATTCCGATCGGCTCGCAACGTGCAGTGTCAACGCGGTAAAGCAGGCGAAGATCAAGCGTTGGTTCTTATCTCTAACTTGGTCGCTTCGATTGAAGGGTTCTGCTCACCTCGCGGCGAGCGGGTCACTTTCTCTTGCTTGCCCAAGAGAGAGTAACCAAAGAGAAGGGCACCCCGGCATTCGCGCCGATCGGGCGGCGCCCGATCGGCACCCTGCAGTGCTCGCCGTCCGGCGGCCGGCGAACAACTTGGCCATCCCTGGCCTCGGACAGTTCGCCTTTCCCCGCTGGCCGGCTGCGCTCCTCGGCGCTGCGCAGGGGATGATCGCGTAATTGGATGGACTCGCCCCCGCCGAGGCGTCGATGCGCCACGGTGGCATCTTTGCGTTGCCAACGACAGCGAGGGCGAGCCCATGAAACAGCATACGACAAGACGCAAGACGGTCCCTGCAACA
>JAFLDX010000134.1 GCA_017302215.1 Lysobacterales bacterium
GGTAGGCGCGTGCGCGCATGCGCCGGCCAGCAGCGCGCAGGCGGCCGCCACCCAGGGCGGTCGTACCGCACTCCGGGGCGCCGGATCGAGGGATCGCATGGGCCGACCGCGCGTTCGCATCTCAGTGCTGCAGGTACGGTCGCGCGCCCGGCACGAGTGCATCGAAGCCGTCGGCGTAAATCAGGTCGAGGGCCGTCGCCCATGGGCCGAACGGTACCCACTCGGGGCCAACGCTCTTGCAGACCATCGAATCCTGCGGGATGAACGGTCCGCCCACGGGCCAGTCGTTGGCGGTCGTGTCGCGCACGGCCACGCGATAGTAGATCGCCTGGTTGGTGTTGGCGATGCTCTGGCCGTTGATGAGGTTGGCCGTGTGCATCGTGCAGTCGCTGAGGCTGTAGTTCGGCGTGTCGCCGTACTCGCTGGTGTTGACGCGCGTGGCCAGGAAATCGGTCGTGTGGAAGCCGCGGCCGGACTGGTTGGTCGGCACGAGGTAGTCGTTGGCACCGGGAATCAGGCGGTATCCGTTGCCGCTCGTGCTGTTGCGCACTTCCCACGTCGTGGGACCACCGCCGGCGCCGCCGGTCGCGTTGCGCAGGTCACTGAACTCGGTTGACTGGTCGACGCCGTTCGTGCTGACCGTGTTGTTGCCCAGTCCATCGATGTCGAACTCGAAGCGCCAGTAGTTGTGGTGCCAGTGGGTCACGCTGTTGTACGTGCCATTGCGATTGCCGAATCCGAATGTCGGCACGATGCGTCCATCGGCATGGAACTCGATGCGCGAGCTGTACATGTACCAGTCCGCGATGTACTGCGCGGTCAACAGGACATGGTCGCCACCGTCTTCGATCATCACGCCGTTCGCGCAGCTGTACCCGCTCGGGACCGGCAGGCCGTAGGGACAGGTTCCGTACGACTGGGTCGGCTGATTCGAGCGGTCACACGACGTCTTCGCCGGTTCACCGCCGGCGGGGACGACGCCGAGCTTGTTCTGCACCGCCGTCGAAGCGAGGATCGGCGTGACGGTGTCCTTCCAGTCGCGATAGCAGTTGCCTCCCTGGCCGCCCTTGTACTCGGCGAACAGCATCGGGGAATGCGCTCGACGCAGCACGAGCGTGCCGTTCCAGTAGACGTTGCGCAGTTCCAGCCCGGAGCCGCGCGGACCGACGCTGCTGTTCGGCGGCAGCCAGCACATCTCCCAGACCGGATTGGTCTGCGGCCAGCTCAGCTTGGTCTCGGGCGACACGCAGGTGGGGCTGCCGGCCCATGCCGGCGAGGCGAGAGCCAACACGGCGATGGCGAGGGCGATCAAACGCTGGACCGGGTGCACGTTCAACGCTCCTGGTGCTTGCCGGCGATCCTGCCGACGGAAGGTGTGTAGAACGGGTAAACGACGCGATCGGCCCTGAGGTCGACCACGGAATGCAGGATGACGTTGTTGCCCTGATCGTCGGCGGCGATCGCGCGCACGCAGCGCGATCCTGCGCCGCACAGCCGATCGTTCGCTTCGCGCATCACGAATCCGCTGTCCCAGAACATCACCTCGGGCCGATTGACGAGCGGACCAGTGCGCGGATCGGCACGCACGAGGGCCTCGACGCGCGCCTGTTCGGCCGGGGTGAGGCTGAGATCGGCGCCGGGCGGATAATCGGTCTGGATCACCCGGCCCGACGGATCGAGGGTCCGCACGACGGTGATGCCCTTCGCGTAGTCGAAGCCGCGTGTGACGATGCAGCGTTCGTCGTCGCGGCGCGTCGCCTGGTCGGGACAGAAATCGGTGACGCGGCTGGCTTCGACGTAGCCATGGATCCGCCCGGCCGGATCGGCACGACCTGCCGTCGGCGTGTGTGCGCAGGCCGCGGCCACAAGGATGAAGGCCGCGATCGCGAGACGTCCGCCGGACGCCGCTGCAGCGGAGTGTTCAGTGGCGGGGACAAGGCGTGTGCTCATCGTGGCCTCAGTTCGGCGTGGTGACGGTGGACGGGTTGCCGGCCGTCTCCGGCGGCGACTTGCCGTACGCCGGATTCGACCACAGGCCGAACATGTACTCGCCGCGCGACTGGGACTGCGGACCGATGTCGAACGGGCGGTCCGGTCCCCCGGCGCACATCGTGTTCTCGGCCGGGATCACCGGCGCCGTGATCGCCTGGTCGCGCAGGAACTCGATGTATTCCTTGCTCGAGATCTGGAATTGCAGCTTCGCGTCGATGCGGATCGGCCGCGCCGTGCCGGCTGGCAGCGTGAACGTGTAGTCGGTGGTGTCGTGGTTGACGAGCACGCCCGAGCCCGGCGACGTCTCGGGATAGGTGTAGCCGACCGGACGCACCTCGTCGCCGTTCGGGTCGGCCGCGGTCTTCGGGCGGAAGCCGAGCGGCGGAATGCGGTTGTCCTTGCGGATGCAGTTGTTGAGCACGAAATGGAACTGCTTCTTGCCGGCCACCTCGACCACGCACTCGCCCGGCGAGCCCGCGGTCCAGATGCCCTGCAGCGTTTCGTAGACCTTGGCCTGCGCATCCTCGGTCAGCACGCCGGTGGCCGCATCCCAGGCCGCGCTCTCGGCGACGACGACGTCGGTCGCGCTGGTGGCCTTGACGTTGATCCACATGCGCCGGCCCTCGGAGTAACCGGTCGGCAGCTTGTGGCCGCTCAGGTTGGTGACCTTGACGCGCACGCCGATCGAGCCGGCGGCGCCGGCGGTCGGCGCGGTGTACGCGGTGATCGTCGTCTGCACGCTCGCGGCGCCGGCGAGCATCGCCTTGGCCGAGGCGATCGTGCGGTCGTAGTCGGCTTCGCGGTCGAAACCACCGGGACCGGCGTACTCGCCCTTGATGATCGCCGGGACCCAGGCGTTCGCGCCGACGAACTCGTGCACCGGCAGATTGCCCGCACGCGAGCCGTTCGAATTCTGGTTGCACGCCTTCGCCGCCGGGTCCTCCGAGACGCGCATGTGGCAATCCTGGCAATGCTGCTCGCGCGCGAGCGCCGGCGTGCCCGACGCACCCTCGCCGAGGCCGTCGCGGTAGATCACGTCGGAAAACAGGCTGCGGTTCCATTCGGAGTAGGTGCGCTCGATCGGCATCGGCCGCGTCGTCGCCACGCCACCCTCGAGCACGAGCGTCTTCAGCGGACCTTCGTCGGTATCCGGCGTCGACACGTCGTGGCAGGTGCCGCACATCGCCGATTTCGTGTGGTAGTCCGACTGCACCCAGCCGTGCGGGGGGTCGAGCATGCCGTCGGTGTAGGCGTACGGTCCGCGCCGGCACGGACCGCCGAAGCTGGAACCGTCCGGGTTCGTGCACTCGGTCGCATTGTCGACCCAGATGTTCGCATTGCCGATCATGCCGGGCTCGCTGGCCGGGCCGGTCGGCATCATGCGATGGCAGAAATGACAGGTCACGCCGGCGTAGTCGTTGCCCTTGCCGTCGTAATTGTCGTAGTCGCCCTGCAGGCGGCAGCCGCTGGCGCCGCCGGGACCGGTCGTGCCGCCGCCGATCGCCTTGACCACGCGTCCACCGAGCCAGCCGGGCGGCGTGTGGCAGCGCAGGCAGAAGTCGCCGGCGCCCGGGAAGTCCTTGTTGGCGACGTCAAGCGCAGCCCAGAACAGCGGATCACGCGCGGCGTTGGCCATCATCGAGCCGCCCCACGTGTTGTGCGGCATGAAGTTGGGGAGATTGCCGCTGAAGCCGCGGTGGCACGACATGCACGACTCGGGCTCCTCGAGACCCCACAGGAGGCCGGGTTGGGTGCCATGCGGGGTCAAGTCGAGGGCCGTCGCGGGGGCGCCGATCCACAGCGCGAAGGCGGCGACGAACACGAACCGGGCAATGCCCGGCAATCGACGAATCAGCGCGACTTCAAAGGACAACGCCTGCACCCCACGCGATCACCGGCACTCCGCCGAGTTGGGCCCTGCTCTTCCGGCAGGTTTCCGATGCAACCAATGGTTCCGGCCGACACGGCATCGACCGTGCGTGCCACGGCCACGGTCCGGTCGGAACCTTGCCGCTCGCCGCGGCGATGCCGCGGGGAACCGCCCCGGGGGCTCGAGGCCGCTCCGGATGACTCGCGATATGTACCACAAACCCGGCCATTCCGTCGCCCGCTGCGCCGCAGCGGGCACTGCCCGGATCGATTCAGCTTGCCTCGCACGGTCGCATCAGGCGCTCGGCGATGTCGAGGTAGAGGGCCGGCAGCGCGCGCAGTTCGGCGAGGTCGACCCGCTCGTCGACCTTGTGGATGCTCGCATTGACCGGACCGAGCTCGACGACTTCGGCGCCGAGCGGCGCGATGAAGCGTCCGTCCGAGGTGCCGCCCCCGGTGCTGGCCTGCGGCCGTATGCCGCAGCGCGCCCGCACGGCGCCCTCGACCGCATCGCGCAGGCGCCCGGGGGCGGTCAGGAACGGCTCGCCCGAGAGGTCCCATTCGAGGCTGAATTCAAGACCGTGGCGACGCAGGCAGGCTTCGGTGCGCTCGCGCAGGCCGGCCGCCGTGCTGGCGGTTCCGAAGCGGAAATTGAAACGCGCCACCAGGGCGCCCGGGATCACGTTGCCGGCGCCGGTCCCGGCATTGAGGTTCGAGATCTGGAACGAGGTCGGCGGGAACGCGTCATTGCCTTCGTCCCAGCGCGTCGCGGCCAGTTCGGCGAGCGCCGGTGCGGCGGCATGGATCGGGTTGCGCGCCTTCTCGGGGTAGGCCACGTGGCCCTGCACGCCATGCACGGTCAGGGTCGCGCTCAGCGATCCGCGCCGACCGACGCGGATCAGGTCGCCGAGCCGGGCCTGCGACGACGGCTCGCCGACGAGACACCACGTGATCGGCTGCCCCCGCGCCACGAACGCTTCGGCGACGCGGCGCACGCCATCGACCGAACGGCCTTCCTCGTCGCTCGTGACGAGCAGGGCGACCGTGCCCGCGTGGCCCGGCGCGTTGCGCACGAACGCCTCGAGCGCGAGTGTCATCGCGGCGACGCCGGACTTCATGTCGGCGGCGCCACGCCCGTACAGCACGCCGTCGCGGATCGCAGGCGCGAACGGCGGACTGGCCCAGTCCTCCACCGGCCCGCTCGGCACCACATCGGTATGACCGAGGAAGACCAGCACGGGCGAACCGCTGCCGTGCGTCGCCCACAGGTTGTCGACCTCGTTGAAACGCAGCGACTCGATGGCGAATCCGGCGGCCTCGAGGCGCGCGGCGAGCAGGGCCTGGCAACCGGCGTCGTCGGGCGTGACCGAGGCACGCCGGATCAGCGCGCTGGCGAGATCGACGACTTCCGATTCGAGCCCACCGGTCATGTCGTCTGCTCAGGCCTTGCGCGCGGATGCCGGGGGGAACAGGCGCTTGAACAGCGCATCGCTGAAGCCGAGGCTGATCGCGCCGTCCGCGGCCACGACCACGGGCCGCCGCACGAGTGCCGGATACTCCTTGATCAGCAAGGTCCACTCGGCTTCGGAGCGCGGGTCCTTGCGCGCCGGCGCCAGGTTGCGCCAGGTCATGCCGCTGCGGTTGACGAGCTTGTCGAAGCCCCCGACCGCTGCCGCCCAGGCACGCAGGGTGTCGGCCGGCACGCGCTGCGCGCGGTAGTCGACGAAGCGATGCGCGACGCCGAAGCGGTCGAGCCACTTGCGCGCCTTGTCGCAGGTGCTGCACGTGTCGAGTCCGTACACCTCGATGGTCATCGGCTCAGGTCCGCAGGAGGTCGTTGATCGCCGTCTTCGCGCGCGTTTTCGCGTCGACGCGCTTGACGATGATGGCAGCGTACAGACTGTGGCTGCCGTCCGCTGCCGGCAGCGACCCCGACACGACGACACTTCCGGCCGGCACGCGGCCATAGCCGATCTCGCCGGTCGCGCGATCGTAGATGCGCGTCGACTGGCCGAGGAAAACGCCCATGCCGATCACGCTGCCCTGCTCGACGACGACGCCCTCGACGACCTCGGAGCGCGCGCCGATGAAGCAGTCATCCTCGATGATCGTCGGCGCGGCCTGCAGCGGTTCGAGCACGCCGCCGATGCCGACGCCGCCGGACAGGTGCACGCGCGCACCGATCTGTGCGCACGAACCGACCGTCGCCCAGGTATCGACCATCGTGCCGGCGCCGACGTGCGCACCGATGTTGACGTAGCTCGGCATCAGCACCGCATCGCGCGCGACATGCGCGCCGCGGCGCACGAGCGCACCGGGGACGACACGCGCGCCGAGCGCCGTGAACGCCTCGCTGCCGGCGTCGCCGAAGCGCAGCGGCACCTTGTCCCAGGCGCGCGACGGACCGCCGTCCATGAGCCGGTTGGGGTTGATGCGGAAGTACAAAAGGACCGCCTTCTTGAGCCAGGCATGCACGCGCCAACCGTCTGCTTCGGTGCGCTCGGCGACGCGCAACGCCCCGCTTTCGAGGCCGTCGAGCACCTGTTCGATCGCGGGGCGAAGCTCCGCCTCGACCTCGGCCGGGTCGAGTGCGGCGCGCCGCTCCCAGGCCGCTTCGATGAGGTTTTCAATGGCTGGCATGCAGGACCCCGGGGGATGGCTGACTTTCGAGCTGTCCGGCCAGTGCATCGCGCAGCGCCTGCTGGGCATCGGCATCGAGCGGCCGGTCATCGCCGTCGGTGACGAGGAAGAAATCCTCGGCGCGCTCGCCGAACGTCGCGATGCGGGCATCATGCACGCGCAGGCCGGCTTCGCGGAAGACCTGCGCGATCGAGGCCAGCAGGCCGGGACGATCGGAGCAGACCAGGCCGAGCCGCGTGCGCGAGCCTTCACGGCTGAAGGTCAGGCGCGGCGCGACGTGGAAGTGGCGCAGCGTGCGCGGCAGCGTGCGCCGCAGCGGCGCCTCGTCGAGCACGGCGCGGCCGAGCGCTGCGCGCAGCTGCGCTTCGACCTCGCCGATGCGCTGCGGGTCACGCAGCGGCTGGCCGTTCTCGTCGAGCACGTAGAGCGTGTCGAGTACGCGCCCCGAACGCGTCGCGGCGATGCGCGCCTCGACGATGTTGAGCCGGCAGCGGTCGAGCACGGCGGCGATCGTCGCGAACAGCCCATCGCGGTCGCGTGCGTGCACGAACACTTCGGTGGTGCCTCGCGGACCGGCCGGGTTGATGCACACGAGCGCCTCGTCGCCGCCGGCATGGGCGACGACCGCCGCAATCTGCCAGGCGAGCTGCTCGGGTCGGTGGCGCTGGAAACTCTCGTCCGGGAAGTCGGCCAGCACGCGTGCACGCGCCTGCGCATCGACGCCGCGCGCCGCGAGGATGGCCTCGACGCGCTGGCGCGTCTCCGCGATGCGTTCGTCGACCGGAGGCAACTCGACGGCCTCCTCGCGAAGGACGTAGCGCGTCGCCGCATAGAGGTCCGCGAGCAGGCGGTCGCGCCATCCGTTCCACAGCTTCGGACTGGTGCCGTTGATGTCGGCCACGGTCAGCAGGTAGAGGTAATCGAGGCGTTCCCAATCGCCGACCTGTTCCGCGAACCGCGCGACGACCGCCGGATCGGTGATGTCCTGGCGCTGCGCGGTCACGCTCATCAGCAGGTGCCAGCGCACGAGCCAGGCGACGCGCTCGGTGGCTGCGCCACCGAGTCCGAGCCGCGCGCAGAACGCGCGCGCGTCATCCTCGCCGAGCACCGAGTGATCGCCGCCGCGCCCCTTGGCGATGTCGTGGAACAGGCCGGCGAGCAGCAGCAGCGAGGCGCGCGGCAGGCGCTGGTAGACCGCGTGCGCGAGCGGGAAGGCCTCGGCTCCCGCGGCGCCGGCGAAGCGCGCGATGAAGCGCAGCACGCGCAGGGTGTGCTCGTCGACCGTGTAGACATGGAAAAGGTCGTACTGCATGCGTCCGGTGACGCGGGCGAAACCCGGCACGAGACGCGCGAGCACCCCATGCCTGGCCATCGCCGCCAGCGACTCGACGGCCGGGGCACCGAGTTCGAGCAGGTCGCGCAAGGCCGCGTGGACGGCCGGGCGTTCGAGGGCGAATGCGGGATCGGCGAGCGTCAGGCGCACGAGCCTCAGCGCGTTCGCGCACAGGCCGCGCACGCCGGCCTCGGTGGCGAACAGCGCGTACAGCTCGATCAGCGCTTCGGGTGCGTCGTGCAGCCGTTGCGCATCGACGACATCGAGGCGATCGCCGATGCGCGCGAACCCTCCCGGCAGCAGCCGCGGCGGGGACTGCGGCGCGGCGAGGATCTCGTTGCAGCGCGCGAGCAGCTCCTCGTTGATGCCGCTGATGCGACGTGCGGCGCGGAAGTAGTCCTGCATGCACTGTTCGACGGCGAGGTTGTCGGAGTGCTCGTCGCGGTAGCCGAGCGCGGCGGCCAGTTCGCGCTGGTAGTCGAACAAGAGGCGCTCCTCGGCACGCCGCGCGAGCAGATGCAGGGCATGGCGGATGCGGAACAGCACCGCGCTCGCCGTCGCGAGCGCATCGACCTCCACGGCATCGAGCAGACCGGCGTCGACCATCGCGACCGGATCGCGTGATCCGGCGATCGCACGGCCGAGCCAGCCGATCGTCTGCAGGTCGCGCAGGCCGCCGGGGCCCTCCTTGAGCTGTGGCTCGAGGTTGTAGGCGGTGTCGCCGAAGCGCTGGTGGCGGGCCGCCTGCTCGGCCTGCTTGGCGGCGAGGAAACGCGCGGGTGTCCACATGCGCTCGTCCGGCAGGCCGGCGAGCAGGGCCTCGGCGAGCGGGCGCGAGCCGTCGATCCAGCGCGCCTCGAGCAGGTTCGTGTAGACGCTCACGTCCTCCACGGCCAGCGCGCGGCAGCCGGCGAGGTCGCGCACGGCGAGGCCGGGCTTGAGGCCGATGTCCCACAGGCACGCGCCGAACGCCTCGATCGCGCGGATCAGGCGCGACGGCGGGTCCGCGACGGTCAGGATCAGCACGTCGACATCGGAATGCGGGAACAACTCGCCGCGGCCGAAGCCGCCGACCGCGATCAGGGCGGCCTCTGCGCTCTCGCCGATCCAGGCCAGCCAGGCGTAGCCGAGCACGCGTTCGACCGCGGCGGCGCGCGCCTGCACGATCGCCGTGGCCGCGGCGCCATCGCGGAATGCACCGGCGAGGTCGCGGTCGTAGTCGGCGAGATACTGGCGCAGGGCGAGTCGCGCCGGTCCGACCACGCCGCCGCGCGGCACCGCGGCCGCCAGCCTCGGCAGGCGAGGA
>JAFLDX010000135.1 GCA_017302215.1 Lysobacterales bacterium
GGCGCTGGCCGCCCGGCTCGGCGAGCGGCTGGCGACGAGCGGGACCGGGACCACGACACCCGTCGTGCGTCATGCGATGCGCTATGGCGAACCGTCGATCCGCCGGGTAATGCGCGAAATCGGCGCGCTCGGGCTGCGTCGCCTGCTCGTCGTGCCGCTGTTCCCGCAGTACTCGGCGACGACGACGGCCTCCGTGCTCGATGCGCTCGGCGCCGAGCTGCGCGGCTGGCGCGTCGTGCCCGAACTCCGCTTCGTCAGCGACTACCACGACGATGCGTTGCACATCGAGGCGCTCGCGCGCAGCGTCGAGGCGCACTGGCGGGCGCACGGACGCGGCGATCGCCTGGTGCTGTCGTTCCACGGACTGCCCGAGCGCTACGTGCGCGAGGGCGATCCGTATCGGGCCCATTGCGAAGGCACGGCGGCGGCCTTGCGCTCGCGTCTCGGCCTCGACGTGACCGCGCTCACGGTCGCCTTCCAGTCGCGCGTCGGCCGCGAGCCGTGGCTGCAGCCCTACACCGACCAGATGCTCGAGGCGCTGCCGAAGCAGGGCGTGCGACGCGTCGACGTGATGTGTCCGGGCTTCGCGGTCGATTGCCTCGAGACGCTCGAGGAGATCGCGATGGCCGGTCGGGACAGCTTCCTCGCCGCCGGTGGCGAGGATTTCCACTATATCCCGTGCCTCAACGACGGCGTCGAACAGGTCGCCGCGCTCGCGGCGCTCGTGCGCCGCCACGCCGGCGGATGGCTCGACGGCGTCCCGCCATGACCGTCGAGCGGACTGCCATCGAGCGCCGCTTCCGCCTGCGCCACATCGAACTCGCGGCAAGGACCTGGGGCGATCCTGGCCTGCCGCCGCTGCTGGCCCTGCACGGCTGGCTGGACAACGCGGCCTCGTTCGATCCGATCGCACCGCGGCTGGCGACGCGGCGCCACGTCATCGCCGTCGATCTGGCCGGACACGGTCGTTCGCAGCATCGCGCGCCCGGCAGCTGGTATCCGTACGTCGACTACCTCGACGAGCTCGGCGAACTGCTCGACCGGCTGGGTGACGGCCCGATCGACCTGCTCGGCCATTCGCTCGGCGCCACGCTCGCGGCGGTCCATGCCTCGCTCGTGCCGGAGCGGGTTGGCCGACTCGCCCTGATCGAAGGCCTAGGCCCGATCACGCTCGATCCACGCAACGCCCACGAACAGTTGCGGCGCGCCCTTACGGCGCGCGCCGGATTCAGCGAACGCCTGCGCGTGTTCAAGGACCTCGAGCAGGCCGTCGACGCACGCGCGCGCGCCGGAGAGCTCGATCGCGTTGCGGCGCGCCTGCTCGTGGAGCGCGGCACGCGCGCGGTCGAGGGCGGTTTCGTCTGGTCGAGCGATGCGCGGCTGACCCTGCCCGGCGCACAACGCTTCAGCGAGGAGCAACTCGCGCCGATGCTCGCCGCGATCGCCGCGCCGACCCTGCTCGTGCTGGCCGAGCCGGCGGCGCCCTATCTTCCGCGCGAGGTCATCGACCGGCGTGTCGCCTGGGTGCGCGACATCGAGGTCGTGCGGCTCGCCGGCGGTCATCACCTGCACATGGAGCGCGCGGACGAGGTCGCCGCGCTGATCGGCGCGTTCCTCGATCGCGCGCGCTGAGGGAAACTCTGATCAACCTTGATCGCGGCTGAAGCCGCTCCCACAGAATCGACATTTTGTGGGAGCGGCTTCAGCCGCGATGCCCCCATTTCGGGTATTTCCGAGGGTCAGTCGCGTCCGGGCTGGACGAGGCGGCTCAGCTCGGCCTTGAGCGCCTGGCCATTGAGGCGCAGCCATTCGCGTTGTTCGCGCCAGTCCGGCAGCACCGATTCGACCAGCGCCCAGTAGCGCGGCGAGTGGCTGCGGATGCGCAGGTGGCAGAGCTCGTGCACGACCACGTAGCGCAGCGCGGCCGGCGGCGCGAGGGCGAGGGCGAGATCGAGGGTCACGCGGTCGCGCGTATCGAGGCTGCCCCACAGGCTCTTGAGCGGACGGATGCGCACGGCGGCCGGTGCCATGCCGAGCTGCGGGCAGTAGCGCGCGAGCCAGCGCGAGACATCGCGGCGAATCTGCGCCTCGAGGAAGCTGCGCAGCAGGCCCTGCGCGGCCTCGAGCGCGCGCCGGTGCGGGCGCGGCAGGGTGACGACGAGGCGATCGCCTTCCTGTTCGATGTGCGGGTAGGCCCCGTCGCGCCAGGACAGGCGCGTGGTTTCGCCGCGCAGCGGGATGACCGTCGCCGCGCCGACCTTGAGCGCGGGCGGATGCGCGCCGAGGTTCAGTTCGTCGAGCTTGCGTTCGAGCCACTCCCCATGCTTGCGCAGGAACGCGAACACCTGCGCCGGGTGCGTGCCTTCGGGGTAGGTCACGCGCGCGCCGCCCGAGGTCACGGTCAGGCGCAGCCTGCGCGCGCGCGGGTGGCTGCGGCGCAGCACCTTGATCGTCTCGCCGGCGGGCGTCGGCAGTTCGAGATAGTTGCTTTCGGTATCCAGATTCATCGCTCCACCCCGCCCCGCTTCAACACAGTCCCCGTGCACCGCGCTCGCGCACGGCCTAGTCGCGCGCGTCCGGCCGCGGCAGGCCGAACCATTCATCGAGTTTGCCGAGCAGACGTTTCAGTTCGAGCGTCATCAGCGCGAAGCGCGCATCGAGTTCGGCGCGCGCCGATTCCGTCGCGTCCTCGCCGAGTTCGTCGAGCACCGCGTCGAGGAAGCGCAGCTTGCGTACCACGAGATCCTCGCCGAGCACGAAGGCGATGCGCTCGTCGAGTTCGAGGCCGAGCTGGAAGACCTGCTTGCCCGACTTCAGATGCTCCCGCACCTCGTCCGATTCAAGCTCCTGGCGTCGGCAACGCACGATCGCGCCGGCCTCGACCGGGTCGCGCAGTTCGCACTCGTCGCCCCACGCCAATCCTTCCGGCAGCTTGCCATGGACCAGCCACCCCGTCATCAGCACGCGCGGCGAGTCGTTCGGCGCCATCGGCGTGGCCGGAAACCGGCCCAGACCCTCGCGGATCGCGGTCACGGCGTCCTCGGCGGCCTTGCGGCTGGCCGTGTCGACGACCAGCCAGCCGGTTTCGGAATCCAGATAGGCGGACAGCCGGGACGGCCGCACGAACGCGCGCGGCAGCAGTTCGGAGATCACCTGTTCCTTCAGGCGCTTGCGTTCGCGTGCGCCGATGCGCCGTCCCTCCTTCTCGGAGATTTCGGCGATTTTCACGGCCAATGCCTCTGCAATCACCGACGATGGCAGCAATTTGTCCTCGCTGCCGATGCTGACCAAAGCGAACGGGCCGACCCGGTGCACGAGTTCCTCGGCCTCGCGGCCGTACGGCGAGACGAAGCCGCGCGTGGCCATTTCGATCGGTCCACACGGGCGCAGGCGATGGTCGTCCAGCTCGTTTTCGAGCTTCTTCAGTGCCTTGGATGAGCTTTCGGGGAAGCGGAACAGGGTCAGGTTGCGGAAGAACATGCGGGGTCGGGATGGCCTTGGAGGGAAACGAAGCGACTCCCGCCGCGGCGGGACCGATCGCGGGCGGGATTCGAGCGGGAATGGGTCGCACGGCACGAGACGCGCCGGGCGGCCATTGTGCCCGGCGCGCCGACGCCCTGCACGGGCGGCGTGGCATCGCGCCGGAGTCCGAGGCGCGATCCGGCCGGATCGCGCACCGGCCCGTGCATGCGCGATGTCGCTTCGAGACGCACGGGCACGTCCTTGCCCGCGACGTTCCAGAGAGGCCATCGCCCATGCGCTCCTTCATTCCGTCCGCCATCGCGGCTGTCGCCACCGCCTTGCTGGCACAAACCGCATTCGCTGCCACCTATCGCGTCGGTAGCGGCGCCGGTTGCACGCATACGACCATCCAGGCGGCCATCACCGACGCCGTCGCCACCGCGGCGGACGACGAGATCCGTGTCAGCAACACGAGCTGGACCGGCCAGGCGCTGGCGATCAACGCGGCGCAGGGCGCCGTCACGCTGCGCGGAGGCTATCCGAACTGCACATTCTCGACGCCGGTGGCCGGTGCACGCACGCTGCTATCCGGCAACAACGCCGATCCGGTCCTGCGCATCAATGCGAGCCCTTCCGTCACGCTGCGCAGCCTCGATCTCCAGGGTGGACGCAGCAGCGACAACGGCGGCGGCATCCGCTACACCACGAGCGCGGCGGCCACGCTCGTGCTCGAGGACACCTGGGTGCGCAACAACAACGCGGTCGCGGCCGGCGGCGGCCTGTCGATCGAGAACGCCAATGCGCAGCTCGCGCCGGATCAGGTGCGCGTCGACCTGCGCGGTGCCTCGAGCGTGCTCGGCAACATGGCCTCCGGCGGGAACGGCATCGGTGGCGGCATCCATTGCGTGCGGGCGAGCGTGGCCATCGCCGGCTCGACGCACGTCTCGCAGAACCAGGCACGCAAGTTCGGTGGCGGCATCAATGCCGACGACTGCAAGGTCACGATCGGGTCGACCGGCGTGGCCGGGGCGGTGCTGTGGGCGAACGAGGTCGAGGACATCGGTGGAGGTGCCTACGCGAGGGGACGGCTGGCGTCGATCGACATCCATGCGATCGACGCCCTGCAGCCCGCGCGCGTGCTCGGCAACCGCGGCTACGCCGGCGCCGCGCTGGCCGCCAACGCCGGCGCCGTCATGCGCCTGTTCGACGTCAACGTCGAACAGAACATCGGGGTCTCGGACGCGATCTGGGTCAATTCCTATGGCCCAGGGGACACCACCGCGACGCGCTTCCTCATGCAGGGCGGCATCGACGGCGCTCCATCCGCTGCGGTGCCCTGCGCCGAACCGGAAGCCTGCAATCGCTTCATCGGCAACAGCGTGGATGCGGACACCGGCTCCGTCATTCGTGTGCGCAGCGACGCATTCGGGCAGGACGCCGCGCTCGCAAGCCTGCGCGGCACGCGCATCGAGGGCAATGCGGGGCGACGGCTGCTCGACGTCCGCGACGCCATGATCGATCTCGACGGCGCGCTGGTCGTCGGCAACACGAGCGGATCGCTGGCCTACTCGAGCCTCGGCAGGCTCACGCTGCGCGCGAGCACGATCGCCGGAAATGCCCTCGCCACGGGATCCGACATCCTCTACGGACCCGGCAGCTGCGCGGACGCGCAACCGGGTACGCGCATCGAGCGCAGCATCGTCTGGCAGCCCGGGCACCGGCTCGCCGATTTCGATGTCGATTTCCCGGTCGAGCCGGACTGCTTCCGCCAGGTGATCGCGGCCGACTTCGGCCTGCTGGCCGCGTCACCGGAGCGCGTCGTCGCCGATCCGCAATTCGTCGATCCGGGCGCCGGCGACTATCGGCCGGCACCGGGCTCGCTCGCGCTCGACTTCGCGCCGGCGAGCGCCGCCGACGCGACCCGCGATCGCACGCCACGCGTGCTCGACCTGGCCGATGCACCGAACCGGTTCGGTCCTCAGGACCTCGGAGCCTACGAACGCATCACCGACCGGATTTTCGCCGACGGCTTCGAATGCGAGTCGTGCGATCACTGAAGCCTAGGGGCGCGTCGCGTCGGGCCGCAACCGCTCGCCGAGGCCGGCGAAATCGAACAGGTCGCGGTCGGCGAGCTGCGAAGGCATCACGCGCGTCAGCGCGCGGAAGACGTTCTCGACGCGCCCCGGCTGGCTGCGCTCCCAGTCGGCCAGCATGGACTTGATCGCCCGGCGCTGCAGGTTGTCCTGCGAGCCGCACAGGTTGCACGGCAGGATCGGGAACGCGCGCGCGGCGGCGTAGGCGGCGATGTCGGCCTCGGCGCAGTAGGCGAGCGGACGGATCACGATGTTGCGCCCGTCGTCGGAAGCGAGCTTCGGCGGCATCGCCTTGAGCGTGCCCTGGTGGAACAGGTTGAGGAACAGCGTCTCGACGATGTCGTCGCGATGGTGGCCGAGCGCGATGCGCGTGTAGCCGTTCGCGTGCGCGAAGTCGTACAACGCGCCGCGGCGCAGGCGCGAGCACAGTCCGCACATCGTGCGGCCCTCGGGGATCACGCGCCGGACCACGCCGTAGGTGTCCTGTTCGATGACGTGGAACGGCACGTCGAGCGTTTCGAGCCAGGCCGGCAGCACGCGCGCGTCGTAGCCGGGCTGCTTCTGGTCGAGATGCACCGCGGCGAGCTCGAAGCGGACCGGCGCCCGGGCGCGCAGGTGGAGCAGAAGGTCGAGCAGGGTGTACGAATCCTTGCCGCCCGACAGGCAGACCATGACGCGGTCGCCTTCACCGATCATCGCGTAGTCGACGATCGCCTGACCAACCTGGCGGCGCAGCCGCGTGGTCGTCCGCTGCGCATCGGACAGGATCGGCGCGGGCTGTGCGGACATCGGCATCGGCCAAGGGTGCAAGCGTCCGATTGTAGCCATCGCCCGCGATCGCACGGCGGGACCGGGACCATCGAAGCGGTGCCACGCCGCCATTGCGCAGTGGATCAGGGCATCCCTAGACTGCACCACCTGGGGCGAGGGGCGCCATGTACTCCGACGACACGGCCACGACAGTCCGCCGCCTGGCGGCCCTTAGGATCGAGCACCGCGACCTCGACCAGATGATCGCGCGCTGGACGACCGAGCCCGGCACCGACGAACTCGAGCTCAAGCGCATGAAGAAGCGCAAGCTGCAGCTCAAGGACACGATCCACCTGCTCGAGAGCCGCCTGATCCCCGACCTCGACGCCTGAGGCGCAGTTCAGGCCGCCTCGTCGCCCACCGCCGGCACGGTATCCGGCAAGGCCGCGCGGTTCTCCGCGGTCAGCTTGAGGATGCCGTGGCGGATGTCGCGGCTCAGGATCACCTTCGCTTCCTTGACCAGTTCCTCGAGCCCTTCGTCGAAGTCGAGCTTGTTGTCGGCGTCGGCCCAGACCACGCGACGCTCGCGCAGCTTCTGGATGAAGCCGCGGAACAGCGCACGGTCGAAGAACTCGGGCGCATTCAGTTCCTGCAGCAGCGAAAGGCGTTGCGCGGTCAGGAAGCACAGGTTCTCGAGCTCACCGGCCGACACGCTGTGGCGGCCGTTGCTGACCAGCAGCGCGAGCGTGATGTAGTAGCGCTCGACCGCCTGCAGCAGGCTGTGCGACAACGCGCGCAGGCGGAACGCGCTGTCGCTCTGTCCCGGCGAGCGCTCGATCACGCGGCCGTCGGCTTCGGCCTCGAGCAGGCCGCGCGCGACGAGGAAGTCGAGCGTCGCCTCGATGCGTCGGGTGAAGCCGGCCTCGTCCCACGGCAGGAACCATTCGGCCTGGATGAACGGGTAGATCAGGCGACCGAGGCGCAGCATCGTCGCGCGCGCCATGCGCCGGTTGTTGAGGAAGCAGCAGGCGATCCAGCCGGCCGCGACGAACAGGTGCTGCACGTTGTTGCGGAAATACGAGAGCAGCACCGCGTTGTCGCCCTCGGCCACGAGCACGTCGCCGAGCGGATGCTTGACCCGGCGGATCCACTGCATCGACTCGCCGTAGGCGATCACCTCGGCCGGCGTCTGCGCGGTCACCGTCACGCGGTCGCTGTACGGCACGGCCGCGAGCAGGTCCTTGCTGAGCTCGATCTGCGCGAGCAGGTCCGACTCCGACATCGCGTGCTTCGGCATCGCCAGCAGGGCGAGTGCGAGCAGGTTGATCGGATTGACGTCGGCGGCGCGGTTGATGTTGGCCTGGATGCGGTCGGCGAGCACGTCGACGGCACCGTTGAGCCAGTCGGGCTTCTCGTCCGGCGTGGCCGTCGCCGCGCGCCAGTCTGGAGCCACCTCGTCGAGCAGCGGCGCGAGTTCGATCGGCTCGCCGAAGTTGATCGTCACGCGGCCGTAGCGCTGGCGCAGCACCTTGACCGAACGCAGCAGGCCGAACAGCGATTCCTTCTCCTTCGGCTTGCCGGAGAGTTCGCCGATGTAGGACTTGCCCTCCATGAGCTTCTCGTAGCCGATGTAGACCGGCTGGAACATCACCGGACGGCGCGATTCGCGCAGGAAGCTGCGCAGGGTCATCGCGAGCATGCCGCCGCGCGGCTGCAGCAGGCGCCCGGTGCGCGAGCGTCCGCCTTCGATGAAGTACTCGAGGGCGACGCCGCGCACGAACAGCTGGCTGACGTACTCGGTGAACACCGCCGAATACAGGGCGTTGGACTTGAAGCTGCGGCGCAGGAAGAACGCGCCGCCGCGGCGCAGGATCGCGCCGATGACGGGCAGGTTGAGATTCACGCCGGCGGCGATGTGCGGCGGCACGAGTCCGTTCTGGTAGAGCTGGTAGCTCAGCAGCAGGTAGTCGATGTGGCTGCGGTGGCACGGCACGTAGATCACTTCGTGCCCGGGCGCCTGCGCGCGCAGGCGGTCGAAGTGGTGCATGACGACGCCGCCGTACAGCTTGTTCCAGAACGCGATGAGCATGAACGAGATCGAGCGCACGACCGTGTGCGAATAGTCGGCGGCGATCTCGAGCGCGTAGCTGCGCGCGCGCCCGCGCACCTGCTCGAGGCGGACGTTCTCCTTGGCGGCGGTGGCCGCGATCGCCGTCACGACCGGGTCGGCATTGATCACGCTGTCGACGACGGTGCGCCGATGCGACAGGTCGGCGCCGATGATCGTCGTGCGCACGCGGCGGAAATGCACGCGCAGCACGCGCGCGAGCTTGCGCACGCTGCGTTCGAGCGGCACCTTGCCCTGTTCGGCGAGCGTGTCGCGCAGCGACACCGGCGCCGAGAACTGCACGATCGTGTCGCGGCCGTTGAGCAGGATCGCGAGCAGGCGGCGGAAGCGGCCGACGACGACCCAGTTCTCGGCGAACAGCACGCGGAACCAGCCGGACTGGCGATCCGGCGCGCGCCCGACGAAGATCGAGACCGGCACGAGGCGCACGTCGAGGTTCGGGTCGGACTCGACGAGCCCGGCAAGACGCGTCAGGGTCTCCGAGCGCGACGGCAGGCCGCGCCGGCGCCACAGGCTCGGCCGCGGCGTCAACGCGATGATCGCGCGCGTGCGCTTGATCGGCAGCAGCGCGGCGGCCTCGTACG
>JAFLDX010000136.1 GCA_017302215.1 Lysobacterales bacterium
GTCTGCGCCGGCGCGAGCCGCCGGCGTCGCGCGTGGATCTCGCCGCCGGGGTGCCCTCCGCGCGTGGATCGAGGGCCGTCGCGTCGATCGATCGGGACATCACTCGGCCGTGCGTTCTAGCACGAGCTGCGGATCGATGCGCACGTCGAACCAGTTCATGCCCCAGTGCAGATGCGGGCCACTGGCGCGCCCGGTGGCGCCGACCGCGCCGAGCGTCTGGCCCTGTTCGATGCGCTCACCGACCGCCACGTCGATGCGCGAGAGATGCAGGAAGTTGCTGCTGACGCCGTGGCCGTGGTCGAGCACGACGGTGCCGCCCGTGAGGTAGAGGTCGGGATCGGCGAAGCTGACCACGCCGCCGGCCGGCGCCCGCACGGGCGCGCCACTTGCCGCGGCAATGTCCATGCCGGAATGCGCACTGCCCGGCTTGCCGTTGTAGACGCGCTGGTTGCCGAATCGCCCGCTGATGCGTCCGTCGACCGGGCGGATGAAGCGGGCGGCGAAGTCGGTGCGCGCATCGTCGCGCTCGCGCACGGCCGCCACGCGCGCCTGTTCGCGGCGGATGCGTTCGGCGATGGCGGGCGGCGGATCGACTGTCTTCGGCGGCACGCCGTCGACCTTCTCGATCGGCCAGTCGCGTCTCGCGACCTCGATCGTGACCTTCGTGTGCGAACGGTCGGTCCGTTCGATGTCGACCTCGAGCGGGCCCGCCTCGTCGCGACCGATGCCGAACACGACCGTGCCCCAGCCGCTGACGCGCAACGCGCGGCCGGCATGGTGCACCGTGCTGCCCGCCGGCACCTTGCCGAACACGAGCGCGCCCTGCGATGCCTGGCGTGGAAACACGATGTCGTCGCCCGCCGCGACCGCGCCGGAGAGGGCGAGCACGGCGAGCCAGACGAGCCGGCGCATCAGCGCGCGAACGCGAGGCGCTGCCCGCGTGTCGCGTCGTCGACGCGACCGTCGACGTAGCCGAGGTGGCCGTTGACGAAGGTCGCGGCGATGCTCGATCGGAACGTCGTGCCTTCGAATGGCGACCAGCCGCATTTCGACAGCACGTCCTCGCGGCGCACGGTGAATGGCGCATTCGGATCGACGACGGCGAGGTCGGCGAAATAGCCCTCGCGCAGGAAACCGCGCTCGCGCACGCCGAACAGTTGGGCCGGCGCATGCGCGACCGCCTCGACCACGCGCTCGGCAGTGAGATGACCCTCGAACACGCGCTCGAAGGCGCATTGCAGTGCGTACTGCACGAGCGGCAGTCCGGAAGGCGCGCGCGGATACGGGTTGGCTTTTTCCTCAAGCAGGTGCGGTGCATGGTCGGTGGCCAGCACGTCGATGCGCCGCTCGGCGATAGCACGCGTGATCGCCGCACGATCGGCGGCGGTCTTGATCGCCGGGTTGCACTTGATGAGGTGGCCGAGGCGCGCGTAGTCCTCGTCGCAGAAATGCAGGAAATGCACGCAGGTCTCGGCAGTGATGCGCTTGGCCGTGACCGGGCCCGGCTCGAACAGGGCGAGTTCGTCGGCGGTCGAGATGTGCAGCACGTGCAGGCGCGTGCCGTGGCGGCGCGCCAGTTCGATGGCCAGACGGGTCGACCGGATGCAGGCCTCGCGCGAGCGGATCAGCGGATGCTCGGCGGCCGGAATGTCGTCACCCCAGCGTTCGCGCGCCTTCGCCTCGTTGGCGCTGATCATCGGCGTGTCCTCGCAGTGCGTGATGATCGTCACCGGGCAGTCGCGGAAGATCGCGTCGAGCGTGGCCGGATCGTCGACCAGCATGTTGCCGGTCGAGGCGCCCATGAACACCTTGAGGCCGGGCACCGAGGCCGGGTCGATCGCACGGATCTCGTCGATGTTGTCGTTGGTGGCGCCGAAGTAGAACGCGTAGTTGACGCGCGAGCTGGCCGCGCCGCGCCGGTACTTGTCGTCGATCGCCGCGCGCGTGACCGCGGGCGGCTTCGTGTTCGGCATCTCCATGAAGCTGGTGATGCCGCCGGCGAGGCAGGCGCGCGATTCGCTCGCAATGTCGGCCTTCTGCTCGAGCCCCGGTTCGCGGAAGTGCACCTGGTCGTCGATCATGCCCGGCATCAGCCAGCGTCCGCGCGCGTCGAACACGCGCTCGCCGGCTTGCGCGGCGAGGCCGGCGTCGATGCGCTCGATGCGGCCGCCACGCACGCGCACGTCGGCTTCGCGCCGCGTGCCTTCGTTGATGAGCGTCGCGTTGGTGATCAGCCAGTCAGTCATGGTCGTTTCCGTTGGTGGGGTTTTCCGCGCGGCGCGGGAACCACGCGAACTGCAGCGGCACGGGGTCGTGGCCGGCCGCGCACAGCGGCTGGCAGCGCAGCAGGCGCAGCGTCGCAAGCCAGCTGCCGCGCAGCGCGCCGAAGCGTGCGACCGCGATGCGCGCGTAGTCCGAGCAGCTCGGCTGGAAGCGGCAGCGCTGGCCGAGCAGCGGGCTGATCCAGCGCTTGTAGAAGGCGAGTGGAGCGAGGATCAGGCGTGACACGTCGGGCTGCCGTCGAGCGCGCGCAAGCGCTGGCCACGGCATGGAATTGTTCGGTTGCCGGGGGAGGGTTCTTAGGCTATAACACGCCGCCGCCGGGTCACAAGGTAAGTTGGAAATGGCGAAGACGAAGCAGAAATCGCGCGCGAGCGCCAAGCCGGCGAAGGTCTCCGCGCGGGCGAAGCCGGCGCCGAAGGCGAAGGTGAAAGTCGCCGCGAAAACGACCAAGGCCGCAGCCGCCACCAAGCGCCCGATCGTGTCCAAGAAGGCTCCGGCGAAAAAGGCCACGGTCGCGGCCAAGAAGGTCGCGGGCAAGGCCGCTCCGTCGAAGGCGCCTGCCAAGGCTCCGGCGAAGGCACCCGTGAAGAAGGCCATCCCGCGTCCCGCCGCCAGGCCGGCCGCGGCGAAGCCGGTGGCTCCCACCCCGAAATCCAGCAAGGCTCCAGTGACGCAGACGAATACGGCAAAGCCCGGCTCCACCGGCTCCAGGGCCGAACTGAAGGCACGCGCGGTTCCCGCCGCGCAGCCCGACAACGGTGTCACCATGCAGGACGGCCGTTATGCACTGCCGGCCACTACCCGCATCGATCTCCCCAACGGCTACCGTCCGTCGCCGAAGGAGGAGTACATGAATCCGAAGCACCTCGAGTTCTTCCGTCGCAAGCTGCAGGGTTGGCGCGAGGACCTCGTCGAGGAGTCGAAGCAGACGATCGAAAACCTGCGCGACGAAGTGCGCGACGTCGGCGACGAGGCCGAGCGTGCGACGCGCGAGACCGAGAACTCGCTCGAGCTGCGCACGCGCGACCGCTACCGCAAGCTGATCGCCAAGATCGACAAGGCGCTCAAGCGCATCGAGGAAGGCCGTTACGGCTTCTGCGAGGAGACCGACGAGGAAATCGGCCTCGATCGCCTCGAGGCGCGCCCGATCGCGACGCTCTGCCTCGACGCGCAGGAGCGCTGGGAACATCGCCAGAAGCAGATGGGCGACTGAGTGGGACCGTGATCGTCGATTCGTGACGGCTGATTCGGCAGGCGAGGGTGAGGAGCGGTTCATGGTGACGCCGGCGCACGCTTTTCCCGAATCACGAAGCACGAATCGCCGAACGCGGCTTCCGTGAAGCGCCATTTCGGTACAGACGGCATCCGCGGTCGCGTCGGCGAGTGGCCGATCACGGCCGAGTTCATGCTCAGGCTCGGACGTGCCGCTGGCGCGGTGCTCGCGCGCGGC
Organism: Lysobacterales bacterium; assembly: GCA_017302215.1. Taxonomy (GTDB): domain Bacteria; phylum Pseudomonadota; class Gammaproteobacteria; order Xanthomonadales; family Rhodanobacteraceae; genus Dokdonella. Next base: position 3,734 of record JAFLDX010000136.1, read on the forward strand.
GGCGACAAGCCGCTCGTGCTGATCGGCAAGGACACGCGCGTGTCGGGCTACATGTTCGAGTCGGCCCTCGAGGCAGGCCTGCTCGCCTCGGGCGCGGACGTGCGCCTGCTCGGGCCGATGCCGACGCCGGGCGTGGCCTACCTGACGCGCTCGATGCGCGCCGATGCCGGCATCGTCATCAGCGCATCGCACAACCCGCATCACGACAACGGCGTGAAGTTCTTCTCGGCGATCGGCGAGAAGCTCGGCGACGACGTCGAACTGGCCATCGAAGCCGAGCTCGAGGCGCCATTCTCGACCGTCGAGGCGGTCGGCAAGGCGGCGCGCATCGACGATGCCTCGGCGCGCTATCTAGAGTTCTGCAAGTCCACCGTGTCGCGCGCGTTCCACCTGCACGGCCTCCACCTGGTCCTCGACTGCGCGCATGGCGCGACCTACCAGATCGCGCCGAAGATGTTCGCCGAACTCGGCGCGCGCGTGACCGCGATCGGCAACCGTCCCGACGGCCTCAACATCAACCAGGCGGTCGGCTCGACGAGCCCGGCAGCGCTCGCGCGCACGGTCGTCGAGACCGGCGCCGACCTCGGCATCGCCTTCGACGGCGACGGCGACCGCCTGCAGATGGTCGATCGTGCCGGGCGCATCATCGACGGCGACGAACTCCTGTACATCCTCGCCCTCGACTGGCACGCGCAGGGACGCCTGCGCGGTCCGCTGGTCGGCACCCTGATGAGCAACTTCGGCCTCGAGCGGGCCATGCATGCACTCGGCGTGCCTTTCCTGCGTGCGAGCGTCGGCGACCGCTACGTCATGCAGATGCTGCGCGAGCATGCCGGCGTGCTCGGCGGCGAGACGTCCGGGCATATCCTCTGCCTCGACCGCGCCTCGACCGGCGATGCGATCGTCAGCGCATTGCAGGTGCTCGAGGCGCTCGCGCGCAGCGGACGCACGCTGGCGGAAAGCGCCGACGGCATGCACAAGGTGCCGCAGACCACGGTCAACGTGCGCGCCGCTGGCGGCAAGGCGCTGGTCGCGGACGCCGGCGTGCAGGCCGCGCTTGCGCGCGTGAGCGGCGAGCTCGAAGGGCTTGGTCGCGTCGTGCTGCGTCCGTCCGGCACCGAGCCGCTCGTGCGCGTGACCGTGGAGGCGGCCGATGCGGACCTTGTCGCCCGCCTCGCCGGCGAACTGGCCGATGCGGTGCGGACCGCGGCCGCGCGCGTTTCCTGAGCGGATCGGCGAGAATGCGCCTCCTGCCGGAGGTGTCCCGATGAAACAGGTTCCCACGCTCGACATCCGTCGTTACGACAGCGACCGCGACGCCTTCGTCGCCGAGATCGGTGCCGCGTATCGCGAGTTCGGTTTCTGCTGCATCAGCGGCCACGGCATCCCGGCAGCCGCGATCGACGGCGCCTACGACGCGTTCCGGCGCTTCTTCGCGCTGCCGCCCGAAATCAAGCTGAAGTACCACGTGCCGGGTGGCGGCGGGGCGCGCGGCTACACGCCGTTCGGCGTCGAGACGGCCAAGGATTCGAAGTACCCCGATCTCAAGGAGTTCTGGCACATCGGCCGCGAGATCCCGCGCGATTCGAAGTACGCCGCGGTGATGCCGCCGAACCTGTGGCCGGACGAAGTGCCGGACTTCCGCGAGCACGGGTACGGCCTGTACGAGGCGCTCGACGCGCTCGGCTCGCGCGTGCTGCGCGCCCTGGCCCTGCACATCGGCCTGGCCGAGGACTACTTCGCCGACAAGACGAACTTCGGCAACTCGATCCTGCGCCCGATCCACTATCCGCCGATCACGGCCGAGGACGTGCCGAACGTGCGCGCCGGCGCGCACGAGGACATCAACTTCATCACCCTGCTGGTCGGCGCGAGCGCGGCCGGCCTCGAGGTGCTGACGCGAGAGGGAGACTGGTTGCCGATCACCACCCACGGCGACGCGATCGTGGTCAACATCGGCGACATGCTGCAGCGCCTGACCAACCACGTCTATCCGTCGACCACGCATCGCGTGACCAACCCGCGCGACGGCAACGCGCGCAAGCCGCGCTACTCGGTGCCGTTCTTCCTGCATCCGAATCCCGATGTCGAGCTCGACGTGCTGCCGTCGTGCGTGACCGAGGACAACCCGAAGCGCTATGCCACCTCGATCAGCGCGCACGACTACCTGCTCGAGCGGCTGCGCGAAATCAAGCTGATATGACGCGCGGGAGATCGGTCGCGCGTGCCGCGAAAGGCCGGACAGGCAGACCGGCTCCGCCGCGGCGCGACGCGGCCCGCGTCATCCGCTTGTGGCCTGCATGCCGCGCATGCGCGGCACGGCCCCGATGATGCATGCGCGAACGGCGCGCGGCTGGCTGGCCGTGTCGCTGCTGGTCATCCTGCCGGCGCTGACGCTCCGCGGCGCGTTCGCAGGCTACTTCCTGCTCGACGACTTCGGCATGCTGTCGATCGTGCGCCTGGTCGGCAATCCGTTGCACGTGTTCGTCGAGAACCACATCCCCGGCGGCTTCTACTACCGGCCGCTCGGCATGCTTTGGTGGTGGCTGAGCGAGCGCCTGTTCGGTTCGATCGCCGCCTGGCACTACCTCCTCAACGCGCTGGCGCAGGGCGCCGTGACGCTCGCGCTGTGGCGCTGGCTGACGCGCGCGAGCGGATTCCCGCGCCTCGCGTTCGGTGCAGCGGTCGTGTTCGCGGTGCATCCGGTGGCGATCGGCACGACGCTCTGGCTTTCGGACCGCTTCGACCTGCTCGCGGCCCTGTTCGGCCTGCTCGGCCTGCACGCGGCCTGGCGCTTCGCCGGCACGGGACACGGCCGTGATTGGGCCGGGACACTGGTGTGGATCGGGCTCGCGCTGCTGTCCAAGGAGATCGCGCTGGTCATGCTGGCCGCCGTGTTCGCCGCATGGCTGTTCGCCGACGCCGGCATCGCGATGCGCCGACGCGCACTGGCCCTGGCTTCACTGGTCGTGCTGGCCGCCCTCTACCTGTTCGTGCGCTGGCTCGTCATCGTCGATGCCGGCGCTTCGTACCTGCTCGCGCAGATGCCCTTCGTCGACCTGCTGCGGACCGGATTGGCCCACGGGGTGCGGGCCGCGATCGACTACCTCGGTCATTGGCCGCGGCTGACGGGCTGGAAGGCGATCCTGGCCTTTGCCGGCGTGGCCTTGCTCGTGCCGGCACTCGTCCTCCGCGCAAGGGCTTCGTGGAGCCGTGCGCGTTGGCGTCTGCTGATGGCCGGCGCCGTGCTCGCCTTCGCGCCTCTGCTGCTGCAGGTGCCGCTGCTCGCGCTCCAGGACCTCACCCTGCCGGCGTCGGGCAACGACATCCTGCTTGCGTTCCACGCACGGCATTTCTACGTGTGCTGCATCGGACTGCTGGCGATCGGCGTCGCCCTCCTTTCGGCGCCTGCGACGCCACGCGATGCGGTCGGTCGCCTCGCTGCGGCAGCCACGGCACTGCTGGTCGTGGTGGGGTTCTCCGCTTCCCAGCACATGGCCAAGCTCTATCGCGACGCGACGCTCGGGCAGCGCGCCTTCGTCGAGTCGGCGCATGCCGCGCTCGCGACGATCGCGCTGCCGCGACACGGCTGCCGGATTTTCCTGCTCGATACCGGCAGCTGGCCGTTCGCGTGGGTGTCCGACGAGGCGATCAAGGCCACCGCGACCGATCTGGATCGCCTCGCCGGTTGCCTGATCCAGACCGAGCACACGCCGTGGTAACACATCGTCGGCCGCGGACGAGTCGGCGACGCCGAGCTGCCGCCGTTCGTGATGGCGCGCCGCAACGAGCGCGCGCGCCTCGGTGACGCCGAGTTCCTCGCACTCGACCTCTCCGCATCGGTGGATGCGTCGGCTTTGCGCGACGCGGTGTTCCTGTCCTGGCGCGACGGCGCGTTCGACGACGTCACGGCCGACGTGCTCGCGCGGCGACGACCGGTGACCTTCCACTGCAATCGGCAACCGGCCGATTGCCAGCCCTGAGTCTCCGGGGCGTTTGCGGCCCCTGCAGGTGCCGGCTATCCTGCGCCGCCGATTCGCCGGGCCCCGTCACGATGCGTCGCCAACGGATTGCGGGACACCTGAACCTGCACGGATCGCACCGCGCGATACGCGCACGCGCCGCCCTGCGCTGTGTCGCGCGGCGATGATGGCGCCGCCCTCGAATCGCCTGCTCCGGCCGGCCGGCCTGCTGGTCCTCGCCGGCGTCGTCCTGCTCGCCGTGCGCGGCAGCCTGGGCGGTGGTTTCGTGTTCGACGATTTCTACCTGCTCGCGCTGCCGCGCTACTACGACAATCCGCTGCTGCCGTTCTGGCAGGAACACGTCGAGGGCGGGCTCCACTACCGGCCGCTCGGCCTCGTGCTGTGGTGGATCAGCGAGCGGCTGTTCGGCGCGCGGCCGCTGTTGCACTACCTGCTGAACGCGGCGTTGCTGATCGCCGTCGCGGCAGGGTTGTGGCGCCTGCTCGAAGCCTCGGGAGCACGGCGCAGCCACGCCTTCGTGCTCGCGCTCGCATTCGCCGTGAGCCCGGTCGCGGTCGCCACCGACATCTGGCTGGCCAACCGCTACGAATTGCTGGCCTGCCTGTTCGGGCTCGCGGCGCTGGTCGCGTGCCGGCGTTACCGCACCGGTGGCGCGACGAGCGACCTGGTCATCGCGACGGTGCTGTTCGCGCTCGCGCTCGCGGCGAAGGAGAGCGCTCTGGCACTGATCGCGGCGGCCGTGGTGCTGATCGCCTGGCCGCTCGACGGTCTCGCGCGCTGGACCGGATTGCGTGACCGCGGCGTGCTCGTGCTCGTAGCGCTCGTCGCGGCATGGTTCGTGGTGCGTGCCGTGGTCCTGCCTGCCGAGGGCGTCGACGCCCTGCTGGCGGACACCTCGCCGGCGCGGCTGGTGCGCGAGGGTGCGATCGCGTGGTTCCGGCAATGGTGGAGTTTCTTTGGCCTGTGGCCGCGACTGGATGGATTCGTCGCGGCCGCCTACCTGATCGGCATGCTGCTGTTCGTCGTGCTTCTCGCGAGTGGTCTGCGCAGCGCCTGGTCGCGTGACCGCATGGCCCTGCTGGTGGCGGGCCTCGTGGTCTTCCTCGCCTCGGGCCTCGTGCAGTGGCCGCGCACGGGCCTTGCCCTCGGCCACCTGCAGTTCGGTCGCGCCACCTTCGAGGACGTGCTCGGCGCGCGCCACTATTTCATGCCGTGGCTCGGCCTGGCGATGGCGTTCGCCGCCCTGCTGGCGGCTCCGGCCGCGCCGGCACGGCGCGTGCGCGCGATCGC
>JAFLDX010000137.1 GCA_017302215.1 Lysobacterales bacterium
GCGGCATCCACGCGATCGTCCTCAGTCGGCGCCGTGCCCGCGCGCCGGGGCCGTGGCGGCCGGCGTGATCGGCGGGATCTTGCTCGGGCGCGGCACGTCGTTCGGCACGACGAGGTGGGTGTCGGGTTGGCGCGTCGCCATCGCCATCATGACGAAGGTGCCGAGGATCGTCGCGCCGAGGAGGACGAAGATCAGCCAGACCTCGGGCACGCGGTACCAGGCGGTTTGGACGGCAGCGGGAGCGTTCATTTCGGTTCCGGGGCGTAGAAGATCGAGCGGTTCGCGGCGAGCACCTTTCCATCCGCGCCGACCACTTCGATCACGATCGGGGCATGGCCGGCGACCGTGCCGGAATCGGCGCGCAAGGTCAGCGGCAGCGAGAATACCTCGCCGGAGTCCAGCGAGACCTCGGCGCGACCGACCATGCGCAGCGGCAGGTCGGTGCTGGCGCGCAGCGACAACGCGAGCGGGCCGTCGGTCTTGTTGACGAGCTTGACGTTGTAGCTGTTCTCGATCGCGCCGTGGGCGATCGTGCGGAACAGCGCGTTGCGGTCGCGCAGCACCTCGACGATGACCGGCGCGCGCGCGGCGACGCTCCACGCGAAGCCGAGGATGAACGCAGAGAGGATGCCGGCGTAGACGAGCGTGCGCGGACGCAGCACGCGCACCGGCTTGTCCTGCAGCATGTTCTCGGTGGTGTAGCGGATCAGCCCGCGCGGATAGGCCATCTTGTCCATCACCGCGTCACAGGCGTCGATGCAGGCCGCGCAGGCGATGCACTCGATCTGCAGGCCGTCGCGGATGTCGATGCCGGTCGGGCAGACCTGCACGCAGGCGAGGCAGTCGATGCAGTCGCCCAGCGGCGGGGACTGGTGATGGGTGATTCGTGATGCGTGATGCGTGAGGGGTGATTCGGGAGGAGCGGGTGCGGTGCTGGCCGTTGCCGCCTCGGCAGAAACGGTTGCCGTGCGTGCGTCGGCATGTGCCACGCCGCTGCTTTCACCATTCACGAACCCCGATTCACGAATCACGGCCTTCGTGCGCTTGCGGTGCCCGCGCGGCTCGCCGCGCGCGACGTCGTAGCTGATGACGAGCGTGTCGCGGTCGAACATCGCGCTCTGGAAGCGCGCATACGGGCACATGTACTTGCATACCTGCTCGCGCAGGATGCCGGCGTTGCCATAGGTGGCGAAGCCGTAGAACAGGATCCAGAACGACTCCCAGCCGCCGGCCGTGCCGGCGAGGACCGAGGGGCCGAGTTCGCGGATCGGCGTGAAGAAGCCGACGAAGGTGAAGCCGGTCCACAACGCGAACACGATCCAGGCCGCCTGCTTGGCGCCCTTGCGCGCGAACTTGCGTGGCGTCCACGGCGCGGCATCGAGCTTCATGCGCGCATTGCGGTCGCCCTCGATGCGCCGCTCGATCCACAGGAACACCTCGGTCCACACGGTCTGCGGACACGCGTAACCGCACCACAGGCGTCCCGCGAGCGAAGTGAAGAAGAACAGCGACAGCGCGGCGATGACGAGCAGCAGGGTCAGCAGGTAGAAGTCCTGCGGCCAGAAGGTCAGGCCGAACACGTGGAAGCGGCGCGCCGGCAGGTCGAACAGGACGAGCTGCTGGCCGCCGATGCTGATCCACGGGAACACGTAGAACATGCCGAGCAGCCAGAACACCGCGGCCGTGCGCAGGCGCTGGAAGCGGCCGTCCACCTCGCGCGGGTAGACCTTCGGTTCCTTGGCGTACAGCGAATTGCCCTCGACGACCTGGATGTCGAGTCTGCGCGTCGCCTTCGCGCGGGGTGGCTCGCTCACGGGCGCGGCGTCCGGTCGTCGAGCGGCGGCGGCGAGATCAGGATCGCGGTGAACAGGCAGGCCGAGGCCGTGCACAGCCAGAACATGAAGAAGCCGAGCGTGTAGCCGGCCTGGCGCGAGATCTCGAAACCGGGCCAGGTCATGCGCGCCAGTTCGATCGGGTCGACGATCGCGAAGAACACCATCGTGGCGACGCCGGCCGCGAAGAACGACGGCCAGGCGATCGCGCCGATGCGGCGCGCCGCGGTGTCGCGCGGCGTCTCCTCGCGGGGACGCCGCTGCGAACCGGCCGGAGGCCGATAGCTGCTCACGGCGCGCTGCCCGCGCTCGGCGGTGGCTCGGGAGGCGTGGCGTCGGCCTTGCCCTGGGCGAGCAGCCAGGCCACGGCGAGGCGTGCGCGATCCTTGCCGATGATCGGCTCCCACGCCGGCATCGTGCCGCTGCGGCCGTAGGTGATCGCGTCGCGGATCGTCGCCACGCTGCCCTGGCCGTGCAGCCAGATGTCGTCGGTCAGGTTCGGTGCGCCGAGCGCGTGCATTCCCTTGCCGTCGACGCCGTGGCAGGCGGCGCAGACCGCCTCGAACTTGGCCTTGCCCTCGCCGGCGAGGCGTGCGTCGTGGTCGAGACCGGACAGGCCGAGCACGTAGTGCGCGACTTCCTCGACGCCGTTGCCGGGCAGGGTCGCGATCATCGGCGGCATCAGGCCGTGGCGACCCGCGAGCACGCTGGCCAGCACGGTGTCCGCATCGCCGCCGTAGAGCCAGTCGCCGTCGACGAGGTTCGGATAGTCCTTGGCACCGCGCGCGTCGGTGCCGTGGCAGGCCGCGCAGTTGTTGGCGAATACGTTGCGACCGACCTTGACCGCGGCCGGATCGGCGGCGAGCTCGGCCAGCGGCTTGTCGCGGAAACCGGCGTACAGCGACTCGAGCTTCGCCTGCGTCTCGTCGAGTTCGGCATTGGCCTGCGCGGTCGAGCTCCAGCCGAGCTTGCCGTCGAACGTGCCGAGGCCCGGATACAGGGCGAGGTACAGCCCGGTGAACAGGATCGTCAGCAGGAACAGCAGGAACCACCAGCGCGGTAGCGGATTGTTGAGTTCGGTGAGGTCCTCGTCCCAGACGTGCCCGGTGTCCTGCGCGGCGGTGCCCTTCGGCGTCTTGCGCGCGTTGGCGAGCAACAGCCAGGTGATGCCGATCGTGAAGACGACCGTCAGGATGATGATGTACCAGCTCCATGACGAGCTCATGCGCGTGGCTCCCGTTGCGTGCGGTCTTCCTCGAGCGGCAGTCTCGAGGCTTCGGCGAAATCACGTTGGCGGCGCTTGCTCCAGGCCCACAGGCAGAGCCCGATGAAGGCGATCAGCAGGATCGCGGTGACGATGCCCGAGGTCATGGCGCGGCCTCCTTGTCGAACTTGCCAAGGCCCTGCAGGTAGGCGACCAGCGCGTCCATCCTGGTCTGCCCGGTGACCTCGTCCTTGACCTTGGCGTAATCGGCTTCGGTGTACGGATGGCCGAGCTTGGCGAGCATGCGCATCTTGTGCTCGATCAGGGTCGGGTCGACGAGCTCCTGGGTCAGCCACGGATAGCCCGGCATGTTCGATTCGGGCACGACGTTGCGCGGGTTCTTGAGGTGTTCGCGGTGCCAGTCGTCCGAATAGCGGCCGCCGACACGCGCCAGATCCGGTCCGGTGCGCTTGGAGCCCCACTGGAACGGACGGTCATAGACCGACTCGCCGGCGACCGAATAGTCGCCGTAGCGCAGCTTCTCCGAGGCGAGCGTGCGGACCATCTGCGAATGGCAGCCGTAGCAGCCCTCGCTGACGTAGACGTCGCGGCCGGCGAGGCGCAGCGGCGAGTACGGCTTGACCCCGGGCGCCGGTTGCACGGTCTGTGCCTGGAACATGAGCGGCACGATCTCGACGAGGCCTCCGACCGCGATCGCGACGACGATGAGGACGGCCATCAGGCCGACGTTCTTCTCGATGGTGGCATGACTGATCATCGTCGGTTCCTCAGGCGTGGGCCGGTGCCGGGATGCGCACGAGGGGCATCTCGCGCGCGGGGGTCACGGTCTTCCACACGTTCCAGGCCATGATCAGCATGCCGACCAGGAACATCGCGCCGCCCAGGAAGCGCGTCACGTAGTACGGATAGGTCTGGCGCACCGATTCGATGAAGGTGTAGGTCAGCGTGCCGTCGACGTTCGTCGCGCGCCACATCAGGCCCTGCATGACGCCGGCGATCCACATCGCGGCGATGTACAGCACGATGCCGATCGTGGCGATCCAGAAGTGCAGGTCGATCGCCTTGATCGAATGCATGCGCTCGGCGCCGAACAGCTTCGGCAGCATGCTGTAGATCGCGCCGATCGTGATGAAGGCGACCCAGCCGAGCGCGCCGGCATGGACGTGGCCGATCGTCCAGTCGGTGTAGTGCGAGAGCGCGTTGACCGTCTTGATCGACATCATCGGTCCCTCGAACGTCGACATGCCGTAGAACGACAGCGAGACGATCAGGAACTTGAGGATCGGGTCGGTGCGCAGTTTGTGCCACGCACCCGACAGGGTCATGATGCCGTTGATCATGCCGCCCCAGCTCGGTGCGAGCAGGACCAGCGAGAACACCATGCCGAGCGATTGCGCCCAGTCGGGCAGCGCGGTGTAGTGCAGGTGGTGCGGACCCGCCCACATGTACACCGAGATCAGCGCCCAGAAGTGCACGACCGACAGCCGGTACGAATAGATCGGCCGCTGCGCCTGCTTCGGCACGTAGTAGTACATGATGCCGAGGAAGCCCGCGGTCAGGAAGAAGCCGACCGCGTTGTGGCCGTACCACCATTGCACCATCGCGTCGACCGCGCCCGAATAGACCGGATACGACTCGGTCCACGACACCGGGATGGCGATGCTGTTGACGATGTGCAGCACGGCGACGGCGAGGATGAAGCCGCCGAAGAACCAGTTCGCGACGTAGATGTGCTTGACCCGGCGCTTGACGATCGTGCCGAAGAACACGATCGCGTAGGCGACCCACACGAGGGCGATCAGGATGTCGATCGGCCAGATCAGCTCGGCGTATTCCTTGCCCTGGGTCAGGCCCATCGGCAGGGTGATCGCCGCGGCGACGATGACGACCTGCCAGCCCCAGAACGTGAACGCCGCGAGCCGGTCGCAGAACAGGCGCGCATGGCAGGTGCGCTGGACCACGTAGTAGGCGGTCGCGAACAGGCCGCTGCCGCCGAAGGCGAAGATCACGGCGTTGGTATGCAGCGGACGCAGGCGGCTGTAGGTCAGCCACGGCACGTCGAAGTTGAGCGCGGGCCAGGCCAGCTGGGCAGCGATCAGGAGTCCGACCGCCATGCCGACGATGCCCCAGATGACGGTGGCGATCGTGAACTGGCGGACGACCTTGTCGTTGTATGTTTCCGTGGCCTGCACGGCGCGCTCCTCCGCTCGATGATGACGGCGGAAGTGTCCGCAATCGGCCGGGCAGGCTTGTTGATCCTGATCAATGGCGGCCGGCGGACCCCCCGGCGTATTGTCGCAGCACCGCAGCGAGCGGGCCGCGCGGGCGGCGCTTCAGGCGGTCGCGCGCGAGTCTTCCTCGCCCTGGGCGAGTTCGGCGAGGGCTGCATGGTCGAGGATGCGCACTGCGCGGCGGTCGACCGCGAGCACGCCGAGCGACTGCAGCCGCGAGAACAGCCGGCTGACCGTCTCGATGACGAGGCCGAGGTAGTTGGCCACGTCCTGGCGGGACATGCTGAGATGCAGCGAGTCGGGGTCGTGGTTGCAGGCGCGACGGCGCTCGCTGAGGCCGTGCAGAAACAGGGCGAGGCGCGCCATCGCGTGGCGCCGGCCCATCATCACGGCGTGCATCTGCTCGCGCGAGAACTCGCGGCCCATGATCCGGTAGACCTGCTGCTGCAGCAGCGGGATCTGTGCGGCGATCTCGGCCAGGCGCGCGACCGGTACCTCGCACACGCTCGAATCCTCGAGCGCCTCGGCGGTTGAATGATGCGGCTCGTCGACCAGGCCGTCGAAACCGACGATTTCACCCGGCAGGTGGAAGCCGAGCACCTGGGTGTCGCCGTCGGCGAGCGTGGTCGAGGTCTTCAGCGTGCCGCTGCGCACGACGAACAGCGCGGCGTGGCGAAGGCCTTCGCGGTAGAGCACCTCGCCGCGACGCAGCGGACGGCGCTTGCGCACGACCTCGTCGAGGCGTTCGAGGTTGGTCCCGTCGAGCGACGCCGGCAGGCACAGGGTCTGCCAGGCGCATTGCGTGCACGAGGCGCGCACTTCGCTGAGCTGGACGACTTCGGGCGAGCTCGTCATCGGGACGCTTCCTGGGTGGGCCCGGCGCGGGTCCCCTCGGTCTTCCCATGATGACGGTTATTCACACCGTTTTCGAGTAGTGCATTTTTGGCGGAAGGCCACGGCCGAGGTAGCGGTCGAAGCACATCGCGACATTGCGCAGCAGCAGGCGTCCGCGCGCGGCCACGACGACACGGGTCGGTGACAGCGAGACGAGGCCGTCGGCGGCCAGACCGCCGAGCCGGTCGAGTGCCTCGCGGAAATAGGATGCGAAATCGATGCGGTGCACGGCCTCGACGCGGCCGACGTCGATCTCGTCGTTGCACATCAGCTGCTGGATCACGTCCGCCCGGATGAGGTCGTCGGCATCGAGCGCGAGGCCGCGGCACACGGGCAGCCGGCCGGCGTCGATCGCCGCCTCGTAGTTCGGCAGGTCGCGCGCATTCTGGCTGAAACTGGCTCCGACATGGCTGATCGAGCTCATGCCGAGGCCGATCAGGTCGCTGCGCGCATGCGTCGAGTAGCCCTGGAAGTTGCGCTGCAGGCTGCCGTTGGCCTGGGCGATTGCGAGGTCGTCGTCGGGCAGGGCGAAATGATCCATGCCGATGTAGCGGTAGCCGGCGCCGCACAGACGCTCGACCGCGAGTTCAAGGAGGCCGAGCCGCGTCGCGGCATCCGGCAGGTCGTGGCGGTCGATGCGTCGCTGCGCCGGAAAGCGCTCGGGCAGATGGGCATAGGCGTAGGTCACGATGCGGCGCGGGCGCATCGAGACCACCGCGTCGAGCGTCGTGGCGAAGCGTTCGCGGGTCTGCAGCGGCAGGCCGTAGATGAGGTCGACGCTGGTCGAGCGGAAGCCGTGGCGCTGCGCTGCCTCGAGCAGGGCTCGCGTCTCGGCGACGCCCTGCACGCGGTTGACCGCGCGTTGCACGTCCGCGTCGAAATCCTGGATGCCGAGCGAGAGCCGGTTGAAGCCGAGCGCGGCGAAGCGCGCGATGTCGGCCGGCGTGGCGAGGCGCGGGTCGACCTCGATGCCGAACTCGCGCGACGGCGCGCGCGACAGGTCGAAACAGCGCCCGAGTTCGGCCATCAGGAAATCGAGGCTCGGTGCGTCCAGCACGTTCGGCGTGCCGCCACCGAAGTGCAGCTGCGAAACCTCGCGATCGTGGTCGAACAACGGTGCGACGAGCGCGGCCTCGCGCACGAGGCGGTCGACGTAGGCGAGCGGTTTGCGGCGGTCGCGCGTGATGATGCGCGTGCAGCCGCAGTAGAAGCACGGGCTCGGGCAGAACGGGACGTGCACGTACAGCGACAGCGGGGCCGGGATCGGGTCCTCGTTCGAGGCATGCGCGACCGCGCGGAATTCCGCTTCGCCGAAACCCTCGTGGAAATGCGGTGCGGTCGGGTACGAGGTGTAGCGCGGACCGTTGGTGTCGTAGCGCGCGATGACCTCGCGGTCGAACTGCGGTGCGGCAGCGGGGGCGGGGCGGTGCAGGGCGGCGAGCATCATGGCCGCATCATGCGTCGGCGCACGCCGCCGCGGTTTGACCGGGATCAAGCACCTCCGCGAAGTCGCCGTCGACGACGTGCGTCGGCCTGCGGCGGCTCGTCGCAGGGTGCGGCGGCCTTGACGAGGATCAAGGGCGGCGCGGTCCGGGCTCGCAGAATCGCCGCCACCCACAACGGAGCCCCGCCATGAGAAAGACCCTGCTGATCGCCGCCATCCTGGCCGCGATGCCCCTCGCCGCCCAGGCCGCCGAAGACGGCCCGTGGACCTTCCGCTTCGGCGTCCACATGGTCAAGCCGAAGTCCGACAACGGCACGCTCGCCTCCGGCGCGCTGAAGGCCGACGTCGACGACAACTGGCGCCCGACCTTCTCGCTCGAATACATGCTGGGCCCGAACCTCGGCATCGACGTGCTCGCCGCGCTGCCGTTCAGCCACGACGTCAAGCTCAACGGCGTCAAGGCCGCCGAGGTCAAGCACCTGCCGCCGACGCTCGGCGTCAACTGGCATTTCAACCCGGGCGGTTCGGTCAATCCGTTCGTCGGCGTCGGCGTCAACTACACGCGCTTCTTCTCGATCGACGAAACCGGTCCGCTGGCCGGCACGCGCGTAAGCCTCGACGACTCGTTCGGCCTCGCCGCGCACGCCGGCATCGACTTCGCGCTGTCGCCGCGCTGGGCGGTGACGGTCGATGCGCGCTGGATGGACATCGACACGAAGGTCAAGGTCGACGGTGCCGGCGTCGGCACGGTCGCGATCGACCCACTCGCGTTCGGCGTGTCGGCGGCCTATCGCTTCTGAGTTTTCGTGCCCGCGTTGCGGGCACCGGCGGCGCGCTTCGCGGGAACCGCGCCGCCGTTTTTTCACCGCGTCGACGGGCGCACTGCGGTGGCGGCTTCGCAGCCGGCGTCGATCGGCCTACCATGGCGCATCCCGACTGCCGGCAGCGCCCCCGCATGAGCCAGATTGCCGTTCCCGTTTCCTATGGCGAGCTGATCGACAAGATCACGATCCTCGAGATCAAGGCCGCGCGCATCGGCGATGCGGCCAAGCTCGCCAACGTGCGCACCGAACTCGACCTGCTCAACCGCACCTGGGCTGCCGCGGCGGCATCCGTGACCGACATCGCCGCGTCGCGCGCGAAACTCAAGGACGTCAACGAGACGTTGTGGGACATCGAGGATCGCATCCGCGTCAAGGAGAAGGCGAAGGCCTTCGACGCCGAGTTCATCGAGCTGGCGCGCGCGGTCTATTTCCGCAACGACGAACGCGCGCAGTTCAAGCGCGAGATCAACGACGCGCTCGGCTCGAGCCTGGTCGAGGAAAAGTCCTACGAGAACTACCGCTGACACGCGCCCGCGTCGCCGTGGTCGCCCCGTG